>PGZN01000007.1 GCA_002840165.1 Firmicutes bacterium HGW-Firmicutes-8
TTTTCCCTCCAAAATTTACTCCCAGGGAAAATATTAACACACATGTAAACGGTCACGCAACATGAGCAACTCCTTGACACTTAGACAGGGCAGAAACAAGATAACCGTTGTAACAATACCAACAATTATTGTCCCTGCCTTGTGATTCTTTATGTAATCAATGATTTTATAAAAGAAGGGGGCTTTACTAGTACAAATCTCGTCAGTTTGGTTCATTTCCTCGTCGGTCGGAGAATAATCAGTGAACCCTAAATCCAATCGTTCTCGGGCTGTTACATCAATTGAAGGATCTCGAGACTTCAAAATACGTTTATATGAATGTTCTTTGTCGCTTTGTAAAGCCAGTTTTTCAAACAACTTATTTTTATTTCTATTCCTTGACATATTTTTCAACCCATTCGTAAAAGTCTTTTTCTAAAAAATTACGGGCATCTCGTAAAATAGTCTCACCAAAACATTGTCTAAGGTCCTCCATCATCGGATTGAAAAAGTACTGATAATCCAGGCTGACTTTGTATCCGTCTTCCAATTGCGTAAACGAGTATATACAATTCTTATAATCAGTTGAATCGTCTCTATAAAGATAAACTCTAGCATCATATTTCTTTGAAAAAATAAAATTGACGTTATTTGCTTTATCGATATGACCATTTGTAAAAACTGATACTAAATTACCAAGTTCAGAAATGCCAGGTACTTTATGAGAAAAAACAATTCCGATTCTCATTATGTTTCTAATATTAAAACTAGTAAATAGGTCCTTTTTAAGATAAGGCATGATTTTTTCTTTTATCCAAGAAAATTTTTTATGGAAATCATCATCTACTAAAACATTTAAAATAATGTCACTTGGTGTTATTTTAAAATAATCCTGGTCTATAGATTTGTTATTTAGAATTATTGCTGCTCCTCTTCGGTCTAGATTTTCATATTTTTTAAACAACGGGGACCCTTTACTATAAAGAACATCATCTATAATTTCTCCTGAGATATCCATAACCCTAAACGATTTAGAAAATCTGACTCCTAGGGTTATCTCATCAATATTGTTTATTAAACTCACAGTAATCCTCTCCCGAAATGATTTATAATTGATACAGGAATAATTTCGACATTATGTTATTTTTTTCCTGCAAACCTTTTCTTTTTTCATAATCCACCTCTATTTCATGAATCTCATTCTTCTGTTCGTTACCTTCTTTTCAAAATCAATTCCTTCTAACCCAAGTTTTATTTCGGTCCAGCTTTTTAGGGCTGATAAAGCTTGTTCTATATTATGACAGTTACTAGCAGCCCCGACCGAAATCAGCAGCCCTCCGGCCTGGTTCAGCAATCTTTTAATGTCACCTCTTTTTATTTCCTCCCTGACTAAAGGTAAAATGTTAGCTTGAATTGGTTTTATGTCGGCACATCAGAGTATTAAAACGAAAGGAATGCCCTTATTTCTTATATGCATTAGTAAATAGACTCCCAAACCTTTAGAGGATATAAAACTTTGGTTTGAGAGATAATTTAATTTGTTATATAATGAAATATAAATCCTATTAAATAGGTTAGGGAGGTATTTAAGTGCCTGCAGTTAATATAAAACGTGAGTTTTTTAATCATGATGCCCAAGCTGGGGGTTTTTTTCCCATAACTCATACTAACCCTGGTTTCGACATTGATAAATTCATTGGAGAAACTGGGCAGAACTATTTGATTGAGGGCATTAGGGGAACAGGAAAAACACATATATTAAAGATGGTTAACGAGAAGTGCCTAGATACATTTGGAGAGAGAAGGATTCTCCCAGTATATGTTTCTTTGGCAAGCGTTTCTGAATGGGTCGAAAATGATTTGTCCTTATTTAGAATCCATTTATACGCAAATATTGTCCTCACTTCTATAGATGTGCTCGAAAAAAACAGGGGAAAAGTTGAACTTGCAGGCAACCCAGAGGGATTAAAAGCTCTTAAACGCATAGCTCAGATGTTTGGGCTCAATGAACAGGAGAATCTCGATAAAATTATTTCCAAACTGAAGGATATACACAAAACACTGCTAAGCAAACTTACATATAATCCCGATATGATTTTAGAAAAAGAGTCTGATACTCTTCAAAATTTGGGTAAAGTCAAAGGTAATGCTAAAGGTCAAGTATTTGCTGTGCAGATGACTTTTGAGGAAATGATTAAAACGATTGAAGAAACTGAGATTCAATTTGTAGGGAAAAACCTTGCTCACGAAAACGCATCTACCTTTATAATATCGTTTTTTTATCAATTAAAACAGGTACTTAACCATCGATATTCGTTTGTACTTCTCGATGAGTGTTCTGAAGTCTCCAAGGAGGCACAGGTCGAAGTATTCCGGTTGTTAAAGTTGATTCGTGGTGCTTTTGGTGATGATACCAAACAAAATACTGCATATTTCTGTGCATCGGTCTACCCTTCTCCAGTAACCTATTATCCTTCAAAAAACTTAGGTGATAGCTTTAATTTCGATGCAGGTCATGATGCAATTATGGAGTATCTCCATTTAGACGAGTTATCCGATGACTATATCGGGTTTTATGAAGAATTAACTCGCAAAAGAATCTCTTTTGCATTTGGAAAACCTTTTGAGCGAAGCAGTCCACTAGATATTTTCGAAAATGAGAGGGCGTTTATATTAGCTAGTTACTTTTCGAATGGTATTGTCAGACGGTATATAGAAATACTCAAACATGCCTACGATAATTTATGTCAAAGAACCGCCGGAGACTCTACCGAGGGGATAGAAAGAATAGCCCCAAAAGACGTAGAAGAAGGGGTTCAGGTGGTTGTTGCGAACCAAATACTGGCACAAAATAAACTAACTGTAGATGATTTCAGAATTGTTGATGATATCGTAAATAGAATAAGTTGGCGAAATAAAAAAAATGAAACAGAGAATGAATCTAAGAGGAAAGATAAAAAGATTCCGGCTAACGTTTATTTTACAGTTTCCAGAACGGAGTTATTTCACCTTGGTAGACTCATAATTCAAGGTGCTCTTCATGACAAAGGAAGGACTCGTCTAAAGAAGTACCATAAAGAAGGTGGTACTCGTGGTGCTCTTATAATGCTAGATTTAGCTGTTGCATTCCATGATGGAGCAATTGACCGCATCCGGGCATATGACATTTTTTTGAAGGATTTGCGTAAGAATGCAAAAAGCGGATATTTATGGTGTCAGGATTTTAAGCTACCAATACCCAAGTAAAACACTTAAAGAGGAAAAAACTATTTCCTCTTTTAATCTTCTTAGTAATCCAGGTAACCTTTTCTTTGTTCATAATCCACCCCTATTTCATAAATCTCATTCTTCTGTTCATTACCTTCTTTTTAAAATCAATTCCTTCTAACCCAAGTTTTATTTCGGTCCAGCTTTTGAGTACCGATAAGCTTCTATAGTTTGTCAGTTACTGGCTGCCCGACCGAAATCAATAGCCCTCGGGCGTGGACATATATACTAACAGCCACACAAAGCGGCCAAAAGCTTATCTTTTTCTCCTGAACGCAGTATTGCTTCGAGGGTTTTTTTTATGCTAGAAGGGGTGGGGTGGCGTGCGGTTTTCCCTGTGCTGCCGTCGTCACGAATCTTGCTGCCAAGCTGAGGCTGCCAGGCAGGGAGTCCCAGCATGTTTGAAGATGGCGAAGGCCGCCGAAACTGGAGGTCGGTCGTCAGATGTCAGAGGTGGGAAAATCATTATTTTTTCTTCTCCCTCCCCGCGACGGCTGTCTTAAAGAGGCGGCCTTTTTCATTTTTGGCACACGAGGGGCTGGTGTGTTCCGGAGGGCCAACCCGACTGGCTTGTTGGCAAATGCTCAAAGTCAGAGGGGATGGCTGTTCGCATAAGGGGTTTCCTTTGTTTCCATTTTTGCGCCACTTGCCTCAGAGACTGGCGGTGCCGCAGGGCCAGGGGTTTCCCCATTTTGTCGGAACGGCGGGCGCCATAATACCCGGTATCAATCAGAGCCTGGGGTTCCGGTAATAAAATGGGGACGCTAGAAACTGGCGGAGCCGCCCAGCGACACGGACGTCGCTTGGGCGGGTGAAACCCAAGGCACCGCCAGGCTCTGAGGTTAGTGGCGCACAATGAGAACAAGAGAAACGCCGTTGCGAACAGCCATCCCCTCAACCTACAGTTATTTGCCAACAAGCCCTGCTTAGATATTCCGCCCGGAGTAACACACCAGCCCCTCCCACACTAGAAATTAGAGGTTGGAAGTTGGAGGTTAGATCAATCTGTGGGAATTCGCCAAAAGCGAATTCCATGTTAATCCAACCTCTAACTTCTAACCTCCAACCTCCAATTTGAAAGAGGCTGCCTCTTGAGACAGCCCCTCATTTCTTATTGGTTGTATGAATATACTGACCGGAGAAGTTGGAACATGTGGCGGAATACGGTCCCTTTCGGTATTTCTTTGGTTGAGACAAGGTCTACTTTTAAGACCTCTTTTTTATTCTCATATACCGTCACAGCGCCAAGCACCTGGCCTTTGGCCACCGGAGCCTTGATTATGGGCTCAATTGAAATCTGGTGGGTGACAGTATCTTTTTGTCCTTTTTTAACAACGGCGCTGATATTATGTTTGGCCGCAAGGTCTATCCAGTCAACCGTCCCCTGGCCAACTCTGACTTTGCCCATAGACTGCCCTGAACCGGCAATCGGTACGGCTTCGTATTGGGCGAAACCGTAATTATATAATTTCATCGATTCCCGGAAATGACTCCTCGGTTCCGGTGTTGCCATCACAACAGCAATTAATTTGAGGTTATCCCTCTTGGCTGTGGAAGCCAGACAGTACATGGCTTCATTCGTCCAACCGGTCTTTCCGCCTTCAGCGCCCCGGTACCACCACAGGAGTTTGTTTGTATTGTTTAAAATAAATTTCCCATTCCTTAAGTCATAACGCTTGATTTTTGTCATTTCATTAAAGAGCGGGTATTTGACTGCTTCCCTCATCATCACAGCCAAATCGCCGGCTGAAGTATAATGCCCCTTGGCCGGCAAGCCGTAAGCATTAATAAACTTCGTGTGCTTCAAACCCAGCTCGGCGGCCTTATCATTCATCATCTTAACATAGGCTTCGTGCGAGCCGGCTATATACTCCGCCACAGCCACACACGCGTCATTGGCCGAGCCGACAGCGATTGATATTAATAACGTTTTTAAGGGCATTCCTTCTCCCGGTTCGAGGTAAATCTGGGAACCGCCCATATTCGAAGCATTTTCACTGGTTTCAACTTTATCAGTTAGTTTTGCCTTCCCCTTATCTACCGCTTCCAGGGCCACCAACAGAGTCATAACCTTAGTCACGCTTGCCGGCGGCAGCTCCTTATCGGGGTTTTTGGAAAAAAGTATTTTACCTGTGGCCGCATCCATCAAAACAGCAGATTCGGCAGTTGTCTGGATAACCGGCTGGGCGCCGGCAGACCCCATCTGAACAGCTAACATAAAAATGACAATGAGCAAACAACAGATCTTCCTACATTTCATAAAACGCCGCCCCCTCATGAAAATTGTTCCTTAATTCATAATTACAGTATTTCATTTTCCGGGAGGCGTTATTCGTGGGATTTATCCAATAGGCATCTAATTGATATTATTTAATATATGGTCACCCCTTCGGAGGTCACGAGGCCTAGTACAAGCTTACGCGTTTCCGGCTGTAACGGCCTTATCGAATATGCATCCAGGACAGTCTGCGCAGCTATGGTCCCTTTATCTTCATCATTGACATAAAGGGCTGCCAGCGGCTCCCCTTTTGTCACCTGTTCCCCTACCTTTTTGTTCAGCTTAATCCCCACAGCCAGGTCGATGACAGAATCCTTAGTCTCCCTCCCGGCCCCTAATGTCATCGCTGCCACCCCAATTTTCTCAGCCTGTATCGCTGTTACGAATCCATCGGCCTGAGCGGTAACCGCAATGGTTTTGCGGGCTGCCGGCAGAATCGAAGTGTCATCTAAAATCCGGCTGTCTCCACCCTGATTCTCCAGCAGTTCTTTGAATTTAGCCAACCCCTGACCGTTATCAAGTATTTCCACCAGTATATCTCTGGCCTGTCCGGCGCTGTCGGCTTGGCCGGCCAGGCAGACCATATAGCTCCCGAGCTCAAGGCACAGTTCGCGGAGGTCGCTGGGTCCCTGACCCCGGAGACACTCTACAGCTTCTATGACCTCCAGGGCGTTTCCAACAGTTCTGCCCAATGGCTGGTCCATATCTGTAATTAAGGCCACCGTCTGTCTGCCCACCTTGCTGCCGATCTCCACCATAGCCCTGGCCAGGGTGACAGCTTCATCCACTGTTTTCATAAAAGCGCCGCTGCCGGTCTTGACATCTAAGACTATCGCATCTGCCCCGGCAGCTATTTTTTTGCTCATCACACTGCTTGCAATCAAGGGGATGCTGTCAACAGTTGCTGTCACATCTCTCAAGGCATAGAGCTTTTTGTCAGCCGGAGCAAGGTTTCCGGTCTGACCGCCAATTGCGATTTTAATCCTGTTGACCTGTTCAATAAAGGTTTCTTTGTCGAGGGCGGTATTAAATCCAGGGATTGATTCCAGTTTATCGATCGTGCCCCCGGTGTGTCCCAGCCCCCGGCCCGACATTTTAGCCACCGGCGCCCCGGCCGCCGCCACGAGAGGTCCCACCACCAGGGTTGTTTTATCACCAACCCCGCCAGTACTGTGCTTATCTACTTTCCGGCCGGAGATACGGGATAAATCAACCCTTTCGCCGGAGTCAACAATAGCCATCGTCAGGTCTGCCGTTTCCCGGGAAGTCATCCCGCGAAAAAAAACGGCCATTGCCACAGCCGCCATTTGATAGTCTGGGACGGCCCCGGACATATAACCGTCAATCAAAAATTTTATTTCCTCACCTGTCAGCTCCTGTCCGGATCTCTTATTCAGGATGATGTCATAAGCCCTCACTGTAGGTTCACCTCTTGTAAAACACCCTTCACGAGGGTGATAAACTGGTCACGCACCCGGTTTGCTGTCTCCATGACTTCTTTATGGTTAAGTTTTTGGGACAGTACCCCGGAGGCCATATTTGTCACACAAGAAATCCCGAGCACTCTGATACCGGCGTGATTGGCGATAATTACCTCAGGTATGGTAGACATTCCCACGGCATCAGCCCCGATTGTTCTCAGGTATTTTATTTCGGCCGGGGTCTCGTAAGACGGTCCGGTAAGGGCAGCATATACCCCCTTCCGGTATACCAGACCCTCTCTCTGGGCAACCCGCTCAGCAATTTTAACGAGTTCAGCATCATAGGCCTCTGACATATCCGGGAACCTCGGCCCAATATCATCATAATTGGCTCCTATTAGCGGGTTTGTACCCATTAAGTTGATGTGGTCAGATATTATCATCAGGTCTCCCGGATTAAATCCCTGATTTACACCCCCGGCGGCATTTGTTACAATCAACATCCGGACTCCGAGCATATTCATAACCCTGATCGGGAAAACGACCTGTTCCATCGAGTATCCCTCGTAAAAATGAAATCGCCCCTGCATGAGGACGACCTGTTTTTGGGCCAGTTCCCCAAAAACCAGTTGCCCTTCGTGTCCCTCTACAGTGGAAACAGGAAAATTAGGCAGTTCCGAATAATGGATCCTTTTGGCATTTTCCGCCTCAGTGGCCAAAATTCCCAGCCCGCTGCCGAGAATTATACCTATCTCAGGCCTAACCGGAACCGCTTTCTTAATATAATCAAAGGTTTCCTGCAGTGCTGTTACATTCATTGCTGTACCTCCCTGATAGTGAAGAGTGGTGAGTGGCTAGTGGTGAGTGACCAAAGATGACGGTGCATCCTTTACACTCACCACTCTCCACTCTCCACTCTCCACTACTTATTGTTGAATCCCAATTCTTTGTAAAAGCTAGTGCCGTCGTGAAAATCAAGGTCAAATATTTCGGCCAATGTGGCGGCGATATCGGCGAAGGTTTTTCTTGTACCAAGGTTTACGCCATTCCTTACTTTCGGTCCATAGACCAGAAGGGGAACGTACTCCCTGGAATGGTCAGTACCTACTGTAGTGGGGTCACAGCCATGGTCCGCTGTAATTATAAGGAGTCTGGAGTCATTCATCAATTCCAGAATTTCAGGCAGCCGCCGGTCAAATTCCGCCAAGGCATTGGCATACCCCGAAGGGTCGTTGCGATGGCCAAATACCGAATCAAAATCAACTAGGTTCGTGAAAACGAGGCCTTTTTTATCCTGTTTTATAAAATTGATAGTCTTGTCGACCCCATCCATATTATTTTCGGTGTGGACCGTTTCCGTAAGACCGCGTCCGGCAAAGATATCATTTATTTTACCCACTCCCAACACGGCCCGGCCCTTTTCTTTGAGCATGTCCAGGACTGTGGCGCGGGGTGGTTCGAGAGAAAGGTCATGCCTGTTCGATGTCCTCTTAAATTCTCCCGGTCTGCCCACAAAAGGCCTGGCGATTACCCTTCCGACGGCATACTGCCCGGTCAGCATTTCCCTGGCTGTACGACACATCTGATAGAGTTCCTGGAGGGGAATAACCTCTTCGTGGGCGGCTATCTGGAACACACTGTCAGCCGAGGTATATACAATCGGATACCCGGTTTTCATATGTTCCTCCCCCAGGCGGGACATTATCTCCGTTCCCGAGGCAACTTCGTTGGCCAGGGTTTTCCGGCCAATCCTCGATTCAAATTCGGCAATAATTTCGGGCGGAAAACCGTTCGGAAATACAGGAAACGGTTTGTCCAGTTTGACCCCGGAGATTTCCCAGTGCCCGGTCGTCGTATCCTTCCCAGCCGAGGCTTCACCCATCTTGCCGAATGCGCCGAGGGACGGTTCAGCCGGGGGAACCCCGGCAATTGCAATAATATTTCCCAGCCCCAGTTTTTGCAGGTTAGGAAGCTTCAGCCCACCAACTGCTCTGGCCATGTTTCCCAGAGTGTTGCTGCCGGCATCCCCATATAGGTCAGCATCAGGAAGCT
Source organism: Firmicutes bacterium HGW-Firmicutes-8 (assembly GCA_002840165.1). Lineage (GTDB taxonomy): Bacteria > Bacillota > Thermincolia > Thermincolales > UBA2595 > GW-Firmicutes-8. The sequence goes on from PGZN01000007.1 coordinate 8,998, forward strand.
CACCTGCCCCAAGGCTGTCTATGACAATTATCGTAACACTGTCAATTGCGCTCATGCCGTACCTCCGCTGTCAATTAGTGCCTAGTGGTGAACGGTCACCACTCCGTACTCCCAACTCCGTACTCCGTACTCGTTACGCGCGTGGGTGGCTCTTGGCATATACTTCTCTCAGGTGTCCTTTCGTCAGGTGGGTATAGATCTGGGTAGTCGTTATATCAGCATGGCCGAGCATTTCCTGGACTGAACGGAGATCAGCGCCGTTTTCCAGAAGGTGGGTAGCAAAAGAATGTCTTAAGGTATGTGGGGTAATTTCTTTGGCAATCCCTGCCCACCTGGCATATTTTTTAATTATTTTCCAAAAGCCCTGCCTGGTCAGCCTTCTTCCGTGCTGGTTGACAAACAATGCCTGTTCGGAGTAGTTTTTTACTAGTTTTACTCGCCCTTTTGCCAAATATTCGTTGACACACTTACGGGCAAAACTTCCGACAGGAACGATGCGCTCCTTTGAACCTTTACCAAAACACCTGATGTAACCCATATCCAGGTTAATGTGGAGTGTATCAAGGGAAATAAGTTCAGTTACCCTTATTCCTGTCGCATAGAGTAATTCCAGCATCGCTTTGTCCCGCATACCCGCCGGTTTTACTCCCTCGGGCTGCGTCAAAAGCATTTCGACCTCATTAACAGTTAGTATACGAGGTAATCTTTTTTCTATTTTCGGGGATTCCAGATTAGCAGTGGGGTCTTTTTCAATATACTTTTCCCTTAACAGGAAGTGGTAAAATGATTTCAGCGCAGCCAGGTGCCTCGAAACTGTCGCGGTAGCACGACCCCTTTTCTGCAGGCAGAGCATATAAGCCATAATTATATTGCGAGTTGCTTCATGTAAATCCTTAACCCTTTCTTTTTCCAGGAAGCCAAGGAACTGGTTGAGGTCGCGGTTGTAAGAATCAAGGGTGTTGTCAGCTAAACCCCGTTCAACGGCCAGATAATGAATAAACTCATCGACCAGGCTTTTCATCAGATTACCTCACTTTTTATAGTATCTCAAACAAAGAAGAGTAGTCCAGACTACTCTCTATTTCCACAAAAATCCACCGAAATCCTTTTTTCATCGGTCCTTCTGGTAGAAATCTCTAACCTTGATGACAAACTGGTCCAGAACATTAGGCCCGTTTTTTCCCACTGTTTTCTCCGTATTTTCTACTCTCATAGGATTACCGCTTGGCCTGTCTTCTCTAAGCCAGCCTTCCCGGACAATGTTTTTGCCATTATACATGTTATATAAATGGCTAAAAACAAGGGAAAGAATAAATAAGGTGATAAGAATCCTTAGACCCAGAGTAATTCTTTTCTTCGTGCGGTTCCTTATAATAACAAGCATCACGACCACCTCTTCATAATAGCTTATTATTATCTTTATGACAAAAAAGCCGATTATAGAACATTTTACGTAACATAAAAGGGCTCAGGTCATAATTAATTGACCTGAGCCCTTTTTTTGCCGAATAATTTAGTTATCAAGACAGCCTATTTATCTTATAATTTTAGTTTAAGAACGTCCTGTACCGGCTGATATGGCAGGCTTAAGGCCGAAGCCACACCTTCGTGGGTGACCTGCCCTTTGCAGACATTAAAACCCTTAGCCAGGGCCGGATTTTTCATAGCGGCTATCCGGGGACCAAACTTGGCAATTTCCAGCAGGTAAGGCAGGGTTGCGTTGGTCAGGGCGTTCGTCGAGGTGAAGGGGACTGCCCCAGGAATATTGCCAACGGAATAGTGAATAACCCCATGTTTATTGTCAATAGGGTTGCTGTGGGTGCTTACCCGGTCAATTGTGGCTACACAGCCGCCCTGGTCTATCGCAACATCAATGATAACCGACCCTGGTTTCATCTTCTTGACCATTTCCTCACTCACCAGCACAGGCGCTTTTGCCCCTGGCAGCAGCACCGCTCCCACCAATAAGTCTGCTTTGGCCACACTAAGTGAAATATTATAAGGATTAGATACCATCGTTTGGACACGGCCGGTGTAAACTTCATCAAAGTATCTCAAACGGTCAATATTTATGTCAATCAGGGTCACCACTGCTCCCATCCCGATAGCCACCCTGGCTGCGTTTGCTCCGGCAGTACCGGCGCCTATTATCACAACTTCGGCAGGCGGCACCCCCGGCACGCCTCCTAAGAGGACTCCACGGCCTCCCTGGGATTGTTCAAGAAAATGGGCCCCAATCTGGATCGCCATTTTCCCGGCGACTTCACTCATCGGGATGAGCAGGGGAAGGCGGCCGTCGCTTAACTGAATTGTTTCATAAGCAATAGCGGTGATTTTCTTTTCCAGGAAAACGTTCGTCAATTCATTTTCCCTGGCTAGGTGCAGGAATGTAAAAATGACCTGATGCTCCCGCATTAACTCATATTCCGGGGGCAGCGGCTCCTTGACCTTAAGGATTAGATCCGCGCCTCGGTAGACCTGTGCGGCTTTGGCTGCAATTTCAGCCCCCATTGCGGCATATTCGCTGTCTTCAAAACCACTGCCTGCTCCGGCGGTAGTTTCGACTATGACCCGGTGGCCTTCTCTGACAAGGACTTGTACACCGGAAGGGGTCAGAGCCACCCGGTACTCATTATTTTTAATTTCACGCGGTACACCTATAATCACTTTTTATTCCTCCAGTTTGAGGCATTTTTCTCATATATTCTCCATTATACACACTTTTCCTTCCAAGAATTGCATTGGGATATAATTATTTCCTGTTTAGTTTTACCTGATATAGGCTGCTGCTGTTTTAATAAAAACCGGGGTAATATAAGTTTCTATCATCCCGGCGGCGCCTGCAGCCAGGCAGAGGACCAGCATAACCGCTGTATAGACTCCCAGTTGTGATTTCAGGCTCGTCTTGGGAGACCTAAAGCGCCTTCTGATAAGCAGGGTCGAAAAAGACAGGGCCGTCACCCCGCCCATGACCACGGCAGGAATAACCAGAAGGTTGTGGGGAAGGACCGTTATAACGGCAAAAATAAAACCTTTGAACGCCTTTACGCGCACCAGGAATCCAACTGTAAAGCCGAGGATGAACCCCCTCGAAAAAACTGCTACAAGCACAAACGGAATCCCAATGGCTGTGAGTCCCAGCAAATAAAGAGCGAGCATAATATAAAGATTGTTTAAGACATTATATCTGAAGTACACTTGTTGACCTGGCGGTGCAGTTGCCACTTTTTCCAGGAAGCCGTTTAAATATCCGGCCAGGTGGTCAGCCTGGTCTATCCCGATAGTTTTGGCCGCCAGGGCGCCAAAAAAAATTCCCGCCCCCAGGAAAACTGTCACAAAAAGGAACAGAAACCATTTCTGCTTAAAGTAATCAACAAATACCTGCTTTAACCAAAAACGCATTTCATCCCCCCCTTTGTCCCTATATAAAAATGTATTATCCCCGCTTCTCCTTTATGTCACCAAATATAATGGAGTGACCCATAAGAGTCACTCCTTCTTAGATTAAAGAGATGTAAACCCGAGTTCAATAATTGTCCGCATAATATATTCAGCTCCCAAAACGTCCTCCAGGGAATTGGCGCTGGCTGCCACCACGGTAATATTCACCCCAGCTGCAGCAGCTGCTTCTATTGCCCTGCGGGCAGCGGCCATGGCTGGTTCCCGGCCTCTTTTCTGCATCGTCCTGGCTATAGTCCCGGTCAAAACCGCCGGCGCGCCGGCAGTAAAAGCCGCATCAAATGCCACTCCGCCGGCATCGGTAACGGCAACCACTACCCTTCCCCACTCTTTCCCATCTTATCACCATTTCTTTTTTTTAGTTGCTAGTGCCCCATCAAGAAACGTTAACCGTGATTTTTAAATCTGGATCACTAAGACTTAATGGCCTTTCTTTGTGGTCTAAGGACATTGGGCGTCCCTTTTGTTTTTTTGAGCGGCTGGCTAAATCTGCTCTATTTTAACATATTTAAAGCTAAAAGCTTTTTTGAACCATACGCATAGCGTATGGTTTTCTTCGATAAAAAATTGCCCTTGAACAATTCAAGGGCAATTTGTATTGTTCAGGCAATATTTTTGCCGGAATTCTTTCGCCTTTTTCTGTATTAATTATATAGCCCTTATGACAGCGGAAGAAATTAACCTCTACTACCATTATTGGGTAACGTGAGTTTAGTAAACTATTTAAAAGTTTTAATTAAAACGCTGCATTTTCCCAAACAAATAATTAGCTAAAATCCATAATCCTCCTCCCATTAATAAAGAGTATCCTGATGGTTCCCACAGTTCTGACACTGGTAATATTTTTTCATTAAACAAAAAAACATTAATAGACGGAATTAAAGCTCCTCTTGTTAAAACTTGGGTACTTGAATAGACAATTAAAATTACCAGTGACCAACCAGAATTCAAAGTTAAAACCATTGCCAAGAATCCTAGACCAGCAAAAAAGAATGATTCGGCCCCAAGTTGGATCGCGAGAGGTAGAAAAAGGTCGGCAACAGACCATTGATCTATTATTAATAACATCATGAACATTAAAAACATGTATAAAAGGAAGAAGATACCCACTCTGGCAACCCCTATTTTCCATCGTTCAATCGGATAACTAAACAAGGTTTCGCTGCCTGGCTCTTCTAAGACATCCTGAAATAAAAAGATACTCCACCAAGCAGCGAAAACAGGAAATGTTATTTCTAACGCCGGAATGATATGACTTAGGGCATCTTTCCTCAAGTTACTATATCCAATTAATAATAAAACTACTATAAATGGGACGCAAGCAGTAGGGCCCATTACTTTCCAATCAAAAACAAGGTCAAGTTTTCCTTTCATGAGGCACACTCCATTAAATAAAGATAACCGTCCTCCAAAGAAGGAACCGTTGGATTAGCTCCATTTGGAGGTGTATCCGATAAAATACGGAGACGATACATGTCGCTAATACGGTGGCTAGAAATAACATTCCATTTTTCAGATATACAATAATACTCATCTAAAGGGACGGACATATCCCATATTTTTCCTTTCGCGATTTCAGACAAAGAATTTAAATCCCCATGCGCAAGTAGCTTCCCTTTGTGTAAAATAGCTGCCTGATCACAAGTAGCTTCGATATCTTCAACAATATGTGTAGAAATAATAACTATAGATTCTTTTCCCAATTGGCGTAGCATTTTTCTAAATCTAATACGCTCCTCGGGATCAAGCCCCGCTGTTGGTTCATCTACAATAATTATTGGGGGTTCACCCAAAATAGCCTGGGCTATTCCCACGCGGCGGATCATTCCACCTGATAATTGACCTATCCTTTTATCTTTTTGTCCAGTTAAATTGACTTTCTCTATTACAGAGTCAACTAGTTTTTCCCGATTTGACTGGAGTCCTTTTAATACAGCGATGTGATTAAGTGCTTCACGCACTTTAATATGTTTATATAAAGAAAATTTTTGCGGAAGATATCCAATCATTTGACGAACTTCTTGAGGTTTACCCCAATCAATATTTCGAAAGCTTATTTTCCCCGTCGTAGCCGGAATCAATGTAGTTAAAATCCGCATCAGTGTTGTTTTTCCCGCCCCGTTAGGCCCTAACAACCCAAACATTCCTGAAACAATCTCTAGAGAAACATTTTGTAAAGCAGGGAAGTTACCATAATTTTTAGAAATGTTCCGTAACTTTAGTATCTCCACTCTTCGCAGCCTCCTCTAATTCAAGTATATCGTTCCAATTCAACTGATGATTTTGGTCTAACCTACCTAACCAATCTCGGAAAAACGCCTGTAAAAATAGTTGATTTGTTTTATTATTATCGATTAATTTTAAAATCTCTTTCGTAACAGAAGCTTCTTTGTTTAATTTGGTATTTTGATAGTAATCTAACATTCGTACAAGAATTGGCCGCTCGTTTTCAATTGAAGAATTGTGTTTTAAACCGTACCAATATGCATAACTGGCAATAAAAAGGCTTTTTATTTCTTCCCTTTGATTAATCATATTGTGATTTTTAACTAAAGAAGATAATATTGCCGGAACAATGGTTATATCATAATTTAGTAAATCTCCTTCATTATACATTTGATTTATTCCAATTATTAAGTGATCCTCCAAATTCCAAATATTCGAAGGTATTAAATTGGATTCATCTGGTACTGAAAGAAAAAATATTCTTGATACGTCAAAAGATTTTTGTATATTTAAATCTGTATTAACATTTTTAGCTATATTTTGTACTTTCTTTAGATATAGAGGGGTTGTATCAATCATTTTATAAAGTGATACTGGATAACAAACCTTTGTTTGTCCAACCCTTGTCTCCGTCATCATACCAGCAACAAGCGAAATCCCGTTAGGCACTTGCCCAGTCCATACGCTGGTGTTCTTTTTTTGAAGGTTTGTAAATAAAGGCTCCGGACCTGAGTAACGCAGAATATACTTGGTAGGATTTCGGGGGTATAATGGGTAGCGTATCAATTCTGAACCTTCTGCCTTCATAGCTTGGTATGAACCACTTATAGGCAACCAGGGGAAATAAGCCGGAAGCATAACAGCTTGATCATTGGCATAAAAATAAGGAGAACTAATTCCCTCATAGTTAAACACTATTGTTGTATGTTCATTTGACTTTAAGGGTACGGGGAATGAAACTAAAATTTGATCCCCAACTTGCTTGAATGACAACTCGACATTGTTTTCATCTGTAACACTTTTTATCCTTAATTGATGGTAAAGGGTAAATATCAGTTTTTCAGTTGTCCTAATAGGTTTTCCCTTTATTTTTACTTGGGCTGTGACATTACGAAAAGATTTTAAGTCAATTTCATATGATTCAATTATAAATGAATCTGAATTTTCAAAACTTGGTTTGGTATTTTGGGTATAATAGTTCCGGTCGTAATTTCGTACTGCATTTGCTTCATACCCTGTTCTTATGACCTGTTCTTCCTTGTTAAATAAAAGAACCAAGGGTAAATTCAAAATTAATAAACCGGATAAAATTAATACTGTAAAAACTGGTTTGCGATAACTTTTTAGAACAGTTATTGTTAAAAATATAAAGGTAACACTAATTACCCATATTCCTTTTTGCAACCACCTATGGATTTCCATAGGCAATCCATAAACCGGATCGTAAGGTGTATAAGGATCAGTCTGACCAAGATTTATAAAATTCCCGATAGGGGTTAAATCTGTATTAAATATTGCCATAAAATTTTTTATAACAGGTGAATTTAGCGGACCGATAAATATCCAAATAAAAACCAATAAAGGATAAGCTATCCTAGATTTCACGTATGATCCAATAATCATCCCTATAATGCCTGAAATCCAAAAGGATGTTCCCCAGTATAAAGAAAGGTAAATAAAAGATTTCCAATAAAACAAATAAGGAACACCAAATTTCCAAAAAAGAAAATACAGAATCATAACTGATAAAATAATAAACACAATAATTGCTGTTAATAATGCTAAGCATTTACCTACTATTTTAGAGCTATATCCATTTGGTAAAACATAGAACATTTCATTTGACGAAGTAACTGATTCCCTCTGGACAAGAGAAAGCCCCAAAATCATACTGACAAATATCCCGCCTTGGATGATAAAGGCTGTAGAGATTAAAGCCCCGCCAGGATCAAATAATTGAAGTCTACTGTTAAACTGCAATCCTACAGAAACAAGAGCCAGCAGTAAAAAAATCCATGTCCAGAAATTACGAACTAATAATACTAATTCAATTTTCCAAGAATCCGTAATTTTTCTCACTTAATTTACTCTTCCTTTCTATAGAGATTTTTTTCTACTACTATATATTATTTTTCGTTCTAGACAAGAACTGTTCCTCCTTCAACCGGAAATTCGTATATTTTCATGACGAATAGAGAGGGTAAAATGAATTACCCCCTCTATTCGTAAGTCTGCATGAAACAATCATGAATGAATCACTTTAGTCTACAGCTTTACCCCAACCATTGCAACCAGTATAAAAAGGGCCATCGGGATCAAGATGAATGTAGTAGATTCCAGTACTAACTGTATCTCTCCAAGACGTAGAACCATTTATAGCCACAAGAGAACCATTAACTCGTTGATCTGGACCATCAACTGCTCTATAAAGTTCCACCCAAAGCGTATTTGTTGAAGAAGCGTAATTTTGACCGGAATTGTCAATGTAATTAGTCATTGAATATTCAGCTCCATTTGCACCGGTCATATTGCTGGTAATTGTTGCAGAACTGGTCACGGCAAAAGCAGAATTAGCTAACAACAATATAGCAGCAATAACTGAAAATATGATTTTCTTCCGCATTTTAAAGCCCTCCTTTTTTTATTTAGATTGTTCCATGCATCCATATCCAACACTTTTTAGATTACCGGAATCCGATACATTATTATAATTCGACATTATAACGATTCTATAGAGGATGTCCAACACTATAAGTAGATTTACTTCGTTAATTCATTTCAATTTTACATGAGTTGTTTCCCATTACCTATAGACATTGTCCTAAAAGCCAGCATACTTGTCTCAAAAGGTAATATTCTTGTCGAAAAATTTGTACCTAAGATAAAAAACAATGCCCTTGAACAATTCAAGGGCAATTTGTATGGTTCAGGCAGTACTTTGCCGGAATTCCTGCCGTCCAAGCAGCAGGAGCATTGATTGCAGGTACCGCGATATCGAGACAGGTATTAACCTCTGCGTCATAGAAAATACCAACAATATCTTCATCCTTCGACAGGTCTTTTATGGCTGAGCAGATAAATCGGCGGAGAACCCCTCAATCAGGGAAAGATCTTGTTTTATCTCACCGCCTAATTGTTGGATGCGGGTTTTGTGTTTCTCCTGCAAGCCACGCTGAGTCTGGACAATTACAGGAATTGCGGAATTTGCGCTATTTTTGATTTTGCTTTCTAATTCAGTGGAAATCTTTTCATGGGCAGCAAATGTTGACACAGAAAAAGAAAACAGGGAAAAGATTAAGAATGTGACGAGGACTAATGCTATTGCCTTTCTGTTATTAAGTCTCATCGTCTCAAAAGGCATCCTCATTGTCAAAAAGTTTTGGCCTCAAAACAAAATTGCCCTTGATAAATTCAAGGGCAATTTTATTGACCCACGCAGTATCTTGTCCGAAATTCCTTCGCCTTTTCCAGAGTCATTAAGGCAGTTTCCTTTGTATTTTCTAATTTTGCGATATAAGTCTTATGTCCCCAGGGTAAAATTTCCGTAACCATATCTGTGTTAATTATATAGCCTTTATGACAGCGGAAGAAATTACAGTTTTTTAAACGCTCTGCTAATTGTTGAAGAGGTTCGTAGGTTTTAATGACATCATGCTTAGTATAAATAACAGTCTTACGTTCGATACGCGTGATAAAAATGATATCCTGAACATTGACAAAATAACACCTGTCATTTGATTGGATTTTTAGCTTTATATTTTCCTTCTTAGATTGTGAGATAGGTTGTGCCAAAAAGCCAGTTTTCTCGCTGTCCAATTTTAGTTCCTTTATTCGCTCCATAGTTTGTCTTATTCGTTCCAGATTGAAAGGTTTGACAAGGTAGTCAAAAGCGTAAACCTCAAAAGCTTCATGGGTATAACTATCATAAGCAGTAGCAAAAACGATAAAAATTTTAGGGTTTATGTCAAAAATCTCTCTGGCCGCATCCACTCCGTTCATTTCAGGCATATCAATATCAACAAATACAACATCCGGGTTTATTTTTTCAACCAACTGAACCAGTTGTTTCCCGTTTTCTACTTCTCCTACCACCTCCAACCCCGGGATATCATTTAGCGCTTTTTTCAAAACAATTCTCATGGCCGGGTCATCTTCAGCTATTATAATCTTCAACATATTATTCACCTTCATTTATGCGAGATTCAATTGTCTGTGAGATGTGCCGGCGCTTCGGGCTGGTACAAGATAATAAAACTTGCCGGTTTAATACCCAGAACCCCTACAAAAATGGCCAGAGCTGCTAAACTTCCAAGTAACTCAAACCTTATCTTTTTGAACATGTTTTTCACCTCCTTACGGTAATATTTTGCCAAGCACGTTATCAATACTGCCTATCAGGCGATAACCGGCTGGACACAAACTGAATATTTGGCCCAGAAATCCGCCGATACTTGCTAGAACAAGGGAATAAGTTGACGGCGATTCCCAGCAAATGATAATAACGAAAGCTATCACTACTGTCCAGGTTATAACGAAAAATAGAGACAGTCTCTTGTATCTTACTCTTTTCGCTTCTTTGGTAATAGATTTATTGCAATTATCAGCCGGAGCGTACTTTTTGACAAAATAAAGCCCGGTCAGGGCGGTTAACATTATCAATAACAACATCAAGTCTTTCCTCACATAGGGACTGATTATTAGAGATGCCCATCCTGTTAAGACCATCATCGCAGTACCTAATACCAGGCATCGTCCGTATGTGCTGCAATGGACCCCGCCGGACAAAAGCCTGAGAATGCTTGATGTAGCAAAAACCGCCAAAACATAGGGTATTATTCCTATCCAATATGAAATAACTATGATAAATAAACCTTTTATGAATGCCCCCAGGATGATTTCAATTCCGTAGCGAACTGTTTCTGCATCCTTCTGATCAAAATTTAGCTCACGCCCCAGATACTGTGCAAATTCTGAAGCAGTATTTCTTAAAGTAACCATCTGTGCTGCCTCCTCAGGATTTATAGGGAACAACTACCTTAAAACAAGTACAGCTTGAATCACTGGTTACATGTATTTTACCATTATATTTCTGCGCCAGATTTTTTACACTGTAAAGGCCCATACCTCTTCCCTCGTTCTTCGTAGAAAACCCGTAATCAAAAATTTGTTCAATTAATTCCGGTTCTATAGGCGGCCCACAGTTTCTAACATCAAACACATAACCCTCTATATCCTGAGATAATATTACTTCAACATTTCTTTGCTGTGGCGGCATTTCATCAACTGCTTCCATAGCATTATCAATCAAGTTCCCCAGAATCATATTGGCGTCTCTTGTTTCTAACGGTAAGTTTCGAAGACTCGTGTTAATATCTATTATTAAATTAATTTTTTTAGCCTCAGCCAGCCCTGTTTTTGTCTGCAGTAAAGCAGTAATCCCCAAATTATCTGTCTTTATTAATTCCGATGTAGCCGCAATTTCTGACATATTGCCCCTTATATACTCCTGTGCTTCCTCAAAAGCCTGAACCTCAAGCAGGCCGTAAACAGTTTGTAAGTTATGGCTGAAATTATGACGCTGCCCGCGAATTGTCTGTAACAACTCCTCAACATGACGGAGAGAATCAAGCTGGATTTGATTCTCGATTTCGTTTTGAATTAACGATATTACTCGTTTAATCATAACAATTGCTACAACCGGTAAAATCGCAATTATAACAATAACCGGAGCAAAGTTTTGAAAAATCGAACGGTCATAAATCCCTACATAGTTTGCCAGATAAAAAAGTGCAATAATAATGTTTTGAGTAAAAAACAAACAAATTAAAGGAAATGATTTGTTAATTTTAAAAGCTTTATTTTTATCTTCAACGTTATTGGACTTTATAAATAATTTGATATTAAAGCGGTGTGCTAAAAAAATAATTAAAATTATAATAACTGCCTCAGGTAGAAAAAAAGCTAAACGGACCCAGATATTATTTAAAACAACTTGGAGAGAAAGTCCCGTTAAATTAAGTAAAAGAGGTATAGAAACAGCTTCCACACAAGCATAAATACTTAAACTCACTAAAGCAGCCAAAAAACTAGTCTTATATGGTATGAGCATCACAAGATAAATTATTAAAGAAAACGAAATAAATTGTAAAAATGTATGAATGCCAAAAGGTAAAGGGAAAGAACGTATTAAGTAACTGAACATTGCTTGAAAAAAACCGACTAGGAAAACTTGCTTCGGAGTCGGTTTAAATCCTAGCATTAACAAGCCAAGTAATCCCAATAACATGGCTTCCGGAAAAGAAATAAAAAACATAACCGGAAAAGATATTTTTTCCATATTTAACTCCTTATAATTTTATTGATTTTCTACTTAATACCTCTTGTAATTGTCCAAAAAGGCACTCTATATGTCTAAAAAGTCGGTTGCTTGGATTAATTTTTGTTTTAGGTAACTTAAATAGATTTCTATAATTAACTTTTTTAACCTTTTAAACCTTCCTATATTGCGGTTTTGAAGGTATGAAATGCGGTTTTAGACGGATGAATTGCATTAAAAACAAAAGGCTAGTCCAAACCGGGTAGCATACCCCCGAAAAAACGGACTAGCCTTTATCACTTTAATATATCAGCACCTTTTAACTTATTGCTGTAAACCCTTCTTCAATAATGGCCCTCATTATATATTCGGCAGCCAAAATATCTTCCAGAGAGTTGGCGCTGGCCGCCACTACGGTTATATCCGCCCCATGCGCGGCAGCCGCCTCTATAGCCCTGCGGGCGGCAGCCCGGGCAGGCTCCCGGCCCCTTTTTTGAATCGTCCTGGCAATAGTGCCGGTCAGCACGGCTGGGGCGCCCGCTGTAAAAGCGGCGTCAAAAGCCACTCCGCCGGCATCGGTCACAGCCACCACTACCCTGCCCCGGAAATCTCCCAGTTTGGGGGTTTCTGCCCCCACATTGGGAAACACGGCCTCAACTTTAGCCCCGGCCTGTTCTATACCCCTGATAACCCCGGCTGACCTCGTCCGGCGTTCCTCTTCGGTTCCGACCCGCGGTTCCGATATGATAATTACTCCGGTACCTTCCTGTTTGGCTTTCGTCCCAGCCAGCCTGCCGATGTCTTCCGGACACAGTTTCACAGGCGCCCTGGCATAGTCCGGGCTGGCCCCGAAAACATAAGATGCCCCGGCATCAAGGGCTGCCTCCAGACCGGTTGACATGTCAATCACATCTACTATGACCACAACATCTCCTGCTTCCGCAGCCTTCACGGCTCCCGAAGCATTTACTGTAACCGAAACACTTTTTCCCATCATATCCACCAATCCATAAATATTTATTGACAACTATCAACTGTCAACTGTCAACTGTCAACTGGTTTTTTCACCCGCCCGTAGTGGCCGCCTCCGCCGGGGGCTACCTCAAGTCTGCCTTCCCTGGCCAGGATGATTAACTCTGCAGTCTGTACACCGGCAATACCCTCAAGTTCAGCTGCACTGACGATGTGCAGAATTTCCATTTCAGTGTGGGATTCAAGCAGTTTATTCAGCGTTTTCTTCCCTACCCCGGGCAGGTTTTCGAGAGGTATCTGATGTCTGTAAACGGGCCTGTGCCCCGGCGGTTTTGTACTGTCATTGTCCCTAATTTGGAATATCCGGTCAAGTACCCCTCTGACCACATTTCGCCCGTCAATTATGGCTCCACACCGGGTACAGGCCGTCACCGGCGGGTCAAGGTCAGCCGTACAGCAGCACTCCTCACAATAGGTCCGGTGGTATTTGCCAAGTTTAGGGTCAAATCCATAGTTTCCTGTCACAGCCCGTCCGCCCTCGCGGCGCAGGGCCATGACCAGATCGGCAAACGTAGGTTCCTGCATTGTAATGACATTATATTCCCGGCCTATTTTAGGCCGGGAATGGGCATCGGAGTTGCTAACAAAGGTCTTGTCAGACAGCTCTGAGATCATATCGGCATAATTGGAATCTGAACTGAGTCCCAGCTCGACTGCCGGGATAGAAGCCCAGGCTTCGGGAGTAAGTATTTCGGTTATCCGCCTCACACAGCTGCCATATACACCTTTGTGGGGTGTGAAGGCATGGGCCGGGATAAGGACTCCTCCGATATTATTAACCAGTTCCCACAAACCCTGCATTGTCAGGCCGCATTTTTGGGAGCTGAGACTTGGATTTTTAACCCTTCCCTGTTTTGACATTTCCCGCGTAAAATCTCTCAGCTCAGCCAAATGCGGAAAATAACACAGGCAGTGAGCGCTCCTGTCTCTCTGTTGGCCAGACTCATCTATGACCCGGTCGGTTGTTTCAACTTCTCCACCGAGGATAAGGGTAACTCGCTCCTTATAGCGGAGTCCGCCCCCGTCCATTTCCCTTAAAACACCGCTTTCTATGAGCCGGGACAGGTCAATTTGTACTTGAGGGGAAGAGACATCCACAATCCCAACCATGTCAATCCCCTTACGAACCATACATTCTTCCAGGATATTAGCCACAGTAAGACTGCGGGCGGCAGTTATTTTGACCGGGGAACCGTCCCCGGCCCGGCCTATATGGACATGCAGGTCAACAAAATAGCTTTTCATAAACCCCCCTGAGAAAATATGTTCAGGTAATATTCATAAATTTTAGCGGACAGGCATAGACTACTTCTAAATTACAGCCATGAATGGAGGCAGTTTAGTGCTTTTAGAATTAGTTTACAAAGACCGTTTTTATATGGCGGGAACTGCCGCCGAAATCCGCAGCCGGTTGGCGGAACATGCCCTCAGCTATGTTACGGTAAAGGAACTTCTGGATGGTATGGCCCTCGAGTAAGACCAGTTATTGAGTAATCTCAAGACTGTTTTCTTCTTTTAAGGTATTTAAGTCGTTCGCCAAAATCTTATCATTGGACAGCGTATAAAGGGTATTGCCTATATAGAGTACCCTGTTTACATTTTTACTGCTTCCATACCAGTCGTGTCCTGATTTTAGACTGTCCTCCTGACTGAGATGGGTAATCCGTCCTTTAAGGGTAAAACCCGTTTTCAAATCGAGATTATAGACGTAGGCCCCCTGGAAGGTGAACTGGCCATACGCGGGTATGCCGTTATACTCAACCTCTTTGTTCTGGATTTCCATAACAGTGACGGGAAAGGCCAGCAAATTCTTGTCCTTCGCAAACAGCAGAGCTTTATGGTTCCTCAGGAGTTCTGAATCTGTACCCCTGTCCCCAATAGTTTCCTTGAACATTTCGACCGGGTTGCTGACATCACTGACATCAAACAGGGCTATTTTCATTCCCTGGTAAAACGCCATCTTGCCGACCTCATTGCCCCCCCAGTCTTTCTGGGACAGTTCGACCGTATCTTTACCAAAACCTATGATGTGGTTTTCGTCATAGGGGTGGAGGTAATCGCTGTATCCGGGTATCTTAAGCGCTCCCAGGATAGCCGGAGCCTTGGGGTCCTGCAGATCTATCACAAACAGCGGGTCGACCGTCTGAAAAGTAACCATGTACCCGCGGTCACCCATAAATCTGACAGAATATATTTTTTCACCTGGGGCAATATCCTCAAGCTTACCAATCGTCTTCATTTCCCCATCGAGGATGTAAACATTGTTCTTAGAAGTATTTTCGTCTTTTCTCCAGATTTCACCCTTCGTCGTGGCGACCCGGAAATTACCTTTGTATTCGTCCATCGAGAACTGGTTCAATACTGTGCCGGGTACTTCTCCTCTGGCAGTGTATTTAACCTGCCCCTGTTCCAACTTAAACTTGTACACAACAGAATTAGTCTTGGGAATGCTCTCCGGCATTGGCAGAATAGAAGGAGCCATAATACCGGTGCCCGGTCTGGGGGAATCTCCGTTTGTTTCATACTGGGTTACGCCAACATATAAATTTTCCTGGGAAGCAAAGATATTCTGCCCTGAACCAAGGTATGTGGAAACTTCCATCTTTTTATCCGGACTTGCCAGGTCCAGCCCGGCAACTAAAAGGTAGTTGGGTTCCACCATGTTCGGAAAATAGCGAATAGCGGTGTACGGCACATTTACGAACTTGTCTTGGCCGACTGTGTCGCGATACGCCGGGGTAAAGTCCCCGGATTTTTGCTGGAGGATATAGTAATAATCAATGTTTTTGTTCGCCACGAGATAAATCGCTGAACCGATTTTGCGGGAAGAGACATAGTTTCCTTCCAGTTCTGTTTCCCGCAGCTTTTTGATATTCTTCTTATCAGTGATGTCAAAAATAATTGTTTTCACCGTGTTCTGTATCCGGATTGGTGGATAAATGTCCGGCCTGTTCCCAATCACCACCAGACGGTCTTTATCAACATAGAGCTCAGTGGGTGTAAAATTCTTCTCAAACTCCAGGATGGTGTTTATTTTCATTTCGGCAGCCGGATAAGCCTCGGCCATTACTACCCGCTGATTGTTGACCTGGTAAATATATTTCCCGTCTGTTTTTACCACATCTGCCTCGTCAACACCCTCAACCTGGACATTCGTGGTTGAATAGTCTGCTGCAGCTTCCCCAGCCTGCTGAGCCGCTCCGTCGGTCGCGGTGCTGGGGGCCATGCTTTTTCTCATCATCCCGTTATCAACGGAAGTACTCGTTTGTTGAACATTAGACAACAGTACCTTAAAATTTTCAAAAGAACCTACTACCGGCAGGGGTTGGACCGCCGACACTTTACCTTTCCCGGTATGTACCGATGGCAGCACATTTGCCATCACAAACGCAATAAACAAAGCCAGAGCCGGGAATAAACCTGCATTTAATCTTTTCATTTGACATGCCCCCTTTGGTAGAACAGACGTTAAAAACAGGGGTTTTGTTCCAATCAGTAGACAACATATTTACTGGCTAAAATCCCGGCCGCGCCGGCTGTCAGGAAGTATTCCTTGTCCTGACTCATACTCCGGCCCATTGTTGTAACTACAATATCTTTTTCGATCAGATACAGCAAAGCAGGCTCCCCATCCTCCATAACAATCCGGTGTTCCAGCGCGGCGCCGCTTTTCATCAGCTGTTTGTTAACAAAGTTCTCTTTAATCGGGTTCATATATGGCAAAACAACGTCACAGGGGGTAACCGCAATTTTCCCGAGGACGGTAAGGGTATGGTGGCTGATTCCGGTATGCCTCTCCCGGGGATCGGTAAAACTGATTCTGGGGATAGCAATCGCCTTACCTCCCAAAATATTGACGGCATTTATTATTTCACCCTGCTCAATACCGGAGAACCCATATTTGGTGCCTGTCCCAACTATCCCCGGGCCTAAGGTGACAATAACAACATCGGCCTCAATGACTTCCTTGGCAGCAATTAATCCGGTGTAAATATTAACTGCCTCAAAATCCCCGCCAAAGGCATTCCCCACCGTGACTGTAGCGTCAATCAGCCCCTTTTCTTTGAGTTCGGCCACTGTCCTGCTGATCTGGATCGGGAGGGCGGCCCTGTCTGTCATAACATAGGCGACCCGCAGTTTACCACTGCTGGCCTTTTTTACCCCGGCCGCAGCCGGAGCCAGCATACTGTGGAGAGTCCCAACAACGACAGGCGTCCCCAACAGCGAGGTAAAATCCGCTATCTTAGCCCTGTGAGGGTTTAGTTCTTCCTCAACAGAAAAACACTTCACCTGGCTCGGAGTGTAGCGCAGTTTCATGATATGGCCCATTTCATCGACATCAGTCTTGCGGACCTTGGCATTGGCCATCACAAAATGGTAACCGCCTGTGCCCAGTTCTTTGTGCAATGCGGTTGTATTGAGGGTAACCCCGTCCCCGAGATGGACCGGACCGGTCATAAAGTCGTAATTTAAGGCATCCTCAATCTTCCCCTCAACTTCGACTTTGATTTCGGTGACTCCTTGAGAACACCTGATTATTTCGGTAACTTTCCCCTTACGGATTCTAATCACTTGCTATCACCTACCTTAATACCCCAATATGCTCTCCTCACTAACACCTGACAACTGTCAACTGTCAACTATCAACTGTCAACTATCAACTGTCAACTGTCAACTGTTTCTTCCCGGCCGCGGTCTTAATTATTTCAATCAGGTAGCGGGCATTTAAAACCAGATTGTCGACAGTAATAAATTCCTCGTTGGAGTGTACTTTACTCATCCCAATCCCCAGGTTCGCTGTAGGTATCCCGTAACTGTTCAGGATATTGGCGTCACTGCCTCCCCCGGTGCTGACCGTAAGCGGGGTCTGTCCTATACTTCGAGCCGCCTCTACTGCTATATTGACAGCTGGTGCTGTTTCATCCAGATTGAGTCTCGGATATAATAATTCCTTATCCACTTTGGCCTGGGCTCCCATCTCCAAAGCAGTCTGCTCTAAGACATTGATCATCAAATCGGTCTGAGCCTCAAGTTTATCAGGGTTAATACTTCTCGTTTCACCCTCGATGTTGACAAGGTCGGGAATAATGTTTGTCGCTTTCCCCCCGGAAATTACGCCAATATTGGCCGTGGTTTCTTCATCCACGCGTCCCAGTTTCATCCTGGAAATGGCCTGGGAGGCCACGAAAATCGCGTTAACACCTTCTTCCGGGCTGATTCCGGCGTGGGCCGCTTTACCGATAATGCTGGCCTTTATCTTGTATTGGGAAGGGGCTTTTGTAATTATCGTGCCTGGTAGGCCATCGCAGTCCAAGACATACCCAATTTTGGCCTTTAACCCTCCGTAGTCCAAGTTCTGGGTCCCTTTAAGCCCTACTTCTTCGGCCACCGTGAAGACAATCTCCAGGTCCCCGTGCGGGATCTGCTGTTCCTTTAAGATATGTACCACCTCAAGAATGGCGGCGATTCCAGCCTTATCATCCCCGCCGAGCACAGTAGTCCCATCGGAAAATATCACATCGTCTTTAATCACCGGTTTCACCCCCCGGCCAGGTTCCACCGTGTCCATATGGGCACAAAACAGGAGGGTTGGAGTATCGGGAAGGTTTCCCTTTAAGGTGGCCACCAGATTTCCCGTCTGTTCGGCGCAGGTATTCCCAATAGCCTTACCGGCCGCATCTTCTTTAACCTCTAGGCCCATCCCGGCCAGCCTGCCCAGTAAATAGTCGGCGATTTCCCTTTCGTGCAGGGAAGGAGAGTCTATTCGGACAAGCCTTAAAAATTCCCCCACAATCCTATCTCTGTTAACCATCATTGCCTCCGGAGTTCCATGCATTTTTTCCCACTATATGATGTGCTTTACAGCCAAACTTTATGTAAGCCAGGATAATAATTCCACCCGGCGGCGTATTTCTCCTGCCCACGCAGACTATAGCCACGGCATTTTATCTGTATCATCACCCCTCAGGATAGGGGAAGTTCTTTGACTGTCTTGCGGTTGAAAGAATTAAAAAACATTTTTGCCTCCATAATACCTAATATACTTATATACGTTTGGACTCTAACTTTTTATACTATATCCTCTGCTTTTAATACTTTAAAAAATACCGCGAGATTTATCGCGGTATTTTTTTTGAAACACTTTTGTTAATAAGTTTTTACCTTCTCCTGTCCTGTCAGGACTCTGAGGCCGCCCGCGGCGAGGGCTTCCATCTCGTCTTCCCCGGGATATATTTTAACCGGAGCGATGAAGCTCACCCTCTTTTCTATCCAGCTGACCAGCAAACTGCTGTAAGCCAGTCCCCCGGTGATCACAACAGCATCCACTTCACCCCGTAAAACGGCGCTGCAGGCCCCTATCTCTTTGGCAACTTGGTAAGCCATCGCTTCATATATCAACCGGGCCTCATCATCCCCCTGGTTAACCCGTTTTTCCACTTCCATAGCGTCATTTGTCCCCAGGTAAGCCGCCAGGCCGCCATTGCCCATTATTTTCTTTAACATATCATCTCTGGAATAGCGGCCGCTGAAACACATTTCCACCAGTTTCCCCACCGGGACACCGCCGCTGCGCTCAGGGGAAAACGGCCCTTCACCCGGAATCGCGTTATTAACGTCAACAACGCGGCCTTTTAAATGCGCTCCAACAGAGATGCCCCCTCCAAGGTGCGCCACAATGAGATTAATTTCAGTATAGTCCCTATCCATATCTTCAGCCGCCCTCCTGGCGATAGCTTTTTGGTTGAGGGCATGAAACAAACTCTCCCGCGGGTTTTCCGGCATTCCTGAAAGGCGAGTTATCTGATCCATTTCATCCACACAGACCGGGTCCACGATAAAGGCTGGGATGTCAAGTTCCCCGGCAATAGAGAAGGCGATAAGGCCTCCCAGATTTGACGCATGGGAGCCGCGTTTTTCGGCTTTCAGGTCTTCAGTCATTTCCTTATTGACGAGATATGTCCCTCCCGGAATGGGCCTCAGCAGACCGCCCCTGCCGACCACTGCTGCCAGCTCAGCGGGCTTAATGCCCGATTTGTGGAGAGCGCTGTTGACGAGTCCCAAGCGGTACGGAAACTGTCCAATAATGTTTTCAAACCTGCTTAGGTCCCCGCCGGAGTGCCTTAGCGTCTCAGTAAAGACAGGCTCCCGGTTTTTAAATACGGCTAGTTTCGTTGACGTAGACCCGGGGTTTATGATCAGCTGCAGAAATTCTTTCATGTCCGCACAACCTTCCTAACGAATTACCATCTGGAATTTAATTTTCCGGTTTTACGTTAAAAATTATTCATCCCGGAAAAATATTGAAAGAGTATAAGCTTTAGAACAGGTAAAAAATTATGAGTTGTGTGAACCACAACTCATAATTCTACATTACTAAAGTTTTTCCTTTTATTTGTCAAATTAGCCCTTTAGAATCGCTCTGTCAGTATTGAACTTAAACCACTTTTAAACCGTCTGTTACCTTCCTGATTTCGGTCTGGTTTTGTCCATTCACTTTGACGCTGTCCTTACTCGTCATTAAGACACCGAGGGCTACCGAAACCAGTTTGGCCTCGTGGGAGTCGGCCCTGGAAGTCAGGATGACCGGAGCCTTAGCTCCCACGACCAACCCGGTAATTTTGGCGCCGCCAAGGAATACCAAGGCTTTATAAAGAACGTTGGCCGCATCTATATTGGCCAGGACGAGGATGTCGGCCTGGCCGGCCACAAGGCCGGTCACACCTTTGGCGCGAGCAGATTCCTTGGAAAGGGCTAAATCCAAGGACAAGGGTCCGTCAACAATGCAGTCTTTGAGCTGGCCGCGTTCAGCCATCTTGGACAGCATAGCCGCATCTACCGTACTTGGCATATCAGGGTTAACAAGTTCCAAGCCGGCAATAATAGCAACTTTGGGGGTATCTATTTTAAGTGATTTGGCCACACATACTGCGTTTTTAACCATGTCAACCTTCTGCTCAAATGTCGGCATGATATTCATCCCGGCATCAGTCATCAGCATCAGCCTGCCATAGCCGGGGGATTCAAATACGGCCACATGGGTTAGACCCCTGCCGGTCCGGAGCCCGATGTTTTTATCCAAAACGGCCTTTAAGACAACCGGGGAGTGGATAGCGCCCTTCATCAGCATATCGGCTTTTCCGGTATGGACCATCAAAACGGCCCTTCTAACAGCTGATTCATGATCAGGTTCATGGATAACTTCAAAGCTGTTTATGTCAATTTTTCTGTCCTTAGCAATTTTGGAAATCTTAACAGCGTCACCAACGAGCACGGCAGCGGCTATCCCATTCTCCTGGCAGGCTCTGGCCGCCTCTAATACTTCTCCGTCCTCGGCTACCGCTATAGCAACTCTTTTTGGTGGGCATTTTTTGGCTTCGTCGAGTAATTCAGCAAAGCTCTTCACTATCGATCACCTCTTTTTTAGATTCCTACTATAACTATTAAAATATTTATTGCACTATTTTGCATGAATTTGCAGTAATTTGCATGCAATGTTTTACCAATCAATGGATTGTATCCTTACTCATTTCCCGCAGGATCTCCTCTATAGTATTCAGGGAATACTCCTGATTCAGCCGGTAAGGGTGATAAAGTATCTGAATTCCCGATTTATTTATTTCCGGGTCTAAGATAAAGAAATCAAGAGCCAGGGGAATACAGCCTTGTTTCAGGAAAAAAGCCTTCCTTTTCAAATA
The DNA here is from genome assembly GCA_002840165.1 of Firmicutes bacterium HGW-Firmicutes-8. Classification (GTDB taxonomy): domain Bacteria; phylum Bacillota; class Thermincolia; order Thermincolales; family UBA2595; genus GW-Firmicutes-8. The sequence continues at coordinate 30,727 of PGZN01000007.1, forward strand.
GTTTTCTCTGTCCTGGCACATTTCCAAGATATGGCCCATACACTCCGGGTAACTCTTCTTCAAAAAATCTACCATCTGCCAGTATAACAGGGAGCCGACACCCTGGTCACGGTAATTTTCCATTACGACTATGGCCTCTATAAACCCCACTTTGTTCTGGGGATAATAATAGAAAATAATAAAGCCGGTCATTTCCTCAGAACAATCAGCATAGATTACATGGGCTTTTACCTGGCCGTTTTCCCCCGCCAGCATCTTACCCACCAGGGAGACAATCTCTTCAATCGAGCAGTGGAACATTTCCCGGCAATATTTGACCAATGTACGAAAATGAATGGATTCTTGGTTAAAGTCTTGGTCACATAACTCCTGAAACTTGAAATTAAGCATATGTCATCCCCCCTATATTGAACCTATGCAATTTCCATGCCAAAAAAGTTGCTAGTTCCTAGTTCCTAGTTGCTAGTTAATAAAACGTTTACCCGTAAAGGCCATGCCGGATACTTACGCCACTGAAGCGGCAACGGCTCCGCAGCAGACCCCTCGGAGCCGCAGGGCGTAGAGCACCGGCCACTGGTCAATGGCGTTCACTGCCCCCCTCAGAACCAGTGGTGCGTAAAAAACAAAAAAAGAGGTAGCCTGTGGCCATCTCTTTTATATATTATTTACCCCACACTCCACTAACAACTAGCAACTAGCAACTAGCACCTACTACAGTCCATGCTTCTCCAGCTTATAGTACAGGCTTCTGGTAGCTATCCCGAGGAGTTTAGCGGCCATCGTTTTATTACCTTTCGTTTGTTGGAGGACTTTGCGTAAGACGGTTTTTTCCACCCTGTTCAATATTTCGTTTAAATTCCCGTCAAGTTCCTCAGTCAGCCCGGAATCGCCGACATCGTTTACAGCATCCGGCCCCCCCGGTCTTGGGCTCCTATCCAGAGCAGGGACATGTTTGGGCAGAATTACTTCCTCACTGTAATTCATGTTAATGATTGTCCGCCCTATAACGTTCTCCATCTCCCTGACATTACCCGGCCAGTCGTATTCCATCAGGATGTCAATAACCTCTGGAGCAATTTTGACAACCTTCCGCCCAAATTCCTGACTCAGTTTGACTCGGAAATGCGCCGTCAGCTGAGGGATATCCTCTTTGTGCCCTCTAAGGGGAGGGACAAATACCGGGACTACATTCAATCTGTAATATAAATCCTCCCGAAATGTGCCTTCCTTAATTCGCTGTTCCAAATTGGCATTAGTGGCCGCAATTACCCGCACATTTATATGGACCGGTTTCGTCCCCCCAACCCGGACTATCTCCTTTTCCTGCAGTACTCTAAGCAGCTTAGCCTGGACACCAAAATTTACATCCCCAATTTCATCCAGAAATATCGTCCCTCCGATGGCCTCCTCAAAGTACCCCTTTTTACCGCCTCTCACGGCGCCTGTAAATGCCCCCTCAACATAGCCGAAGAGTTCACTCTCTAAGAGAGATTCTGCAATTGCCGCACAGTTTACCCTGACGAAAGGACCCCTGCTCCTGCTGCTGGCATTGTGTATGGCATGGGCAAACAGTTCTTTGCCGGTCCCGCTTTCTCCCCTCAAAAGAACCGTCGCCGGGGTATCGGCGGCATGATTAGCCTGGGAAATAGCAGCCTTAATAAGCTCGCTTTCCCCGATGATATCATCAAACGTATATTTAGCTGTCATCCGCCTAATCAGGCTTTTGGCATGTTCCAGTTCTTCGGTCAGTTTACGAATTTCCGAAATATCATGAATAACCCCCACACTTCCTTTAAGCTTGCCGTTCATGATAATAGGGGCTACATTGACTACAACCGCTTTTTTATTGGGTCCTACTTTCATAGTGACTCCACGGACGGGCTTCTGGGTTGCCAAAACCTTCATATGCATGCTCTCACCTTCAGCTATGTCCACTGTACACGGTTTGTTCAGCACATCTTCTTCGGTGAGGCCGGTAATCCTTGTGTAAGCGGGGTTGATAAATATTCCATATCCCTTTTCATCAACAACTGAAATAGCATCCTGGGTAGAGTTGAGGATTGCTTCCAAAAGGCTTCTCATTTCTCTTAAGTCAGTAATCTGCTGGGCCAATTCTTTCATTTCTGTGATGTCCCGAAAGATTGCCACTGCGCCGACAATTTTACCCTGCTTGTCCTTAACCGGGACACGGTTCGTAATAATAGTGGTCTCTCCGATTTTTTGCTGCTGGTTAAGCTCAGCAGCCCCGTTTTTTAAAACATAGGGCAGCCTAGAGTTTGGAATAGTATTCTTGACAGGTTTGCCCAGGACATCAGCAGCCTTTACCCCGACGATCCGTTCAGCCGCGGAGTTATATACCGTTACCTCCGCATCAGTATTGACTGCGATCATCGCATCATGGGTGGAGTCAAGAATAACTTCAATCTCACTCTGCCTGATACTGCTTTTCATTATGATTCACCTCTTTACGAGTTGCGAGTCACGAGTTGCGAGTTGCGAGTTGCGAGGCTGGAATCCGGAGATTGCCTCGTTCCGCATTGAGCGGAACGAGGCGAAATGGTTGGTTCGCGCGCGGCGCGAACCTTCCGATTATGTACTCCGTACTCCCAACTCAGTACTGCGTAATCGTTAATAAGTCTTTCTACATGATGTTTGCAATTTCCTGCAGACGGTGAAGTATTAATGTGAATATTTTTGCACATACAAAAAGCCGCTGGTTAGGCGGCTTCTAAGAAAACGCGGAGGGCGCGGAGAAAACAGTGGGTTGTGATATCTAAATCTGTGTTGTTTTTATCCGTGTTAATCGTTGCGTATCCGTGTTCATCAGTGTTATCTGTGGTTAATTTAAAGACCCAGGTTTCTCTGTACTACCACTTCATGAATGAAAGTTTGCCAAAAAAACTAAATTATAAGCTGTCAAAAGGATAGAAAAAGGAATTACTTTTTTAAATTAGCCGCGGATGGCGCTGATTACGCGGATAATTACTAATGGTCCTATTGGAACGCGGATAATTTATATTATGTTTTATTATGTTTTATTATGTTTTATCCGCGTCGTTCTAATCCGCGAAATCCGCGTTATCCGCGGCCTTTTTCAAATGCTTGATTGCAGCTTGCTGCGCTAAGTCATTTGTTTATCTTTAGTTTCCGTACGGTATCAAACGATCCAATTTTTCAACTGGTCACTGGTCACTGGTCACTACTCTCCGCTCTTCTGCCTGCGGCCGGCCATATCCAGGTAGTTGAGAAACCTGCTGTTTTCGATGATTTTTGTCAGGGAATACTTTTCAGTCACCAGGTGAAAGCCCGCTAAAAACAGGAAGAAACCTACTTTGACAGGGGTGGACAAAACAAATACGGCTACATATCCCAAAGTCATGCCAAGCATATTGGAACCCGTATCACCCATCATGGCCTCTGCCTTCAAATCCAGAGGCAGAAAGGCAATTAGGCTGCCAGATACAGCTGCTAGGTAAAATAGCTGAATTTTTCCCGTCCCGGCTATTAAAATAAACAGGGAGACAGCCAAAAAACCCTTGCCCGCCCTACCTGGCCGAAGGTCCAGAAGATTAACCGCATTTGTTGAAAGGGCCATAATCAGCGCATTTAAAATCAGAAAAACCCATCTCACGAAACCGGTTCCTTCTCCAAATTCAAGGCTAACAATAAGGGCAATCATCCCACCGGCCAGAGCCTTTAGGCCACCGGTCGTCATCTCATGGTTCAAAATTAGTTTTTTAAAATGTCCCTTTAAACCGGAAGCGCCTCTGGTCCCGAAAACATCGTCAATCAACCCAAAAAAACCCATTCCGCCGACTGCAAACAAAAATGTGTAAACATTGCTGTCATCAACAATAAAGAACCGCTCCACAGTAAGCACAACCAAGGCTGTGAGAAAGAAGACCAAACCTACCCCGGACGGAATTTGTTCTTTCCGGAAATTAGGTCTCAGAAAACCTGCTTCTGTTAACATTTCCTTAGTCACAGGCAGAATCATCAGGGTCACTAAATATGCGGCTCCCGCAAACCCTGCCAGATAAATACCGGTCACATTATCACCTCAAGACAAGATGTTTGGCCAAAACCCGGGCTACGTGCATAAATTGTTTACCGCGGTGTAAAAAACCATGCAGGTCACGGCCTGTTTCATCATGGGTCATATTGACTTCAACTTCCTCAATGCGGAATCCATGGCGGACCGCATCAATCGTCATCCCTACCTCTACCCCATAACCGGAGGCAAATCCGCCAAGAGCCTCGATGACCTTTCTTTTCATCACCCGTTGGCCGGATAACGGAGCGGTAACTTCCATTCCGGTAAAAAACTTAATCCCTTTCCGGGCCAGGCCCTTCACACAGCCAAAGCCGCCTTTTCGCTTGGCCCTGGGAAACTTGGCAATAGTCATATCTGCCCGGTCTGCCAAAACAGGGCGGATCAGCTTTTTCAGTTCGGCGGCAGAACTGCCAAGGTCACCGTCTAGGAAGGCCAGAATTTCCCCGGTCAGGTTTTGGAGCCCTTTATTAAGAGCTTCTCCTTTGCCCACATTTTTAGGCAGAGAAATAACCAGCGCCCCCGCATCAATCGCCAGTTGGGCGGTATTGTCGACGGAGGCATCATCAACTACAACTATTTCATTAACTTCCGCAATTTTGGTGACAGCGGATACAGTATCAAAGATATGTTTTCCCTCATTATGGGCCGGGATTAAAACTGATACTTTCTGTTGTGCCACTTGTTTCACTCCTATGGTATGGCAGGCATCAGCTGTCTGGCGGTGGTCTTAATACCGTAGTTTCCCGGTTTGCCGTAAACGGCCATGACCAAAGACAACTGGCCCGGTGTCATATCTACATTGTCTATAGTGCTCACCTTGAGTTTCTGATATTGATTCATATATGAATACTCAACATCACTTGTCTCCACCCCGTATACAGGGATGCTCTGGGCCAGAAAATAATTCATCATCGGTAAATCAAGGTTGGCACAGCGCTGACCGAGGTCCGCCTGGCTGCCCCCGACAAAAATCACAGTATTAACAGGGACACCATAGTCTCCTGATGTTTTTATCATGCCCAGCTGTTCGAAATAGTGGAGATTTTCAATGTTTTGGGCGCTAATTACCCCAATCGCTATTTCTCTGGCGATTTCCTTGGAAACTGCCGTTTCCGAAGTATCATTGAGCATTAACTTAGTAGAAATTTCCTTCCGGGTATTTTCGCTTTTCAGATTAAACCCGTCTAACACTGTGGTTATAGAATTTACTCTGGCTCCAGCCAATTTAAGAGTATTTATCCAGTCTTCGTGAAATCCGTAATTGTTAGTTTCAATAATGGCTACCTGCTTGTCAACCAGTTTTTTGGAAATTATTATCGGCAGCAGTTGTTCCTCAAACTGTTTGCTGATGCTAAGAGAAGTCTTGTATGTAGCAATTTCGTCCCGGGCTGATTTATTATCTTTTCTCATCTGATCGAGGTCTGTCTTCAGGTTTTCAAACATCTTGTTTTGCTGCTGGACGATGACATCATTAACATCATTACCCAACATAGCCGAACCTATGAAGATGCCAATTCCGAGAGCCAAAATTACCGCAACCAGTGAAGCTATGTGATATTTTAAGTCAATAATCATCTGTCGGCCTCCCTATACGCCAAGGGCTATTTTTAACTTGAGCCAGATAACCCGCAGCAGCTGCCTGGTCACCGGAAACTGATAAGCAACAATGGAAAAAGTAACTGAAGCCGCGGCTACAAGTTCAACCAGGTACCGGAATTTAACTTTTGTTTTGTAAAGTTTATTAACTCCTTTGGCGTCCACCAAGACAGAACCTACTTTTAACCGGACCAAAAATGTACTGGCCATCCCCTTCCGACCCTTGTCGAGAAACTCGAACATGCTGGAATGAGCTCCGACTGCGACAATAAGCTCTGTACCCTTGTGATACGCCAAAAGCATCGCAATATCCTCACTGGTGCCGGGAGATGGGAAGGTGAGGGCATTAAGGCCAAGGTTGCGAATCCGTTCTAAGCCCGGCGCCCTTCCGTCAGGATAGGCATGGACGATAAGCTCAGCCCCGCATTTAAGGGTATCATCACTAATGCTGTCCATATCCCCAATTATGACATCCGGCTTATAACCAAACTCCCGCAAAGCGTCAGCTCCACCGTCCACACCGACTAGGATCGGTTTAACCTCTGCTATATAAGACCTGATAGCTGCCAGATCATCTTTGTAAGTCTGTCCCCGGACGACTATCAATGTATGTCTTTTCCCAAACACCATCTTCGTATCGGGTACAACAACGTCACCCAACAGCAGGCCCTGTTCCTGCTGTGCGTACTCAATGGTATTTTGGACAAAACTTTCCAAAACCATACCTATATTTTTATTGGCTTCCTTCATTTTTTGCTCAACTTTTTCAAGGGTCAGGAAATTACCACGTCCGGACCACTGGCCGGGTACGGTGATTATGTCACCGGAGATTTCTACAATCTCCTCCTCCTGAACCTTTTCCATCACATCAAGGCCCACATTGTCCAGCAGGTAAATCCCGGCATTAAGTATCGTTAAAGGGCCTGAATTAGGATAGTTCTCGCTTAGGGAAGGGACGGCGTTAACAACCGCTTTAACCTTTGCATCCACCAGTGCTTGCGCGCATACAATATCGAGGTCCTGGTGGTTGATTATAGCAATATCCCCGGGAAGCAGCCTTTTTACAAGGTTCTTCGTTTTCCTGTCCCGCCGGGCAGTCCCACGGATAACTGTCATTTTTACTCCACCTGCGTTTCAAAAAATTGTTGAATAAATAACATAATGTCTCTAATCTACAATTGTACATCATCTAATTTACATAAGCAAGTAGTCAATCTGGATGTGAACCGGATATTAAAATAGAGGCGCTCCTTATTAGAAAAACCTGACTCATGTCAGGTTTTTCGTCATTTAGCTTAAATGCTTCTCTTAACTAACCTTTTAACTAACCTTTGTGCTTATTCGCAGCTTATCTGCAACCATCGCAATAAATTCGGAGTTAGTAGGTTTTCCCCGTTCAAGGTTAATCGTATATCCAAAAAACTTATTCATCATCTCTGTGTTCCCACGGTCCCAGGCAAGTTCGATGGCATGTCTGATGGCCCTTTCCACCCGGCTGGGGGTTGTAGAATATTTTTGAGCGATCAGGGGATACAGTTCTTTTGTAACTCCCCCTAACAGGTTAACTTCGTCTACTACCATTTTTATGGCATCTCTAAGATATTGGTAACCCTTAATGTGGGCCGGGACACCCATTTCATGAATGATATTAGTGACTGCCACATCGAGATTTCTCGTCCTAATCGGTGGCGTGTACTGAGGAACACTCTCTCCTTCAACCAGCTGCCTAATTCTGGTGGCCAGAACTGAAAAATCGAATGGCTTAAGTATGTAATAGTCGGCTCCAAGCTCGATTGCCCTCTGTGTAACACTCTGCTGACCAAATGCTGTCAGCATGATAATTTTAGGCCGGGGTTGAATTCCCATCGCACCAAGTTTTTCCAGAACTCCAATGCCATCCAGATGTGGCATGATAATATCCAGAACGACTACCTCCGGTTTTTCCCTATTAATTATTTCGACTGCTTCCACCCCATTATTGGCAATCCCCACAAGCGTAAAATCGTCTTCCTGGGAGATGAATTCCTTTAACAGCTCGCAGAACTCTCTATTGTCGTCAGCGATAAGAATCTTAATACTCCGTAAACTCATGTTATTTCCTCCTCCTGAAATATTTTCAAACTAATTCGATAACTATGATTTTCGACGTATACTAAAGAAATCCTGCCCATTACAGAAAATATATGGGATTTATTTTAAAACAATTCTAGACAAAATATCCGGTTTCCTGGTTAGAAATTGTCGATTTTTTGGAAAGGAAAATTAGGGAGCATACTCTCCCTAATTCCCACCTTCTGTTGGTTTTTCTCCACTTGCTCTGTCTCTAACAGCATCCACTCAATTAAGCACCCATACCCTCTGGTCGGGTCATTTATAAAAACGTGAGTCACTGCTCCGATTATTTTCCCTTTTTGAATTAATGGGCTTCCGCTCATTCCCTGGATTATACCGCCCGTACGCTTGAGCAATCGAGGGTCAGTAACCTCAACGATTAGTCCCTTGCTGTCAGGCGCTGACTGCGGCATAATCTTTTTGATTTCCACCTGGAATTTCTCAATTTTTTCTCCATCGAGAACTGTGAGCATCTCGGCAGGACCCGTCTTTACCTGATCGGCCAATGCTATCGAAATTGGCTCTGAGTATACCGGGTTTTTTAAGGGGTATCTCAATGTCCCATATATACCAAACTTCGTGTTTTTCTCAATATTTCCGAAAAACCTTTGATCATTTAGAAACATCCCTATTTTTTCTCCGGGTTGGCCCTTCTGACCGGCCTGAATCCCCTGGATAGATGCTCTGACAATCTTTCCGTCACTAACATCAATCGGCTGGTTAGTATCTGAATCTGTGATTACATGCCCTAAAGCGCCGAATTTACCGGTTTGCGGGTTGTAAAATGACAGTGTGCCGACCCCGGCTGCGCTGTCTCTTATATATAACCCAATCCGATACCTGCCCGTTTCCCGGCACAAAACCGGTCTGATTGAAGCCGTAAAGGTTTTCCCTTTTCTTTTGATTAGGAATTTCAAGTCTTTATCGGATCTTCCGGCCTGGTCTATAGTGGAAGCAACCTGTTCATCACTTGTTACGACACTGCCGTTCACCCTTAGGATAACATCTCCTACCAAAATTCCTGCTTCTTTGGCCGGGTTATACTTACGGCCTTCTTTATCCTGCACTATAGACTGGCCAACAACAATTACCCCTTCTGAGTGTAGAAGGACTCCTACAGATTGGCCGCCGGGAACTATCTTGGTCTGCGGCAGAACCTCGACACTGACATTTTTAATTGGTAAAATACCAAAAAGCCTGATTTGAATAATGGCTTTGCCAGGTGATGTGGCGACAGGCCACCCGTCAAAAAAATTAAATGCCCGGCCGCTAATATCGATTCCGTTTAGAAGTAGGACCTTCTTAGAGTTAGGTTCAACATATACACTTAACTGCCTCAGCATCTGCTCGGGGAATTCGAGGTTTAACCTAATCCGGTCACCGACTGAAACTCTTTGTTGGGTAGGGAGTGAGAAAAAGCTTTTGGCTTGCGGGTTAAAGGTACCGGCAATAATCAATAACGCCATTATTACACCCAGGGTTTTGCGGCGCATTTCATTCGTCACCCATTATCACTCTCCTAGCTCCTTAGATTTGTTCACCTCCATGTTTTTCCGGCAGCCTGTTTTTTATACTTTACACGTGTAAAGGCTTTCTTCAGCATGATGCTGTATTGGTTCTAAACCTAAGTTAACCCGATTAAAATTGTTTTATGCCAAGAAATATAACGGTAGATTTCCATAAAGTCATCTATAAGCTGATGTTTGAGATATTCAAGGCATTTTGCTGAAATTTTGCCAAAAAAATAAATAATAAAAAGCGTCCTCGATAGAACGCTTTGGTAAAACTTTTTGAACTAAAACAGTTCCTGTTGTTTAAGGATCTCCTGGGCAAGTTTCTTCGTTGCCGGCGAAACCTTGCCGCCGGCTAACATCCGAGCAATTTCGTCAACACGCTCCGGCATTGACAGTTCTTTAACGCGAGTAAGTGTTCTCCCGTTATTAACTAATTTCATAATTGCCAAGTGGTTATCCCCGCAGCCCGCTATTTGTGGGGAATGAGTTACACAGATCACCTGTCTGTCCCTTCCAATCAAAAACATTTTTTGGGCCACAGCATGGAGGGAGCCGCCTCCGATCCCGGTGTCGACCTCATCAAATATAAGGGTTGAGATAGAGTCAATTTTGGCCAGGATTGTCTTAAAGGCGAGCATAATCCGGGAGACTTCCCCACCGGAGACAATTTTAGCCAGTGGTTTAAGGGGCTCGCCTTTATTCGGGGAAATCATAAACTCAACATCATCGATGCCTTGGGCTGTAGGGACAGTTCTGGGAGAGAAGCGGACCTCAAAGGTAACATGGGGCATATTCAAATCCTTTAATTCCCCGGTGATTTGGTTTTTTAATGCTGCGGCAGCCTTTTTTCGGGCCGCACTTAACCTGCCCGCTGTCTTATTATATTCGCTTTTGACTTTTACCAGGGTCTCTGATGTTTTGGTCGTCTCATCTTCGAAATTCGTTAACAGCTCCAGGGAAGATGCTATTTGATCTTTATAGGCAAGGATTTCCCGGATAGAATCACCGTATTTTCTTTTTAACTGTCTGATTAGGTTCAGCCTGTTTTCTACTTCTTCCAGCCGGTCGGGGTCGGCTTCAATTCTGCCGATATATGCCTTAATATCTCTGGCAGCCTCTTCAAGCTGGTATAAAGATGACTCCATCATTTCACAGACCGGCGCAATGGATTCATCTATGGAACGGATCTCCTTAAGCGAATTAACTGCTTCAGAAAGCATATCAATTATAGGTTTTTGTTTACCTCCCTCATATAACAGCTCATAAGCAGTATTTGATAGAAAGTACAGCTTTTCAGCATTCGCCAGTATTTTTTTCTCTTCTTCAAATTTGCTGTCTTCACCAGGCGCCAACTGGCATTTTTCGATTTCCGCCAGCTCATACTTAAATACATCAGCCATCTTGGCCTGTTCTTTGGCGTTAGAGGCCGTTGACTTTATTTTCGATTGGAGATGAGCCGTTTCTTCATAAAGTGAATTGACCTGTTGTTTAAGAGATACTAAAGTGTCTCCCCCATACTCATCAAGGAGTTCAATATGTTTTTGAGGGTCAAGAAGAGACTGCTGGTGATGCTGACCGTAAATATCAACAAGGTTACGGGCAATTTCCCTGAACACGGACAGATTGACCTGCCTACCGTTTACGCGGCAGATGTTTTTGCCTGAAAGCACGAGTTCTCTCGTGAGTATTAACTGTTCACCGGGTTCCGGAAGAAAGCCTGATTGTTCCAAAACATCCAGTACTTTTTTATTGCTGCCTACCTCGAAAACAGCTTCCACGAGGGCCTTGTCCTCACCGCTCCTGATAAACTCAGTCAAGCCCTGCTCACCGATTGCTACCCCGACCGCATCTATGATAATTGATTTGCCGGCCCCTGTTTCACCGGTAAGAACAGTAAAACCGGGATAGAGATCGATTTCCAGCCGGTCGATTAAAGCGATATTTTGGATATACAATCTCGTCAGCAAGAAATTCACCCCTAATCAGTGGCCAGCGGCCAGCGGTCAGTATACTTTACAAAAGAAAACCTAGCGCAGCAAAGCTGCAATCAAACATTTAAAAATGGCCGCGGATAATGCGGATTCGTCTCAAATTCCGTTTTCTCACTTACTTATCTGTACTTCTCTGAACCATGTCTCTTGTTGATCCTGTTATCCTGTCCGATATCATTTTCTCCTTTGGTAATAGACAAAGAAGACAGGATAACAGGATAAACCGGATACATAAAAATTTAGTTTAAAAAACAAACTTTCACGAAGTAGTAGTACAGAGGGAGGACACAGAGGCTGAGATAGAGGACACAGAGAATATATACAAAACAAAAAAACAGTTTCAGGTCATATGAGTATTCTCTTCTACCCAACCTAGTTCTGCTATATCAGAAACCGCAGAGACCGCAGAGGATGCGGAGACCGCAGAGATAAAAAATTCATTTATTAAGTTTTTTAAGTGTCAAATTTTATTAAATATAAGAACTTTGAAGCATAAGTATTCTTTCTCCTCCGCGTGCTCCGTTATCTCCGCGAACTCCGAGGTTTTAAAAAGTTGCGAAATTGACTTGGAAAAGTCAGATTAGTTGCTGAAGTTACATCTATGTAGGTAAGAAAACCGAAGGTGAAAATATCCGAGTAGTAAATATGTTTTATATTTAATAATATCTAAAGGTGCAGAGTTGCTAAATTGAACAGGTGAGTAGTTATCTAGGGATAGAAAACAGAATTTCTTTTAATTAGACCGGTTTATCCTGTTTATCCTGTTATCCTGTCTGCTTTATTAATTATTAAAGAAGAAAAAATGAAAAAATGATATCGGACAGGATAACAGGATCAATAAGAAACATAGTTCGAGGAAATAAAGATAAGTAAATAAGAAAGCGGGATTTGGGACGTCTGGGATGCAAGTATGTTTTTATATTTAAAAATTTCTCAAGGTACAGAATTACCTGATTGAACGCGGGAGTAAGAGTTGCCGCCTACTCTCTGTGCTCTCTTGTTTTCAGTGAATCAAGGTTTCTCTGTGTTCTCTGTGGTTGATTTTTGAGAGTTTGACTGGTCACTGGCCACTAACTACAGCAGGTATGCCTTAAATTTTTTTAACACCTGCGGGCCTGCTGATTTTGGTTTGACGACAACGAGGACAGTGTCATCACCGGCTACTGTCCCTATTATTTCGGGCCATCCTTCATTGTCAATCACTAAGGCCACCGACTGAGCAGAGCCTGGAGTCGTCTTAACAACGATAATGTTTTCGCTTAATTCCATACCGGTAACAGAGTCATGGAAAACCCTTCTGGCTTTGGCCCGGTCGGCGACCGGAACTTTTTCTCCGGGAATGGCATAGCGATACCTGTTATCCCGGGTGGCGCCTTTTATCAGGCGCAGCTCTCTGATGTCTCTTGAAACAGTAGCCTGAGTAACAGTATAGCCCCGCTGCCTGAGTTCGTCGGCCAGTTCTTCCTGGGTTTCAACCAGCTTCTTTTCAACTATTTCTATAATACTCCTATGTCTTTGCGATTTCACCAACAGCCCTCCCGGTCTGCTAAACTAAGCTTTTTTCGATAATTATCAGGTATGGTGCATTCTTGCGGTTCAAAAAGTCTAGCCTGGCTGCACAGAACTCGTTTTTGTTGAGGGTTTGCATAAATGCTTCCAACGCTTCCTTTTCTTCCGGTCCTCCCGGGTGTCCTGTATAAACAATAAGACTGGCAATGCCTCCCGGTTTAAGTAAGGCCAGACCGTCCCGGACAGCTTTTGTTGTTGAATCCGCTCCGGTGACGATATTACGGTCACCTCCGGGCAGGTAGCCCAGGTTAAATACAATAGCGTCCACCGGTTCGGTAACATAGTCCAATAGATTTTCGTGACCGGCCTGAAACAATCTGACAGTATCGGTAAACCCATTTTGGGCCAATAGCTCAGCTGTTTTTTTTACAGCCTCTTCTTGAATATCAAAACCGTATACCCGGCCTGCCTGACCCACCAGTTGGGCCAGAAACAGCGTATCATGACCATTGCCGACCGTTGCATCAACCGCTACCGCTCCCGGCTGCACGTAAGATGCAAGTAAATCGTGGGCAATGAGGACGGTCGGTTTTATTTTTTTAAACATCGGTATTTTCGCCCTCTTTTAGTTTTTCCCGCAGGATTTCGTAAAAGCCCCTTTGGTTTAGTTTCAGGAACTTTGCTTTAAAAGGCGCCTGCCGCACTATAACTTCGTCATACGACACGAGTTGGAAACCGCTCTGGCCGTCAATTGTCAGCATTACTTCGGCTTGAGTTTCCAGGAGTTCCACCCTCACAATACTTTCTTTATCAATAACAAGGGGCCTGGCATAAAGTGTATGGGGACAGATCGGGGTAACAATCATCAGCTCCAGATTTGGCGCTACCAAAGGCCCTCCTGCCGAAAGGGAGTAGGCTGTCGAACCGGTTGGAGTTGAGACAATCAAACCATCTGCCGGATAGACATCAACATATTCGTCATTAACGATTGTTTTTAGCCTGATTAACCTGGCAAATGCGCCTTTTGTAATTACAGCGTCATTGAGCGCATAAAAACTGCTTATTTCAGCGCCGTTTCTCAGTACGGTAGCCTCAATCATCATCCGCTCCTCTATCTCATACTGCCCGGAAATCAGCTTCTCCAAAGCGGGGGTAAGGTCAGGCAGTTCAATCTCGGTAAGGAACCCCAATTGTCCGAGGTTAACCCCGAACAATGGTATACCCCGGGCCGCAATCGTCCGGGCAGAACTCAGCAGTGTACCGTCCCCGCCAAGGACAATGATACACTGGGCTCTTTCGGCTAATTCATCCTCGGCACAGGTTATGATTCCGGCCTGCTCGTGCTGGGGACCGACTCCTGCCACGAGGACTTCTTTACCATGATGCTGCAGCCAGTTCGCTATTTGTTCTGTTATTGCCTGTACATTGGGTTTCTCCAGGTTTATGATAATTCCGATTGAATTCATCCCGCTCCCCCTTCGGATGTATTATTCTACAGAAACACATTAACTCCTTGTAAAAATTTTGTTGTTGCTCCACGGATAATAGAAAAATTTCGTCGAATATAAACACAAACCATTTTGTACAAACTACAAGCAATAATATGTTTACGGTAAAAATACTGACTCATTTTGATTTACGAGGAGAATGTCTGATGAAAAATCTTTTTATACTGATCCTATGCTTTTCGCTCCTGGCATTAGCCGGATGTACAGCCAAGAAAAAGAAACCTGTACCGAAACCGCCGGCCGAATTTGATACTGTACATCTGACTGCGGCAGATAAAGACCTTACCCTTACAGTCAGCCGCGATATCCGTACGATACCCGGGACGAACACATACGCCAAGGCAGGAAACGAAGCGGTCAGTATTCTGGTCAAGATCGCAAACAATTCTGAAGCTAATATTCCCGTTTCTCCGGATTCTGTAACGTTAAAAACAAATGACGGCATCGAATATAAATACTCGGCTTCTCTGACTGAGGCTGTAACCGGCAAGTCCTCTTTCAAAAACAGGAGCATCCCACCTGATTTCCAAAATGGCGGGCTGTTAATTTTTGAGATTGAGAAGGGATCAAAAGCGGAAAACTTAACATATAAAGACAAATTGGGCCACAATTTAGTGATTAAATTTCCTACAGAACCCAAATCAAACATTTAATAAGAACAGGCCCGAACGGGCCTGTTCTTATTTCAATAAATTATCCAGTTCCTGTTTTTCGTCAAGTCAGGCTGCTAAATGCTTCTTTCACTACATGACTAATCTGTAATAACCCGCTGCTGCCTACCGGAGCAGTATCAATCTGCCCCGGCAGAACATCCGGTTTAATCATATATGCCAGGTACTCAATATTACCTTCCGGACCTTTGATAGGTGAATAGGTAAGACCAGCGAGTTTAAAACCCAACTCCCGGGCCGTATCAATAACTCTTTGGATAACGATAACATGCACACCCGGATCTCTTACTACTCCTTTTTTCCCGACCTTATCCCGGCCTGCCTCAAACTGGGGTTTGATTAAAGCCACCACCTGTCCGCCGGCCGGAAGCAGCTCGGCAGCCTTTGGTAAAACCTTATCCAGGGAAATAAAGGATACATCTATGGTAATAAAATCAGGGTTTTCGCCAATAAGACCAGGGTCCAGGTATCTTATATTTGTCCTTTCCAGGTTTACTACTCTGGGGTCCTGCCTCAGCTTCCAATCAAGCTGTCCATAGCCCACATCTATCGTATACACCCTGGAAGCGCCGTTTTGCAGGGCGCAGTCCGTAAACCCACCGGTTGACGCACCTATGTCGACTAAAGTTTTTCCGTTCAGCTGTAATCCGAATTCATTGATTGCTTTAGCCAGCTTAAGTCCGCCGCGGCTTACATAAGGTATGGCCGGCCCGGCGACTTCAAGGACAGCCTCAACAGGAACCAATGTACCCGCTTTATCAACCTTATTCCCGTCAACTTTAACCAAACCCGCCATAATAGAACTTTTGGCCTTTTCCCTTGAAGGGAAAAGGCCTTTTTCCACAAGCAGAATATCCAAACGCTGTTTTGCGGTCATTACATACACCTCTAAGAACGTGTCACAACTTTTATTTTAGCCTTTTTTCTCTGTACTTTGGTTTTCTCCGACAACATTAAGGATGCTTCAGATACTATATTGGCAGTACTCAACCCGTATTTTTCCCTTAAGATTCCAGGAGCGCCATGGGTGACAAACTCATCAGAAATACCCAAGCGTTTAACAGGTATCATGATATCATTAGCTTCCAGCATTTCCAGAAGGGCACTGCCAAAACCGCCCTCAAGGACGTTTTCTTCAAGGGTTAAAACCTTCCCTGTGTTTATTATGTTTTCCAGCATTAAAGTCTGATCCAATGGTTTAATAAAGCGCGCATTTACAACAGCTGCGCTGATTCCCTTGGCAGCAAGGGCGGCGGCGGCTTCCAAAGCCATATAAACCAAGGGTCCCACAGCGGCAATAGTAATATCACCGCCCTCTCTTAAGACTTCAGCCCGACCGAACGGTATTTTTTGCGGATTTTCACTTAAAGGGATGCCCCTACCGGCCCCCCGGGGGTACCTAATCGCTACCGGACCGTCCATTTCCACCGCAGTTACGAGCATATTTCTAAGCTCATCTTCGTCTTTCGGAGCCATTATAACCATCCCGGGAATATGCCGCAGAAATGAAATATCAAATATGCCCTGATGGGTTTCCCCATCTTCCCCGACAATACCGGCCCGGTCGATAGCAAATATCACATGCAGTCCCTGACTGGCAACATCGTGTAGAATCTGGTCATAAGCCCTCTGCAGAAAAGTAGAATACACTGCTACCACGGGTATAAAACCATTCACAGCAAGCCCGGCAGACATTGTTACAGCATGCTGTTCAGCGATCCCCACATCAAAAAACCTCGTCGGGAAAAGTTCTCTGAACCTAGTCAGCCCGGTCCCTGTAGGCATTGCCGCTGTAACAGCCAAAACCTTTTCATTGGTCGCAGCAATATCACAAAGGGTCTGGCCGAAAACTTCCGTATAGGTAACGTGTGCAGTCCCTTTTTTCCCACCTGTCTCAATATCAAACGGGCCAATTCCGTGAAATCTGTCCGGATTTTCTTCAGCCGGACGGTAACCCCTGCCTTTTCTCGTAATAACATGCACAATAGCCGGTCCGTGAGTATTTTTCGCCCTCTGCAGGACAGTTTTCGTAAGGGCAATATCATGTCCGTTAATAGGCCCCAGGTAAGTAAACCCGAGTTCCTCAAAAAGCATACCGGGTACGACCAGATATTTAAAGCTGTCTTTTATCCGCTCAATTGCCTTCACAACAGTAGAGCCTATTGACGGAATCTTTTTCAGCATAAGTTCCATTTCTTCTTTATGTTTATAATACTTTGGGTCTGTCCGCATCCGGCTCAAATAATCGGCCAGGGCGCCCACATTTTCCGATATCGACATCTCGTTATCATTCAGCACAACTATAAGTTTAGTACCCAGGTGGCCGATCTGGTTTAACGCTTCGAAAGCCATCCCACCGGTCATTGCACCATCACCGATAACAGCAACGATATCATGTTTTTCACCTTTCAAATCTCTGGCTATAGCCATCCCGGTAGCTGCCGAAATGGAAGTACTGCTGTGTCCCGTATCAAATGAGTCACATTCACTTTCCGCCCTTTTTGGGAAGCCGCTCAAACCCCCGTACTGCCTTAATGTAGAAAACCTTTCGCGCCTTCCGGTGATAATTTTATGTATGTAAGACTGGTGGCCCACATCCCAAATAATCTTGTCCTCCGGGCATTTAAAGACACTGTGCAGGGCAAGAGTAAGCTCAACTACCCCCAAATTCGGAGCCAGGTGTCCACCCGTGCGGGAAACTGTATCAATCAGAACACTTCGTATCTCTGATGCCAGCCAGTACAATTCATCTATTGAAAGACCTCTCAGGTCCGCAGGGGTATTAACCTTATTTAAGAGCGGTGTATCCATGACAGTATCACCTTCTTTTCTCTCTTGCGTGGCGCCGTTTCCCCATAAAAAGATTCAGCCCGGTCGCGGATTCAAACCAAGCCAGAACCCGTCCGACATAAAAAATGATTTGCTCCGCATCTTCCAGGGCAGTCCTTTTTCCGGCGGCTTTACCGCCGACTGTAAGGGCCGCCACTAAGCCGGTCATAATTATTGTAAGAAACGATTCATAGCTGTTCCAGTGAGCGCGGCCAGATACAATTTGTATTATTATCGCTGCCCCGAGGGCCCCGCTTACGGTGCCGCAGATATCTCCGACCACATCGTTGCAAAAACTGGCCACCCGGTCGGCGTTTCTGACTATCAGAATGGCCTGGCTGGCGCCTTTCAGTTTTTTCGTGGCTTTGGCATGAAACGGTTTTTCCTCGGCCACAGCAGCAGCAACGCCCACCATATCAAAAACAATCCCAGTTATAATCACAGCTAGAAGAAACAGGAATGAAAGCATAATTATTTGCAGTTTTGGTAAAACTATTTCAGAAAAAAAGCTAAAAAAAACGGCCGCAAAAAACGCACCTGTTCCCGTAACTATAGCAAATCTGAGGGAGCTAGGTCTATTATTACCCAAATAATTTCACCTCATACAGTAGTTGCTAGTTCCTAGTTGCTAGTTGCTAGTATCCAATAAAAACTAATGAACAAATCACCATCGTGCTAGTTACCGAATACCTGAACAAGCGGCACTAAACACTAGAAACTAGGAACTAGCAACTAGGAACTAATAAGTAAGTAGGTGGCAGCATGTCGAGTAAATGTTGTGCCTTAGGTCTAGCTGGTTTTCCCAATCATCACCGCCACGTTACCGTGCCGGCAGTTTCCTTTTACGATGAATCCGCATCGTCGCCGAGTACGGGGCTAGATTACCACTTAGTCCACACTTTAATCCTCGTCATGCCTTAGTTGCCTAAACATCCTAGGAGTTTTCCTCTACAGAACCGGATCACTTCTAGCCTCTTTTGCAGTGGAGGTTTCAAACAGCGAGTCGTTTAAGCGCGGGCCCGCGCTTTTTGACCCGATAGCCCGTTATCCACCAACACCACTCAAGGCAGGCTACACTGCATCAAACATTTTGCCGTGGCAAAACATCATATGCAGGTTTACCCCGGGATACAAACAGTGTTGAGAAAAATGCAAGGTTATTGTATCCCGGGCCTCCACGGGGGCTGGGTCAACGCCTACATGCCATTGTAGATCGCCCTTCCCCCTTACTCCCAGAACCGACCCCCAACTGGGCGTCGGTAGCCGGTACCAGGAACTTCATCGATATGCCCTATGACGGATTTTTAGGCCCGCCTTCAAAGTGGCAATCCTGACTAGGATACTGCGCCACCTACCACCTTTTATTGAATTTTCGTTTTATAAGCTAAAGAAATTGCGAAAATTATTATATCACATAATAGATTATTCTTCAATTCAACCTTATATCCCTCCAGTGTCGAATTTGTGCCAATTGAGCCGGTTTATGTAATTTTAAACTTCCAGCCTGAGCGCCCCGAACCGATGGTCACTGTAGCTCCAGCTAAACCAATATTGAGACAGCCAACCCCAAAACGGCGCCTGCAATTACTTCCACCGGAGTATGGCCAAGAATTTCTTTGATTTTGACCGGAGTAAACCCGCTCCCGTGATAACTGTCATGTAGTATATCATTCATCATCTGGGCTTGAATACCTACCGCCTGCCTGACACCTGCCGCATCATACATCACAATCAGAGCTAAAACAAGCGACATTGCAAATTCACTGGAAGAAAAACCATGTTCTCTGGCAATTCCCGCAGCCACAGCGCTAACAAGGGCCGCGTGGCCGCTGGGCATCCCGCCGCTGCTCGTCAGGCGCGTCAGGTCAAAATCGCCTTCCAGCAGAATGCCCAAACCAAATTTTATTAACTGGGCTAGTATCCAGGATGAAATCGCTGCCACTAGGGTAGAATTGTTTACTAGTTCGTATATGGCTCTGTCCAATTAACGCTGCCTCCAAATAGCTGGTTAGGTGAGACTGTAGATGATAACCTTTCCCACGGTAGATGTTTACTTTTCCCTATGTAGTAGATAGTCGGCAATATATCGTAGAATATCTGCTTTCTCCCCGAAGGCGTCCAACGCTGAAATGGCTTTAGTGACAACATCCGCCGCACTCTTTTTGGAGTTTTCCAACCCATAGATGGCCGGATAAGTAGACTTCTTTTTGCGTTCATCACTGCCCACAGTCTTCCCAAGTTTTTGAGAATCCCCTTCCACATCAAGGATATCATCAGTGATTTGAAATGCCAGACCGAGGTTTTCGGCGTATTCGGTGAGGTTTCTGATTTCTTGTTCTGTACCTCCGCCCATCAGCGCACCGGAACGTACCGAGGCCTTAAACAAGGCCCCTGTTTTATGGGCGTGAATATAGGCCAGTGTTTTCTTATCTATTGACTGGTTTTCAGACTGGATATCGACCACCTGACCCCCAATCATGCCCTGTGAGCCGGCAGCCCGGGAAACTTCCCTGATTACTTCAGCGGTCACAAGGGGTGAAACCCCTCCGGTCAAACCGCATTCTGCTATTAAACCAAACGCCAGTGTCAACAGAGCATCACCGGCCAATACAGCCATGGCCTCACCGAACACCTTATGGTTAGTCAGCTTGCCCCTTCGGTAATCATCATTGTCCATCACCGGTAAATCATCGTGAATCAGCGAATAGGTGTGAATTAACTCTATCGCGCAGGCTGCTGGCATTAATGGTGCGATGTCTCCTCCGGCAGCTTCGGCTGCAGCTAAAAACAATATCGGCCTAAGCCTTTTACCACCGGCAAATACACTGTATCGCATAGCCTCGTGAACAGCCGCAGGCGTAACCTGTGGGCCTGGTAAATACCGGGACAGGGCCTCATCAATTAAGATGACTTTTTGATTTATTTCCCGTTTTTGGGCCTCTCTATTCATTCGGGTCCTCCGTCATATTCGCAGGTTTAAGGATGACTTCCCCGGTTTCGGAAGAAAGCAGGATATCTATCTTCTGTTCAGCCTGGGCTAACTTTTTTGAGCATATCCTTGACAAAGCAATCCCTTTTTCAAATTTGGCAAGGGCATCATCGAGGTCCAGATTCCCTTCCTCCATCAGCCTCACAATTGCCTCCAACTCATTTAGGGCCCGCTCAAAAGTTACTTCCCCGGAGTCTATTTTTTTTCTGGCCATACATATCCCTCCCTAACCCTTTTGGCCACACAATCAACTGTCCCGTCCAACATAATTACTTCTATTTTTTGCTCCGGTTTTACCGTACCGGCTGCCTTTATTACTGTTCCCATGCTGTCCCGGCATACTGTAAAACCCCTTTTCATCGTGGCTATCGGGCTTAAATCATCAAGGCGGGACATCTGGAGGGTGAGGGTGGTTTGTTTGCCATTAAGTTGAACAGTCATAGTTTGCCCCAACCTCTTAATTAAATAATCCAAGTCCTGCATCTTCCTATGCAGATTGTCCTTCGGTCTTTTTAGAAACTGGCTGTCATCAGCTCGTTCAACTCGCTTTTTGAGTGACCCGACAGTGCCGCGAACCCCGATGACCAGCCTTTGGCTGAGTGCTGTCACCTGTTTCTGCAGTTCCAGGCAGTCAGGCACCGCAATCTCCGCAGCTGCAGAAGGTGTAGGCGCGCGCCTGTCAGCAACAAAGTCAGCAATTGTAAAATCCGTTTCATGTCCTACAGCAGAAATAACCGGGATATTACTTTCATAGATACTACGGGCCACCGCTTCGGTGTTAAAAGCCCATAGCTCTTCGATTGACCCTCCGCCGCGGCCCACAATCAGCAGGTCTATTTGTTCGACACTGTTGGCAAGTCGGATTCCGGCGGCAATCTGGCCGGGCGCCTCATTACCCTGGACAGCTACCGGAATCAGGATGATGTGGGTCTGGGGATGTCTCCTCGTCATAACGGTGATAATATCCCTGACCGCAGCTCCCGTTGGAGATGTCACAACACCCACACAGCGGGGATATGCAGGTAAGGGCCGTTTCCGCTGTTCATCAAATAATCCTTCCCTGGCCAGCTTTTCCTTTAACTGCAAAAATGCCGTATATAAAGCGCCTACCCCATCAGGCTGCATCTCTTCGACATATAACTGGTACTGCCCGTCCCGTTCATAAAGAGTGACATACCCACGGGCAATTACACCCATCCCTTCTGTGGGTTTAAAGCCAAGGTAACAGTTTCTGCTCCTGAACATAACGCACCTCAGAGCGCTGGTAGTATCCTTGAGGGTAAAGTACATATGGCCTGAAGAGTGGTGCTTAAAATTCGATACCTCTCCCCTGACCCAGACGTTCCGCAGAACCAAATCAGATTCCATTTTTTCTTTTATATATCCGGTCAGCTGGCCGACTGAAATAATCTTCATAACCCTGACGCCCTGCCTTTTCTATCTAATTAGTGTTCAATAATCGAGAGTTCAGGCATTGGAAAATGCCTTAGATTTTTGGTTACCAGAGTCAGGTTAAATTCAACAGCGGTGGCCGCAATGAAACAATCCAGCAAGCCCAAGGTAATTCCTTTTTTGCGGTATTCTCTTCTGTATATCCCCGCTTTATGCGATATTACCCCGTCAATCGGATAGAGAACAAGTGAATCTAAAAATTCTTGTACTCTCTTTTGCTCAGTTTCCCTGATTCCGGAATATATTTCGCCTATAGTCACAGCACTAACGGCTAAAGGTAATTCTTCCGCCAGTTTGGTAATTAACGAAACCGTATTCTCTTTACCCCTGAAAATATCGATGAGAACTGTGGTGTCTAACAAGAATCCATTAGTTGACATCAAATAGCTCCCTTCGTTTGGCATCGCTTTCCTCACGGAGTTTACGCACCCAATCGGCAACATCGTCAGATGTGCTAAACTCAGGGTAGTCTTCCTCTTTCAATATCCCCTTGGCTTTTTTAATCGCCCCTAGTTGCTTCCGTTTAACAAGTTCCTTGCGGGTGGCTTCAATAATAAATTTACTCTTATGGCCTGAGCCGACATACTTATCAAGTTCATTGAGAAGATCAACAGGAAACCTAATAGGCATTTGTTTCTTTTCCACAAAAATCACCTCCCATTTGTATATACAGTTAGTATAACATAAAATGGCACAGCTTCAAACAGAAAATAAAAACACACCGAAATGGTGTGCTATCTCTTTACTTTGTGTAAGTGAGGGAGGTTGAACGCCTATAGGCAGAGAATCTACACAACCTTTACTGAGTGCAATAACGTAGTTTAGATTCGTTTCCAGATTGCCTACTGACAGGCTGCTAGGTCACTCCCTCGATAAATATCGCCTCACCCCTCCGAGAATTGGGGCTTAGCCAACCCTGCTAGACGACCTTTACTCCCTTCACACACAGAACATCAGGAGAGAGGTTAGGCAGCAACTAAGCTACTAAAGCTAAATCTTTGTCGTTTAAGTTAAGTTCCACCGTATTACGGGCTTGTGGGAATTAATATCTTTGGTCAGTGAAGGTTGATCCTTCCCCACTAGTGTAGAAATGCATTACCTCTGCAACGGTTTTAACAGGCAACTTCCGTCCCTTCCTAATCATTCCTGCCCATACCCCTTCGGCCTCGGGTTCTGTGATAATACCGTTTGTCACGGCATCAAATATGATTGCCCTCGTACTTAGCAGGGTCAGGCTATGGGTTTTACAGTAGTCTAAAACATCTTTTATATTGTTACTGCTTACAGTACCACCATTGTACCGAACATATGCCATTACAGCACTTTCCCCTGAGCCGTATTTACCAGTGGTATATAATTTTGCAAACTCAATACCATCTTGTCCAATTGGATTCAACGAAACAACCTCAATATGCTTTTCAGAACGGCTGTCTACTGCGGCCTTTAAGTGCGGCACTCTCGCCAATTCAGTAAGAACCTCCTGTGGAATTTGCATGTTGCCGGAATATAGTGATTCTAAGATGTCCATCCTTTTGACCCAGGCGAAAGCTGATACTAAATCGGTATCAAGAAGAAGAGGAGGCTTAGTCAACATAGTCTTCTTCCTCCTCATCAAAGCTAAGGTTTATTCCTGCTTCCGAAAGCAATTCCTCATATCGAGAATTAGTAATCAAGTCTCTCTCAAATGCTAAGCGAACTTTTTCAGCATACTCCGATAGGATCTTCGTTTCGTTTGACGGCTTATATAAATAATCGTCGTAACCGTACATTTTGGCATTCATCCTGATATCCGGCAAAAATTCTTCTTTCCTCCGGTCATCGATTATCCCAAGTTGACACAACCTAATCAACATGGCCTTATGGCTAACTCCAAATAGCTGCTCCAGAAAGATAATATCATTAATGTTGACCTTCTCTGGAGAATCAACCCTTTGATGAGTATAGTGATAGATTCCATCCTCCGGCATCAGAAAGTTCGCGGCAAACATGTCAGCTAATAGCTCGCTTTCGTCCCGTTCGTCAAACCTATTTACCATGCATACTCTACCAGCCAACCCTTTGTCATACTTACTGTGATAAAGTTCATGCGCAGCAGTAAAATTCTGGTGTCCTACAGAACGGTTCGTATTGATAATTACAACTTTGACATTATCTAAGCTTACGTATATTCCCGACATTTCCCCCACTGGTTTTTTTATACAAGATAGCTTACTGAGAGTTAGTATTTTAAAAATATCTACAGGTTCCAAGGTATTTAGTCCGAATTCCTGTCTAGTCTTAATTGCCAAATCCCTTGCTTTAGACTCTAAATGACCCATCGCTATTCCCCCAGTAGCTTTTCTATAGAACTAAGATTCCTAGCAAATTTTTTAGCCCAGGCGATGGTAGCTAAATCTTCGGCAGTTAGGTCATTTGCCCGAAAAGCCGCAGCCATAGCCGGTATCTGGTCGCTAACATCATCAGCATCCAAAAAAAATGACAAAGCGTAGCCATATAAATCTGCTAATTTGCTTAAACTGATAGTGTCTATTTGTCTTGATCCAGTTTCAAAATATGATATATTCTCTCGATGAACCCCCAGGAACGTAGCAACCTGTGATTGAGTAAAACCAGTTGCCTCACGTGCCTTTTTAAGTTTTTTACCTATAGACTCATAAGTTACTGCCATATTCATCCCCCCTCCTGTTACAATTATACCATATTGTACTCAAAAGTGTAACACATTAGTTACACTTTTATTCTTTTCTCAGTTGAAAACAACAATTTTATCATGTAGAGACTAAGATTATTTTATGTTTATAATGTTAAGGTGTTTCTGCCCTGTCTAAGTGTCAAGGAGTTGCTCATGTTGCGTGACCGTTTACATGTGTGTTAATATTTTCCCTGGGAGTAAATTTTGGAGGGAAAA
>PGZN01000059.1 GCA_002840165.1 Firmicutes bacterium HGW-Firmicutes-8
TTCGACCACATAGAAATGCCCATTAGCCTTTGTGTTAATGAAAGAGAGTCCGGCCTAGAATCATTTTATTATATTTTTATCCGCGGCTTTTAGATTCTGCCTTTTAGATATCCGCGTTATCCGCGACATCCGCGGCCGGCTTTTTGGTTTTAAAAATTGATTGCAGCTTTGCTGCGCTAGGAACTCTGTGTTTTCTTTTGTTCTTTATGGCCACTACACCAGCCATCTCACCAGATATGGCGCAATTAGGGCTGTGGTCAGGCCCGTGAGGACAATGGCCGCTCCGCTCATGGAGCCTTCTGTTTCACCGAGCTGGACCGCCCTTGAGGTACCGCCTGCGTGGGAAGCCGTACCGATACCGATCCCGACAGCTACTTTGCTCTTAACTCTGGCCAGCTTCATAACCTCGGCCCCGATAACCCCGCCGAATATACCTGTCACAGCAACCGCCAGGACGATAAGCTTATCGTTCCCGCCCAGGATTTTCGTTATTCCCAGAGCTATTGGCATCGTCGTCGATTTCGCGGCGATCGATAAAAGGGTTTCCCGGCTCACCCCGAGCGCTTTGGCCAACCATAATGTACTTACAAGGGCCGTGACACTTCCGGTTATGACCCCGGCCAGGATAGATTTCAGGTTGGACCTGATAGCCGGTATCTGCTTATATAGGGGTACCCCCAAGGCAACAGTGGCAGGCCCCAGCAGGAAGGTTATCATATCCCCCCCTTTGGAATACACGGCATAATCGGTATTGGTATATTTGAGTATATAAATTATAATGACCGTAGCCAGGAGCAGTGGGTTGAACATAAAAAACTGGAATCTCTTATACAGCCGGTTTATCAGGGCATAAACCACCATCGTAACAGTGATCTGAAACAGGGGCTCTTTAAGAAGGGTATTTAGCATTGCGCCGCCCCCCCTCAACTAATTCCACTACCTTTGCCGTAACTACCATGACAATTATCGTGCTGGCCAACAGGCTGATCATGATAGCCAGCCACTCCTGCTTAAGTTTCGGCAGGATTGTCACAAGTCCTACATTCAGAGGGATAAACAGGACCATCATGTTATCGAGCAGCAGATTGGCCGCGCCTTCCACCTGCTCCAGCTTGACAACCCGAAACAGCAGGATCAGAAACAAGAGCAGCAGGCCTGTCAGGTTGCCAGGCAGAATCAGGTTAAAGTAATTGGACAGGAATGTGCCCAAACTCTGCATCAGCAGGATGATAACAAATCCCTCCAATATCTTGATTCCTTTTTTTTCAGGGATCTTTGCCATTATGCTTTATCATCCTTTCATATTTATTAGAACGACTATTTTTTCACCTTTAACATTTTTCTAGTAAATGGGCTAAAATCCTTCAAAGCCGCGGAATCTAAAATCCTTGAATGCAAAAATTGTTGTAAATCAAACCGCTTTTCGATATAATAGAATGTATGACATCACCCTGGAGTCCTTGAACCATCTGCCATTATCTCCTCTACTGTCTAGTCTCCTGATGTTTTTTTTACAGAGCCAGGGAAGGAAAAATACGTTCTGTGACGAATAAAACAGGTAAAAGCAAATACTGTTCGTCCAGAGTGTTTTAAAGTCCGGAGACGTTGAAAGTCCAGAGGCCAGCATTTTATGCTGGCCTTTCATCTTTTTTAATGGCGTCTCCTGAAAAGGGAGGTTTTTTTATGAAAAGCTACCTTCAATTAGCCCGCCACGAAGGCAACAACACCCTTTTTGAAACGGTTGAGATGGCTATCCTCTCATCCCTGTGGGGGGTACCCCTCCACCTTCACGCCGAAGGACTGAGGGGTACGGGCAAAACCACTATTATGCGGGCCGCCAGGGACATCTTCCCGCCGATCACCAGAATCAAGGGGTGCCTCTACAACTGCGATCCCGAAAAACCGCACTGCCCATTTCATAAAGCGATGTCACCACAGGAAATAGCCGAAATAGGGTCAGAAGAAATTCCGATGCCTTTCCTGGAAATTTCGCACTCTGCCAAAATCGGTACTATTGTGGGAAGCATTGACCTGGCCAAGATTACGGACTCGGCCAACCCTACGGCAGCCATCCTGCCTGGGATAATCCCCCAAGCCCACCGAGGGGTAATTTTTATTGATGAGATAAACCGGCTGGCCGACACCTCACCCGAACTGACTGACGTACTGCTTGACGTCATGGGGACTAAGCCGGGGCGGGTACAGATTGAGGAGACAGGTCTCCCGGTGGTCGAAATCCCGGTTCAGGTTTCGGTCTGGGCGGCCTCCAACCCGGATGAAGAACCCGGTCCTCTAGAGGAAACCCGCCGCCAGCTGGCCGACCGTTTCGATATGGTCATCGACATGGGCCGTACCCATGACCCTGACTCAATTGCCGAGATTCTAAAACTAAACAGCCATGTCCGGATGTATGAAAAGGAAGTCAGTCAGGACTATAAGGCCATGCACCAAAAGGCCCGCAAGGAACTGCAAAATATCGCGGCAAGGTACACCAATCTTGACCTGCCTGATTTCCTGCGCAACTACATCGCCCGGATTTATGTCAAATACGACTTGGAGAGTCTAAGGGCCATCGAAGCAATCCAGCATGCGGCCCTGTTGAACTGCGCCCTTAAAAGAAGGGATACGGTACTCGTCAGTGATATCACCAAAGCCTTCCCCCTGGCCTTGAGGCACAGGGTTGACAGTGAAATTCTGACCAGGATTATGAACTCAGCGCCTGATTCGTCGTCATCAGCGGTTAAAGTAACCTCTCCGTTTGAGTCGGCCGCCCCCGCGCGTGAACCATCTGCCGCCGCTGCCGCAGCTGCCGCAGCTGCCGCAGCGCAGGAACCGGCGCCGGCCCAAGCTAAAGAAAAGTCTTTTATGTCCCCTGTGCTTAGTTTCCTCGGAATTAAAGGAGAAAAAGAAAACCACAGCTAAATAACGGGAAAAGAAGGTTTTTAAATGAGTGAGGACAAGAGTGCGTCTTATCACCGCTCCAGAAGTAAGTCTTTTAAAAAGACGTTACAGGATAGCTTTTTAAAAGATGAGGGAGTTGTCGCCGGAGAATCATCCGTAATAAGCCAAAAGGTCCACGTCGAACCACCGGATTCAGAAGGAACTGTTTATATTTACTCAGCCCGCGATGCTGGGCTGACTTACCTTAAACTGATTGAACAAAACCTCGTCTTGCATATCGATGTGTTTCACAACCCCGCTGACATAAATATCTTTGATTTGGCTGACAGGATTCGTTTTACAATCTCCAATTACCTTGACCTGACGGAAGATGTATCCCCGGAGATGCTGCCTGAACGCGAGATGCTCATTCTCAACCTGGCCCAAAGGATATACTTAAAAACCAACCACGGGGAAGGGACGGTCTTAAGTCCTGCTTCCTGTCCCAGCCCACCGGGCGCGCAGCTTCCCGGTCACGTCCATATCCTGGCTAAGATACCTGACAAGTATTACGGACTCGTCTATTTTCTTGTCGACCAGATTGAAAAGGCCATCTCCTATCAGGGATACAACCTCCGGCCAGTCAATAAATTAGTCCCTATTCACGAGCAGACTGCCTCTGAGGAGTTTCCGCTGGGAGTGCCGCTGACCCATAATGATGCTGAATCCCCGCTTGAGGTAAAGCTTCAGAATTGCTCTCAGGTGCTCGTGGCGATGGCCGAACAACTTGGTGGACTGGAGATTGCGGAGTCCTTTATGGAACTTATCTCACCTCTGCAGACTATCAGTTTATCAAGGTTTGGCAAGAGATACCCGTGTATGGATAAAATACTGGAAGACCTGGCCAAACTTGGTTATATAAAAAAGGAAGCCTTCGGTTACTCTTTTACGAATATTGGCAAAGAACTCAAGAAGTTTCTCAAACTGCACAGAAAAGAACTGGCCGCCCAGATTCGCAAGGCCATCAGGCACATCCCCCCTTCTCCGGGGGCCACCCCATCCGGACACTTCTGCCGGGTGAAATCGCATTTTTCGGCTTTTTATGATAAAAGGAAGGCAGTTGACCGCGACCGGGACAACTGGTATAACCCCATTGCCATCCCGGAAACCGTCATTAAGGCCGCTAAACGAAGTATTCTACAGGATAAAACGAAGTTTGAAATAAAAGAACAGGATTTGATGGTCTTTAAGAAGAGGTGCAAGGCGCCTGTTGATATCTGTATGGTGGTGGACTGCAGCGGCAGTATGAAAGGCGCCAAACTGCAGGCCGTCCAGTGGGTAGCCGAATACCTCGTCCTGACTACGCGGGACAAGGTGGCCCTGGTCTCCTTCCAGGAAAGGGATGCCCATGTAATAGTACCCTTCACGAAGAGCTACACGAACCTTCATCATAACCTGTTAAACTTACAGCCGGAGGGCCTAACCCCATTGGCCAAGGGACTGGTGACCGCCCTTGATCTGATTGCGAAAAGCAAACCACGCAACCCGCTCCTGGCTCTAATTACTGACGGTAAACCTAATACACCTCTATTTTCAACAGACCCGGTGGCAGATGCGATTAAAGTGTGTACAGATTTCCCAAAAAATAAGATTAGATTTATAATTATTGGAATAGACCCTTCCAAAGAATTCATTCCCCGGTTAGCTGAAGCCGGACAAGGAAACTATTACCTGGTGGATGATATCGATAGAAGCAACCTTATAAATATCATGCGTAGCGAGAGAAAAACGAGTACCCAGACAAAATCCAAATAGTGAAAGGCCCCATCCCTTACAAGGACGGGGCCTTTTTACTAACTTAATCATCGACAAAGATTGTTTCTGCATCTATCATGGAATCGGCTATCTCACCTATTGTCTGCTCGATTATTTCCTCCGTAATATTTAACTGCTTGGTGGCAAAACCGTCAAAGGGGTACAGCATCCCATCCCCCCCGAGGCCAATTCCCATCGCCATACTGGCCGCATCAGCAATATGGGTGAGCGAAGTAAGTTTGGGGTTAATTTCAGCCCGGCTCGGACTGTGATGAGAGGCGATAGCCTCCACCAATTCCTGCGGCAGGTTCCATTTTTCCGCTACGCGGGACCCCACAATGGCATGGTCAAAACCAAGAATCTGCTGTTCCGCATCCATAAAAGGGATGTTCTCTTTATTGACTTTTTCGATTACACTGTGAAAGCTTTCTTTCATATAAGTATTTAAAACTATTTTACCTATATCATGCAGCAGACCGGCTATAAAAGCCTGGTCCGGCAGTTCGTAATTTACTTTTTTGGCCAGCGACCTGGCAATCAGGGCTGTGGACATACAGTGTTTCCAGAGGTCACCCTTGGGCAGAAAATAGCCCTGTAATTCCTTATCCATTACGGTATATACGGAGGCGGCCAAGACGAGGTTGCGGACAGTGCTGAAGCCCAGGATTATCAAGGCTTCGCTGATACTGTAAATCCGCCTGGCATAACCGTAATATACCGAGTTGGCCATCCTTAAGACCTTGGCTGTAAGGACCTGGTCTTTAACAATTGTATTCGCCAATTCGGCTATTGATGTTTTGGGGTCACTTGTCAGTTTTAGAACGCGGTAAGTAATCTGGGGAAGGGCCGGTAGCTCATCTACTTTATGTATTATATCATTAAGATTCAGCTCTGCCATCAACTATCAACACCTTTCCGACTTGTCTTCACCCTATCTGGAATTGTATTTTCTTTCGAGGTGCAGTCGGTATCCGCGGAGTTCCTCACTAACCTTAAACAGAACCCTTTCTATGTCAATTTTATTCATCACCATATTCTCAGGCTCAAGTATTTCCACCTTTCTAAACTCTTCCCGGGCGATAAACCGGACGATGTCTTCCATACTGTCGGAAGAAATGGTCAATACAACAGGGGCATAAGCGACCTGGGTATTGATAATCTCATCAAATACAGTATAGACATCACCGCTCATATCAACTTCTTCAATTATTATTCCCTGCAGAGGTACATTGCGCAGCATGCCTACCTGCTGATTCCTTACTTCCTCGGCAACGTCCTCCGTGTTTTTCCCTCCGAAAAAGAATTTGCCCGGCTTGTGCATACCTTTATAGTCAAGTCTGATCTTAACCCTGATTATTGAGTTAACCATCTCATCACCTACCCTTGTCTTGACCATTTTTGTTCCCCTTTCGATAATATGTTTGTTATTTTTCGCCAGCGCCCACGAAAATCCTGCTATTTTCCGCAAAAACTTATTATCCGGGAACACTGGGATTCCTTGTTTAGTCCCAAATCACGTCATTACTCCCACACTCATAACAAACATTAAAATATTCGTGCGGCCTTTCCCAGGCTTCCTGGGCACAGTCCAGGTCAGCGCCAATGCTCTCCATTTCGGTAATATACCCCTCATCATCAAAATTCGCAATTAATCCCGATACCGGCCCGTTCGCCGTTGGCGCCACCGGGGGTATTTGGGAACTCCCAAAGCTGAAGCTGTTGCCGCACCGGGCACATCTAGGCATAAATTTCCGCTCCCTCCGATTTTTGTTCTTATCATTGGCCAACCCCCGGCCTAATATTCATTACAAAAATCGAATGGCTGTCCTAATGGTGGTGGGACAAGCAGGGCTTCTCCCCTGCTCAATATATACGTACATTAATGCATAATTGAGGCCAGACTGCATAAATCCACCCCAGACTGCGTAAACAAGCACGTTCGGGTTTTTCAAGTTGTGCCCCGAGCGGACTTGGAGGGGTTGGGTATTTTAACGGATTTCCCGCTCGCCGTCTGGCAATCTAAGCCGCCACATGCAGGCCGCAATGCAATGTCCCAGAACTTGATGGCTCAGAATGCATTCCTTATAAGCTGGCCGCCTCACATTGGAGGTTGGAGGTTAGAAGTTGGATTAAGAAGGTGTGTATTCAGGACATAGGTAACACCGTTTGTCCAACTTCCAAGGTCCAACATCTAACCTCTAATGTGGGACAGCGCAAGGGAAATCCTTATAAAATACCCACCCCCTCCAAGTCTGCCTGGATTACTTATTTCTTTCCCCGGTTTAATCGAAAGAGGCTGCTCTTTTAACGTTGGATTATTGTGTTTGAAAAAACAAAATAAAAAAGCCAGGAGTTTTCACCTAGCTTTCCGTTAAGTACGAACCATGCTAAAATTTTCAACTCTTCAAATCCGCATTATATGGATAATGGGAAGTTAATTATATTTTTAAACCAAGTTTCTGATTTCATCTGATGTACAAAAATCATCATTTATTTTAATTACTGTTAAAATAAACAATCGTAAAAATATCATGTAATTCCAATTGTGTACCTTTTCATCATCTTCACTTTTGGGTTGCGTATGGCTATATTTATTCCTTAAATCTAATCCGTTATTGAATTGTGATTTGTTAAGAAAATAGTTTATGTAATCTTGCTCAGGTCTTGAAAATAGTGAACTCTCAAATTCAATTACATTACTTTGCTCTAGCTGGTCGATTATTTTTTTCCCCGACTCGGAGTATTTCCAATAACAGATTACTTCATTAAAATACAAATCTTTCAAAATCATAATTTGGAATTTATCATTAAAAACAATATACTCTTGTTCATCAATTGACAAATATTTGTGATCAATGAGCCAATTGATTTCTGCAACAGAATAATCAGGATAGTCATTTAGCTTAGATTTTTCATCGCATAGCAATTCAAAATAATTGTTGTAAGATTTTTTTGCTTTTTCGTTATATCCCAAATGACTTTGATCTGAAAAAAATAAAAAAGTTGTTTTCTTAAATTCATCTCCAACACCGTAAGCATATTTTTTGTCTACTAACGAAGGTATGTTTTTGTATATAAGGTGTTCAGACCGAATTTCAAGTAGCTCAAAGTCAATTTGTCCCTCTTGACCAAATAAAGAAAATTGCTTTAGTACCGACTCCATTGCTGGCATAATACTTGTACATTTCTCAAGAAAAGTAGAGTTAGCTGAAGGCATCCTAACCTTAAAGTTATGAGCATTAAATTCACTAGAAAGATATTCTTCAACAAACCATTCAAAAACTTCTTCTAATCTAATGCCAACACTAAATAACTCATTGTAATATCCCGCCATTTGAAGCAATGATAGGATATTCATTTGGTCAAAGGCTATTCCTTTCTTATAAGCATTTTGGGAAGAGGTCAATAAAAATCTCTCAAAAACGCCCATGTGGTTTAATTTGTTTACAATCGCAAATCTCATTTGTAAATCTACAAAGTCAAACAAATAAATGAAATTATTTAATAGGGTTGCATAATCCATATGATTTTTAATCCATTTTGTGCTGTATGTTGCGGTTATTGCTTGACCCTCTGCCTTTATTACAACTTCTTCATCCTGTGATTTAGAAAAAGCTACGGTTGTCTCCAATTGCATCCCGGAATTTTCATGGAACAGTTGCCTTTCTTGTTCTTCAGCCTTCTTTTTTGATTTCAACAAGGTTCTCGGCGATATTTCGAGCTTATCTTTACTACTTTGTATATTGGTAATAAGCCGCAAATAATTCAAATTTGGTTTTTCGCTATCAATGTAATTACAAATAATATTTTCTTTATCAGTGTTACTTAATTCTTTTGGAAAATATAAAGGCTTTTTTTCGCTAATATGTTTCATTTCATATTTATCCAACAATAGTTCTGCAGACGTGTAATCTTTTAGCATATAATCCCTAATTATCCTGCCGAAGTATTCTGTAATATTTTTATGCTTTAATAATTCGTAAAGCCATACTTTTGATGTGTTCAAAAACTCCTGGAATTTATCTTCTGTAATCTTTTCGTATACTTTAAACTTTACAATCAATTCCCAAAAGTCGTCTTTATAATTTCTATCAACATCGTTATAAATTTTTTCAAAGCTATTTTCGGTTATTGAATTAAAAAATCTTCCTATTGTTCCAAAATTGGATTTGACCGCACTTTCGTAACGATTAACATCATCCGCTGTCCAGTCTTTTAGATAAATTTTATTATCAAAAAACTTCTTAATATTGTATAGTTCTATTACGTCGTTAATATCTTGGACATCTTTTCCCGATTCGTATTCTTTAATGAGTTTTTCACTATTTCTCAGATAATAACCACACGAAATATCGTTAATAGAATAAAATTTTACTCTTTTCATTTTTATACCTACTCCAACTTCCCATTATAGACATTAGAACAAACTCCCTGTTCTTTTTGCCAAATTCAACACAGACATCCCATTTCCTTCTTTTTACATTGGGGGTTTCCCCATTTTGTCGGAACGGCGGGCGCCATAATACCCGGTATCAATCAGAGCCCGGGGTTCCGGTAATAAAATGGGGGCCAGGGGCTTCCCCAATTTGTCGGAACGTGGTGTGTTCCGGAGGGCGGACTAACAAGTTTGAAGGCAGCCGGTAAGTTTCCGATTTCGAAACGGGAGGCGGTCATACTATCTGAGCCATCTATCTTGTCAAATATATTTATGCCAAGCGAGATTTTATTTGCGAGTTGTTCAACTATGGCCAGCCTTGCTTCCTGTGTTGTCAAGTATATAAGGCCGGGGGTGGTATGTTTCTCTGGGCGGAGACGAATCCCAGCCGACCCATGAACGCGCAGCGTGAGTGGCTACATATCAATGAATCCTCAAGGTCGGCTGAATGTAGCCCGTCCCAGAGGAATATACCACCCCCGGCCCTGCTTAGGCTAGACACTTAAACAGAGGCTGAACTTTTCCTCCTTTGCCTGAATACAATATTACCAAAAGGAGGAGGAGGACAAAATATGCCCCAAAACCTATATTATGTACAGCCCGGAGACACCCTGTTCAACATCGCCAGACGTTTTAACACTACGGTGGACGCCCTGCTGGCGGCAAATGTTATCTGCAACCCTAATCTTATTTTTATCGGTGAGGTCTTAATCATCCCCAGCCCCGGGTTAGAACTTCCCAAGGCAGGCGGCGGGCCTTATTATGTCGTACTGCCCGGAGATACCCTGTTCTGCCTGGCCCGCCAGTTTAATACTACTGTCGGGGTCCTGGCCGCCATTAACCAGATTCGCAATCCCAACATTATTTTTTCCGGTACAGAGCTGCTGATTGGCCCTAATGTTCCTGATCCGGCGGCCTTAAAACAAACATGGGAATCCGAGGCTGCCCAATTCTGTGACCAATTCAATTCACTACAGATCCACGGCATCTATTATATTGGGTCTTTTCAGTGGCAGGCGTTGGGACAGAGGGCTGTCCCATACCTGTTGGAATTATTAAAGAACCCGTGTGAAACAGTGCGTTTTTATACGGTGCTAAGTTTGGGACGTCTGGCCCTGAACCGGGAGGTAAAGAGCACCCTGGCCGGGATGTCCGGTGACACCCCAAGTATTGCCGGCCTGGCCGAACTTGCGAGGAGGCGAATTGACTTAGCCGCCCGGGGCCAGCGGCATATTCACCTAACAATTGCCGACACCTACCTGGCAGATGAGCCATACTTAGACTCACCTGCTATTCCCCTCCCCAAAGGTACAGAGGTAATTGCAGTAAGGTGGAACATCCCCAGCCCAACAGGTGAGGAGCTAGGCCCGGGGGGTTTAGCCATCTGGGACCAAGTCCAAGTAGTCAGCACCGGCCGCAGAGGGTATCTGCTCCGCGTCGGTTACAGCGAACTGGAGCTGATGTAATAGAAGTGGGAGGTGAGAAGTTGGAGGTTGGAAAAAACAAAATAAAAAAGCCAGGAGTATTCACCTAGCTTACATTCTGTTTTTTATTTAATATAAATTTCTGCTTAGCATTAAAATAATGCGTCCCATCTTTGAATTAACATATGCTTTCCGCCAAATCCTTTCCACAATTTGTTGTGCAAAAGCACTGAATTTGAAATGCCAAATCAAAATAGAGATTACAAGTAACAGTACTCCTTTCTTTTGCGTATTATGTGAAAAAAGGGGGAGTAAAAATGGGTACATTGCCAGATGGCTCCGTAACCGGCAGAATTAGCGGAGGTAGTACAACTGCCTCATTTTCGGCAGGTGTTTCGTGTTTTGGCGGGCAACCATCCGGAAGTATTAAAGGGAGTATAACAACTTTTACTGGAACAGGTACCAGTAAATTCAGCTTTAGTTCCAGTAACGCCGCAATAGTAGGCACGTTATCAAGCAACCTCCAGTTTGTAGAGGGCAAATTTACCAACGTTACTCTTAAAAAAGATGGTGTTGTTGTAGACACAGATTGTGTTGCTATCCTGACAGCAGAAAAGCTGACCAATAATTCATGGGCGGGATCTCTGTCGATTATCTGCCCTGAAGGTACAGAACTTGTGGTCTTCGGTATCTTTACAGGAACGGTAAGTGTACTTAAACAGGTACTATGCAAGCCCTTATTATAAGTTAGCTATAGCAATAGAGTCTTCCCAAATGGAGGGCTCTTATTTTATTTCTGTTCGATCATATAATCTATCCAGGATAAATACAGATAGATACATTCAAAGAATAGTCACGGTGATTTTGACCTGCAGGTACAACAAGGCAATTTCGCCTAACGCATTGGAGCTAAATGAACTTTTCCGCCCACAGGGCTGGCGCGATTTTTGCTCTTGCGTCCCATCCCCACTTACCGCAAAAATCGTGATAGCCCGAGGACGGGAAAGTTGGGCGTAGCGACAGCAAAACTTGAGCCGACGATTGAAATAAACGAACAATTTGATCACCATTTTTACCGCAGTCTTTAAGCGGTTAGAGGAGCCATATCGCCGTACCCGTTTTTAGTCAAAAAAA
The DNA here is from genome assembly GCA_002840165.1 of Firmicutes bacterium HGW-Firmicutes-8. Taxonomy (GTDB): domain Bacteria; phylum Bacillota; class Thermincolia; order Thermincolales; family UBA2595; genus GW-Firmicutes-8. The sequence goes on from PGZN01000059.1 coordinate 11,689, forward strand.
CAGGTTCCCGACTTTCATGAACAATCCTGGAAATCTCAGCAAAGTTGTTCCTCAAATCAGATACAGGCCTTGCAAAATGCACCTGCACCGGCTTTTCACTAAGTGAATTTCATTCTTAAACAATTTTTCCAACGATGAGCTTTATTAATAAATCCCACTGCGAGAATTAATGGCTTGGATGTATATAATCTTTTCTTTGTGCTGTATTTCAAAGAGTATGCGGTAAATCAACTGGTAACCCGAACTCACGCTTGGCCTCCTCCCCCGTTACATAACCGGCATCACTGTTGAGTTGACGAAGTTCTTCTTCGGATAAAGGTTCATCGTCAGGTTCAGCTTTATCGATTTCTGCCCAACCGGCCGGTTTTTTCTCGGAACGATCAATCAAATACTGTAAGAAATCAAAAACTGTTTTCTGGTAATGCTCTGGCAGTCGATCAACCAAATTATGAATATCATCTTTCCGCACCATCATAAGTCAAAACCTCCTTTATTTCAAATGACCGCTAATTAGGATCAGCGGCAGTCGAGTATAGTTCAAATTATGTCTTGATGTCCACTAATGTTTCAGTTGAGATAAGATGAACATGTCCGCTAATGTAAGTCAAGAAGCCCGGCAGTTATCGTTATAGCTTTCAATTTTACCGGAATAATAGTCCGGTTCATAAGCGATATTCAGTTCTGGGTCGGCCAGGTGTTTTTTCATTTCGGCCACTGAATCCCGAATTAGCTGTCGGGCAACACCGGCCTTCTTATACCCCTCCCCCCTATCCGGACGGTGGCGGGATTTTTGCCAGGCAAATGCAAAAAGCGTGGTAGTCGAGGACGCGGGAAGTTGGGCCAGCAAGCGTTACCTGCCTGTAAGACGCCGTTTGGCCTGTTTTAGCCGAAGTGTTATCTTGCTTAGAGCAGGTATGTTAAAACTCTGTCTTTCTTTAGTACTTTTTGTCGTTATTATTGTACCATAAATTGACATTTGTGTGTTATCTTTCTAGTAATTGAGCATAATATGTATTGTCAATACTATAATGGGGTGGTACAATATGGATAAAGAAGATAATCATGATAAAAAGGTTGAGAAGGAGGGCGAAAATATGTCAGCACTATTGGAAAAGAAGCATATAGACTTAAAAGAGAAACTTGCTAAAATTAGTGCTAAAGCACCTACTTTGAAAACCAAGAACGGAATGATTGAACTTGACCCTAACAATCCACAACATAAAGAATGGTTTGACGAAGACGAAGATAAATAAAAAGGGAATATTATGCCAGAATCTGGAGACTTATATAAAGTTAAAATATTTTTCAAAGGAACTTCTGGGCCTTATAAATCAAGACCAGTCTTAATTTTAAATCCTATTGGTGAGAATCATTACACGATTGCAGAAATTACTTCCAAATCTCCTAAAGACCCACCGGGATATTATGATTCAGTCAAAGAAGAAATAGAAAACTGGAATGATTATGGTCTAGATAGAAAATCATATGTTAAATGTAAGAATGTATATGATGTTGAGGATTTAAGATTGTATCAAAAAATTGGTACTATGAAAGATACTGAGGAATTTGAACGTATAGTTGATAGAATAGATGAATGTAATTAAGACTTTCGTTACTTACGGAGGTCTTTCTCTTTTACACCACCGACCTTACTGCTGGCATGATTTTCGCGCCTACATTATGATTTGGTACTGACCACAGGCTGGCGCGGGCTGGCCACCCAAACAAACAAAAAAAGGGACCTAAACGAATGCTGCACCACTCATCTTAGTTCCCTCTGATATGAAAAATCACAGTAAATTTTCATATTCACGTTTGGTGTATATTACCCGCCTAATCTCAACTACATCTTCATAAACCACAACCGGCCAATGGGAAATACTGCACAAATCGTAACACCGCCGGCCTTCTTATACCCCTCCCCCGTATATCGGCTGTGGGCTGCATTTTGGCCCCCATATGAACCGGGACAGCCAAGGGGGCGGGACACTTTAGGCAGGGATGTAGCACCGTGGCCTAAACTTCTTGGCTGTTTCGCAACTCATTCAAAATTTCTAATATTTCATCTTTGAAATCGACCGGTGCATACACGGCTCCCCAACCTTTGACTAATTGAAACAACCCGTCATATGCCGAGTCATGATAAGATCTAATGTTAAAAGGGATTTCCCGCTCCATTAAAATTGTCTCTAAAAAACTGGCTTCTACTTCGTTTTCCAAAACAGCAATCTTTTGATTTTCACACATAATCATTTACCTCCCTAATTACCCACATGCTAGCGCAAGCAGGTCAAACAAACGAAAAGGAACTAAGCTGAATGCTGCACCACTCATCTCAGTTCCCTCTACATTTTCTGTTAAGTCCCCAGCTTACTAAATATTATACTGCACATCGACAGGCTTTGTCTATTCTTCCGGCAAAGGCAATATATTTGTGTCGCACTCCAGTAATGTAATCTTTTTTCCCCTTCCCGGTTGCGTCAAAAGAAACATCTGCTTTCATTTTCTACACAGGGGCTGGTGTGTTACGTAGGGCGAACCTGACTGGCTTGTTGGCAAATGCCCCAAAGTCAAAGGGGATGGCTGTCCGCATAAGGCGTTCCTTTGTTTCCATTCTTGCGCCACTTACCTTTCAATTGACAATTGACAGTTGACAATTGACAATTACTTATTGTCGCTTGTCATTTATCAATTTTGACAATTGAAAATTAACAA
>PGZN01000008.1 GCA_002840165.1 Firmicutes bacterium HGW-Firmicutes-8
GTTTAATAAAGTATGAAGAATTCTTGGGTAGAACGTTGATGTTGGCGTAATTCCATACTCTTTGTGGCCTTTCTTTTTATCCTTCGACCACATAGAAATACCCATTAGTCTTTGTGTTAAAGAATCTTTTGATTGCAGCTTTGCTGCGCTAGGAACTTTGTGGTTCAAATTTATTTTTTATCCGTGTGAAGACCGGAAGTACATCTATGTATGCGAGAAAACCGGGGGTAAGAATATCCGAGTAGTAAATATGTTTTTTATATAATAATTTCTCAAGGTACAGAGTTACTAAATTGAACTGGGGAGTAAGTATTATTGATAACTCTCTGTGTTCTCTTATTTCCAGTGAATCATGGTTTCTCTGTGTACTCTGTGGTTGATTTTCCACCAAGAAATTTAGTCCCAAGGAAGTTAGGAGAAAAAGTAATGCCTAAGCGGAGTGACATTAAGAAGGTGCTCGTAGTCGGGTCAGGTCCGATAATTATCGGCCAGGCCGCGGAATTTGACTATGCGGGGACACAGGCCTGCAAAGCCCTAAAAGAAGAGGGCCTGGAGGTAGTCCTCGTCAACAGCAATCCGGCTACCATTATGACCGACGGGCATATAGCCGACCAGGTCTATATTGAACCCCTGACTTGGGAGAGCGTGGCAAATATCATCAGACTGGAAAAACCGGACGGGCTTCTTCCTACCCTGGGAGGGCAGACCGGGCTTAATATTGCCGTAGAGCTGGCTGAAAACGGTGTTCTAACGGCAGAGGGGGTAACCCTGTTGGGGACATCCCTGGAAGCCATTAAAAAGGCTGAAGACCGGGAGTTGTTTAAGGACCTGATGCTGGAAATCGGGGAGCCAATTCCGGAGAGCGCTATTGTAGCAAATGTTGAAGAGGCGTTAAAGTTTGTTGAAAAAGTTGGCTTCCCTGTTATTGTCCGCCCTGCATATACCCTGGGCGGGACCGGGGGGGGCATCGCCAATGATGAACCTGAGCTGGTTGATACTGTGACGAGGGGGCTTCATGCCAGTATGATCGGTCAGGCTCTGATTGAACGCAGTGTGGCCGGCTGGAAGGAAATAGAATACGAAGTGATGCGGGACAGCGCGGATAACTGTATCACTATCTGCAACATGGAAAACCTCGACCCGATAGGGGTGCATACCGGTGACAGCATTGTTGTGGCCCCTTCTCAGACCTTGTGTGACAAGGAGTACCAGATGCTGAGGACTGCCTCCCTGAAAATTATCAGGTCCCTCAAAATAGAAGGGGGATGTAACGTCCAGTTCGGCTTAGACCCTTACAGCATGGAATATGTAGTGATTGAGGTAAACCCTAGGGTCAGCCGCTCCAGCGCCCTGGCCTCTAAAGCCACCGGATACCCGATTGCCAAGATGGCCGCTAAAATTGCCATTGGCCGTCTCCTCAGTGAAATTACGAACCCGGTTACCGGGAAAACCACCGCCTGTTTCGAACCGGCCCTCGACTATGTAGTTGTAAAAATCCCGCGCTGGCCTTTTGATAAGTTTATTACCGCTGACAGGAGGCTGGGGACGCAAATGAAGGCTACCGGAGAGGTGATGGCTATCGACCGGAGCTTTGAGTCTGCCCTGATGAAGGCTGTCCGCTCTCTTGAAATAGGGGTATTCGGCCTGCGCCTGAAGGATTCGTCATTATGGAGTGATATGGAGATTGAAGATAAGCTGGTCAATGGTGATGACGAGCGGCTCTTTGTCGTCGCTGAAGCCTTTAGGCGCTATATGAGCGTGAGGGAAGTGGCCCAGCTTTCAAAACTAGACTACTGGTTTTTGTGGAAAATCAAAAACCTCGTGGAAATCGAACGAACCTTGCAGGAATGCGGGGGAACCCCCGGTGTCAGTCTGCTTAGGCAGGCTAAGGAGAACGGCTTTTCCGATTATAACATTGCCCAGTTGACCGGGTGCGGGGAGGGGGAAATCCGGAAACTCCGCAAACAGGGCGGCATAATTCCCGTTTATAAAATGGTAGATACCTGTGCCGCCGAATTTGAAGCTGAAACACCGTATTATTACTCTGCTTACGATGATGAGGATGAGGTGGATGTTACCGACCGGCGGAAGGTGATTGTTCTTGGCTCGGGTCCTATCCGGATTGGGCAGGGAATCGAATTTGACTATTGTTCCGTCCATTCCGTCTGGGGACTGCAGAAAGAAGATATCGAGTCAATCATTATCAACAACAACCCGGAAACGGTGAGTACCGATTTTGATACAGCTGACAAACTATACTTTGAGCCTTTGACCTTTGAAGATGTGATGAACATTATTGATAAAGAAAACCCCCTGGGGGTAATTGTCCAGTTTGGGGGACAGACCGCTATTAACCTGGCCGGCGACCTCGCCGAAGCGGGTGTTTCCATCCTGGGAACCCCGATTGAACAGATAGATGAAGCCGAAGACCGGGAGAAATTTGAACGTCTTCTGCGCACTCTAAACATTCCCCAGTCAGAAGGCAAAACAGCTTTCGCCGTTGAGGAAGCCCGAGTTATTGCTGAAAAGCTGGGCTATCCGGTCATGGTCCGGCCTTCATATGTTCTTGGCGGTCGGGCTATGGAAATAGTCCATAATACAGACCAACTGCTCAAATACATGAAAACAGCAGTCCAGATTTCGCCTAAGCACCCTGTCCTTGTAGATAAGTATATCAGGGGAAAAGAAGTTGAAGTCGACGCTATCGGTGATGGGGAGAACATTCTTATCCCCGGTATTATGGAACATGTGGAGCGGGCTGGGGTCCATTCTGGGGACAGTATCGCCGTGTACCCCGTCCAAACCCTGTCGCCTAATGAACAGCAGATGGTTATTGACTATACTACCTGTATCTGTAAAGCCTTAAAAATCTGCGGTTTAATAAATATCCAGTATGTTGTAGGTGAAGGCCGGGTTTATGTTCTGGAAGTCAATCCAAGAGCTTCAAGGACTGTACCGATTTTGAGTAAAGTGACAGGTGTGCCGATGGTTTCTATTGCCACCAGGGCTATGATGGGCCGCCGGCTGCAGGAAATGGGTTACCCCACGGGCCTGTGGGAATTATCCGGGCATGTGACAGTGAAGGCTCCCGTCTTCTCATTTGAGAAACTAACCCAGGTTGAGGTATCCCTTGGGCCGGAAATGAAGTCAACAGGTGAGGTTATGGGTGTTGACCGCACATTTGCCCACGCCCTGTATAAGGCCATGATATCCGCTGGGCTGCGGTTTAATACAAGCGGGGCAGTTTTAGCGGCTATCGCTGACAAGGATAAGCAGGAAGCCCTGCCTATCCTGAAAAAATATGCTGATATGGGGTTCCAAATATTCGCCACCGAAGAGACTGCTAAGGCCCTGGCAGCTGACGGGGTCAGCGTCAACCCGATGATCGGCCAGCTTGAGCCGATCCGGCTGATTCGCCAGGGGCAGATCCAGTTCGTCATCAATACTCCGACTAAAGGCAAAGAACCCGGCAGGCTCGGGTTTACGATAAGAAGGACCGCGGCCGAGTTCCGGGTCCCTTGTTTTACATCCCTCGACACAGCCTCGGCAGTCCTGCAGATTCTCGAATTCCTGCGCCGGGGAGAAACACCCCGCCCGGTGTCAATGGCAGAATTCACCTCCCACGTACGAATTAAAGAACTATAGGTTAGTATTTCTTAACATAAAAGAAAACACAGAGTTCCTAGCGCAGCAAAGCTGCAATCAAACATTTGAAAAAAGCCGCGGATGACGCGGATAACGCGGATTAGAACGACGCGGATAAAACATAAATTTTTAATAAGATGTAAACAAAACAGATACTTACCACCCGGACGTCCCAAATCCCGGTTTCTTACTTACTTATCTTTACTTCTCCGAACTATGTTTCTTGTTGATCCTGTTATCCTGTCATGTCTGTCTTCTTATCTATCCTTTGAAAGCTAAAAATTTAGTTTAAAAAACAAACTTTCACGAAGTAGTAGTACAGAGACTAAGATAGAGGACACAGAGAGAAATCAGTAACCCATACTAATTCTTACTACCCAAGTAAGCTGTAATTTAAACAAAACATATACAAAACAAAAAAACAGTTTCAGGTCATACGAATATTCGTTTCTACTCAACATAGTACTACCGTATCAGATAAAACCGCGGAGACCGCGGAGGATGCGGAGAGCGCGGAGATAAAAATATAACTTGTTAAGTTTTTTGGGTGTCAAATTTCCTAAAATAAAAATATTTGAAGCATAAGGATATTTCCCTCCGCGTGCTCCGTTATCTCCGCGAACTCCGCGGTTTTAACCTAGAAAACATCGATTAATTGCTATAAGTTACGTCTATGTAGGCAAGAAAACCGAGAGTAGGAATATCCAGGTAGTAATTATGTTTTTATATTTAATAATTTCTCAGTTTCAGAGTTACTTAATTGAACAGGGGAGTAAGTATTACTGATTACTCTCTGTGCTCTCTTCTTTTCAGTGAATCCCAGCATCTCTGTGTACTCTGTGATATTTTGTAAGAAAGGTATGCCGGCAGGAACTTAATCTTGTGTACATTCCCTGATTAAGGTAAACTAGTTACGTATGGGAGGTAATAAAATGAATACATTAAAGGTTAGTTTAAAAAGTAAGGACCTCCTTGCCCTGTATGACCTGACCAGGGAAGAGATTATGGGGATTTTGCAAGTGGCGGGGGAATTTAAAGTCAAGCAAAAACGGGGTGTTTCACATCCGGTTTTAGTGGGCAAGACTTTAGCTATGATTTTTGCCAAGTCTTCAACGAGGACAAGGGTCTCATTTGAGGTGGCGATGTTTCAACTGGGTGGTTACCCCCTGTTTCTCAGCGGCCAGGAACTGCAGTTGGGCCGGGGGGAGACGATAGCCGATACAGCCAAGGTATTATCCCGCTATGTGGACGGGATTATGATCCGGACCTTTGCCCATTCTGATGTCGAAGAACTGGCCAGGCATGCGGATGTCCCCGTAATCAACGGTTTGACAGACCTCAACCATCCCTGCCAGGTTCTGGCCGACTTCCAGACGATAATTGAACATAAGGGCAGGCTGGAGGGTTTAAAGCTGGCCTATGTCGGAGACGGAAACAATGTCTGCCATTCCCTGCTGAACGGCTGTGCTAAGGTGGGGATGAATATATCGGTGGCTACCCCCAGGGGGTATGAACCCAATCCGCAAATTGTCAGGGTGGCCTTGGCCGATGTCGGCGCAACAGGAGCAAAAATTGAAATAATTGAAGACCCTGTTCAGGCTGTCAAAGATGCTGACATTATCTATACCGATGTCTGGGCCAGTATGGGCCAGGAAGCGGAACATCAGGAACGTCTCAAAATATTTAAACCATACCAGATCAATGCCAAGCTCGTAAAATCGGCCAGGCCTGACTACCTATTCCTCCACTGCCTGCCCGCCCACCGGGGGGAAGAGGTATCGGCCGAAATTATCGATGGCCCCAACTCCGTAGTATTTGACGAAGCCGAGAACCGGCTGCATGCCCAGAAAGCGGTACTGGCTTTGACGATGGGCTAGAGTAGTGTGGAGTGGAGAGTGGAGAGTGGAGAGTGGAGAGTGGAGAGTGCTCTACGCCCTACGGGCTCCGAGGGGGTCGGAAGAGTTTGCTCCGCAAACTCTCGATAATATAAAAAAATTAATTTAAAACAAGTTATGTAAGCAATTATCACAATTAATTAGTGGATGCGGGCCTCGTGGTAGGGAGTTTGTCTTTACACTCACCACTCACCACTTCCCACTCTCCACTGTGTTGAAGGGAGATAACGCAATGCCTAAAAAAATCGTTCTGGCATACTCCGGTGGGTTGGATACATCTATTATCATCCCCTGGCTGAAGGAGAATTACGGGTATGAGGTCATCGCTATGGCTGCGGATGTCGGCCAGGGGGAAGAGCTTGACCCGTTAAACGAGAAGGCGATTAAGACCGGGGCCAGTAAGATATACATCGAAGATGTCAAAAAGGAGTTCGTTGAGGAATTTATTTGGCCGACCCTGAAGGCTAATGCGGTATATGAAGGCAAATACCTGCTTGGCACTTCCTTTGCGAGGCCGCTGATAGCCAAAAGAATGGTTGAAATTGCCCGCCAGGAAGGCGCTGAGGCTGTGGCCCACGGGGCTACCGGCAAAGGTAATGACCAGGTTAGGTTCGAGCTTACCGTTAAGGCTCTGGCGCCCGACCTTAAGATTATTGCCCCCTGGAGAGAGTGGGACATCAGGTCAAGGGAAGATGCCATTGCTTATGCCGAGGCCAGGGGAATTCCGATCCCGGTCAAAAAAGGCCATGCCTACAGCATGGACCGCAATTTGTGGCACTTAAGCCATGAGGGGGAAGACCTGGAAGACCCGTGGAACGAGCCGAAAGACAGTATGTTAATGCTGACTACCCCACCCGAAAAAGCGCCTGATAAACCGACTTACTTAGAGATTGAATTTAACTCCGGCATTCCTGTTAAGTTAGACGGTCAGGCCATGGACGGGGTGAAATTGATTGAAAACCTAAATAAGACAGCCGGGGAAAACGGTGTGGGGATTGTAGACATGGTGGAGAACAGGTTGGTTGGGATGAAGTCCAGAGGGGTGTATGAAACCCCGGGAGGCACGGTCCTGTATGCTGCCCACCGCGAACTGGAACTGCTGTGTATTGACCGCGATACCCTGCATTACAAGGACATAATCGCCCAGCGTTATGCCGAACTCGTCTACTACGGGGTTTGGTACCACCCTCTCAGGGAAGCTCTTGACGCTTTTGTGAACGAAACGCAGAAGACCGTTACGGGAACGGTGAGGATGAAGCTGTATAAGGGAAGCTGTACACCTGCCGGCTCAAAGTCGCCCTATTCGCTTTATAACGAAGAGTTTTCCACCTTTGGGCGTGATGAGGTATATAACCAGAAGGATGCTGAAGGGTTTATCAACCTCTTTGGCCTGCCCATGAAAGTCCGGGCCATCATGGAGAAAAAGTTGGGCCTCAGGGACTAATTACATTGTAAAGGAAGATTGTTGTGCTGCGTAATCCGTATGTATTTGCATTCCTGATTATCTTAAGCTTGGCTGGATTAGTATTAGGGGTAGTGTATTATTTCTACCCGGCCGTAATAATCAAAAGGAGAGTAAAAGACCACCACTGGGAGGCTGCCCAAAAAGACGGGGAATTTAAGAAGTGGCTGGAGGCAGAGATGCAGATCCAGATTAAGCGGGTCCGCCATATGGGCATGGTGATGATCGTCATGGAAGCCATTTGGTTTGTCCTGATTATCAGTCTTTGGCAGAAGAGCCGGGGAATGTAACGTAAAATGAAAGGGGGGTGTGTGATGAAACTGTGGGGAGGACGGTTTACGAAAGGAACAGATAAGGTTGTCGAAGATTTTCATTCATCTATTTCTTTTGACCGGAGGCTGTACAGGCAGGATATCAAAGGCAGTATCGCCCATGCCCGGATGCTTGGCAAACAGGGTATTATCACTCCTGATGAAGCTGCCGCGATAACTGCCGGCCTGGAAGCGATCCTCGCTGACATAGAGGCTGGGAAGACCGGGTTCGAAACTGGGGCCGAAGATATCCATATGAATATCGAAAAACTTCTTACTGAACGCATTGGCGATATCGGCCGCAAGCTGCACACCGCCCGCAGCAGAAATGACCAGATAGCGCTTGATATCAGGATGTATCTGAAAGAAGAAATAAAAGAAACCTCTGCTTTATTGGTAAGCCTTGAGGAGACCCTGCTGAATATTTCCGAACTACATACCGGGACCGTAATGCCCGGATATACGCACCTGCAGCGGGCCCAGCCGGTTACCTTCGGCCATCACCTGATGGCCTATTTCGAAATGTTTAAACGTGATATTGAACGCCTGGCGGACTGCCATAAGCGGGCTGATTTAATGCCTCTCGGTTCAGGCGCCTTAGCCGGGACAACCTTTGAGCTTGACAGGTCGGCAGTGGCTGACGAACTGGGCTTTTCAGGTATTACCGGAAACAGTCTGGACAGTGTCGGGGACCGGGATTTTGCCATTGAGTTTTGTGCTGCTGCCTCAATTATCATGATGCACCTCAGCCGGTTTTGTGAGGAAATAATTTTGTGGAGTTCGGCGGAGTTTCAGTTTATTGAACTGGATGATGCTTATTCAACAGGCAGCAGTATCATGCCTCAGAAGAAGAACCCCGACGTGGCGGAACTGATCAGGGGAAAGACGGGGCGGGTCTATGGAGACCTAATCGCCCTTTTAATTGTGATGAAATCCCTGCCATTGGCCTATAACAAGGACATGCAGGAAGACAAAGAGGCCCTTTTCGATGCCATTGACACGGTCAAAGGGTGCCTGCAGGTATTTATCCCGATGATAGAAACACTAAGGGTATGTAAAGACAATATGGCCAAAGCCGCCCAGGGCGGGTTTATCAATGCTACCGAGGTTGCCGATTACCTGGCCCGGAAGGGTGTCCCCTTCCGGAAGGCCCACGAGATAGTCGGGAAACTCGTACTGGGGTGTATCAAGATGGGGAAATCCCTTAACGAACTCAAAATTGAGGAATATAAACAGGCTTCTCCGGTTATCGAAAAGGATATTTATGACGCCATTGACATTGTAAAGTGTATCCAGTCCCGCAGCTTACCGGGCGGGCCGGCCCCCAGCGCCGTGGCTGATGCTGTCAACAGAGGGAAACTGTGGTTGAGCCAACTGAAGACCGTGTTGTAGACTAAAAAGGCTGCCCCCAAAGGCAGCCTTGCTTATTTACTGAACCCTAAAAGTTTACAACAGCATTATTGTAGTCTACTTCGTACCCGTCAGGCGTGACCATCTGAAAAAGGTACTCCTGATTATTGTTTAGAGTCGTCAATTCACCCGAAACGCTTTTGATTAACTCCTGTTTGTTGACAGCCAGTACCTGCATTCCGTTCCGGGACGGTACTCCAAGCAGGACGACCTGATTATTGAGGACAACTACATCTGTAATCTGGTGCTGAAGGGCTACAACTGTTATAGTATTTTCGGGTTTGTCGTCAAAAACGGGCAGCTTTATTTTATCGGCCACCTCAGCTATTCCGGCCTCGTAAGTAACTTCTCTCCAAAGGCCTTCTGTTCCCGGAGTAACAAAAAGGCGGTGGAGTGAGCTGTGAATACGGTCAGGTACCTTGCTCCATACCCCCTGCTTACTGTGCCAGTATGGCTCGTAATCCGGCCTGGCCCAGGACTGGTCCTCATAAACGGTTTCAAAGGGCACGCGTGTACCTTCACTCAAAACTGCTATAACAGGAAGGGTTTCTATGGCCTTCGATGGTTCGTCGGCTGTAACGATTTTGACCGGAACTGCCGGTTCGAGTCTGGCCAGCCTATCCCGGAGGTCGTGGTTTTCCTTAGCCAGTTTTTCTGTTTCTGTCATCTTACTCTCTTTAATAGGTTTAATGCTTACCTTCGGTTCCTGATGGGCCAGGGAAAAAGTCAAAAAAGCCGCCACAATTATCAAAAGATACAAAAGCAGTTTATTCTTGTCCACAAGGTCTTTCAGTTCGGCCATAAAGTATCACCTCATTAAGAGGATAGGCAGTAAAGTAAGTGTTTATACATAAGGGAAAAATTATTAGGTCTTTACCCATTTCAGTTTGTTGGATAAATTATTCAGATTAACTGGTCTTGAAATCAAGAACTCACTATTATATACTAAACAAAGATGCTTATAGACATACAACTGCTTTAGGGAGAGGTGTGACAATTGAAAATAGTCGTCCAAAAATTTGGAGGGACTTCTGTGGCCACCTCCGATGGAAGAACGAAGGCCATAGAAAGGATTATTTCGGCTAAACAACAGGGCTATGCACCTGTAGTTGTAGTATCAGCGATGGGTAGAAGGGGTGAGCCTTATGCTACCGATACTCTGATTGACCTTGTAAAATCAATACATACAGCGATTGAGCCCAGGGAACTGGACCTTTTGATTTCCTGCGGTGAGGTTATCTCAACTGTCGTGATGGCTACTTCTTTAAAAGCCCTGGGTCACCCTGCCATAGCATTAACAGGAGGGCAGGCCGGGATCTATACAGATGGCAATCACAGCAATGCGCAGATTGTGGAGATTGACCCGAATCCTATCATGAACCACCTGGCCAATGGTAAAATTGTTATTGTGGCCGGCTTCCAGGGGGTCTGTGATGACGGGAGTATAACGACTCTTGGCCGGGGAGGCAGTGACACTACCGCGACAGCATTAGGCGCAGCAATTAAGGCTGAGGTTGTAGAGATATATACAGATGTTGACGGGGTCATGACAACTGACCCCAGGCTGCTCCCTGATGCAGCGATTCTAAAAGACATTTCTTATAAAGAGATTTGTGAAATGGCTTATCAGGGCGCCAAAGTTATTCACCCGAGAGCGGTGGAAGCCGCTATGAGCGGTAGGGTGCCGATTAAAATAAAAAATACCTTTTCTGATGCTGAGGGCACGTTAATTGCCGAACATGTCGATGAGAGGGTGATAACCGGACTGGCCCATATCTCAAATATCTGCCAGGTGAAGGTAGGCCCGCTCGCCGGTGACGCTGTCCAAATGGCCAAGGTCAGGGTTCTCAAAACGATGGCAGAAGCCCGAATCAGTATTGATATGATTGGAGTGGCGCCCAACTCCATTTTCTTTATTATCAATGGCGATGATGCTGAAAAAGCCCGTCACGTCTTACAGGAAGCCGGGTATCAAATTGCCGTGGAAACAGACTGTGCCAAACTCTCGGTAATCGGCGCCGGGATGGAAGGTGTCCCCGGGGTTATGGCAGATGTTATGGAATCCCTCGACAAAGCAGGAGTTACAGTCCTGCAGACATCAGACTCTGATATCACGATTTCTTTCCTGATAAAAGAGTCAGATTTACCTAAAGCCATCAAGATACTGTATGAAAGCTTCGCCTTGGGCAAGATATAAATTTTGCATAAAAAACTTGACACGAGCAAGAAGAATTTTGTATACTAGATTCAATATATTTGAGGCAATGGTGATGAAGGGGAATTTATACATCAAGAGAGGCTAACAGAGAGCCGGGTAAGCTGAAAACCGGCGCCAGATTGGGTATAAGCTACTCACCCCGGAACTGACAGCTGAACGGCACGGGTGTGTTTAGTAGGCTACTCCGGTGCATACCGTTATCATGCATGCGAACATGAAGAGGCCAGTTATTTAGTAAATGGCAAGCAGGGTGGTACCGCGGAAGGTTTAAACCTCTCGTCCCTGATAGTGCATACTGTCGGGAGGAGAGGTTTCTTATTAGTTGCTAGTTGCTAGTTCCTAGTAGCTAGCAACTATTATGATGGGAGGGGTTTCCTTTGCGGAGTGATGCAGTTAAAAAGGGATTGGAGAAAGCGCCCCACCGCTCCCTCTTTAAGGCGATGGGATATACGGATGAGGAACTGGCCAGGCCGCTGGTTGGGATTGTTAACTCTCAGAACGAAATCGTGCCCGGGCACATCCACCTTGATATCATAGCTGACGCCGTTAAGACAGGAGTCAGAATTGCCGGGGGAACACCTATTGAGTTCCCGACCATAGGTGTCTGTGACGGGATTGCCATGAACCACGCGGGGATGAAATATTCCCTCGCCAGCAGGGAAATCATTGCCGATTCCGTGGAAATAATGACCCTGGCTCATGCCTTTGACGGGCTGGTCCTGATTCCCAACTGTGATAAGATTATCCCGGGAATGCTGATGGCTGCGGCCCGCTTAAATATTCCGGCCATTGTTGTCAGCGGGGGTCCTATGCTGACAGGTAAATACAAGGGTAAAGACGTATCTTTAAGCAATATTTTTGAAGGAATTGGCGCTGTCCGCGGGGGCAGGATGACTGAAGATGAACTGACCGACATGGAAGAGGCTTGTTGCCCCGGCTGTGGCTCGTGTGCCGGCATGTTCACCGCGAATACGATGAACTGCCTGACCGAAGTGCTTGGCATGTCCCTGCCCGGAAGCGGGACTATACCGGCAGTGACTGCTGCCCGGCAAAGGCTGGCCAAAAAGACCGGGATGAAGGTTATGGAGCTTATAGAGAAGGACCTTAAACCCTTGGATATCATGACCGAACAATCATTTTTTAATGTTATTGCCGCTGATATGGCTTTGGGCGGTTCAACGAACACGGTGCTTCACCTGCCGGCGATTGCTCATGAGTGTGGGTTTACGCTTAACCTCGAAAAGTTCCAGGAAATCAATGAAAAAACCCCCCATCTATGCAAACTTAGCCCGGCAGGATTCCATCATATCCAGGACCTAAATGACGCCGGCGGTATCCCCGCAGTTCTGGCTGAGATAGATAAGAAAGGCCTTCTGTTCCGTGAACGGTTGACAGTAACGGGCTTAACGGTAGGGGAAAATATAAAAGGAAAGCAGAATTTAAACCCCGAGGTTATCAGGCCTGCAGAAAATCCCTATAGTGAAAAAGGTGGTTTGGCTATTCTGAAAGGGAATATCGCACCTTTAGGGTCAGTCGTCAAGGAAGCTGCTGTTGCTCCGGAAATGCTTTGCCACAAGGGGCCGGCCAGGGTTTTTGAATCAGAAGAGGAAGTCGTTCAGGCCTTGATTGACGGCAAAATAAACAAGGGTGCAGTTATTGTTATCCGGTACGAAGGTCCTAAGGGTGGACCTGGCATGCGGGAAATGCTCACACCTACCGCGATGGTGGCCGGACTAGGTCTTGACAAGGATGTGGCCCTGATTACCGATGGGCGTTTCTCCGGAGCAACCAGGGGCGCCTCTATAGGGCATGTTTCGCCGGAAGCTGCTGAAGGCGGGCCGATAGCTGTTGTAAGGGATGGGGACATAATTGAGATAGATATTCCTAACTGCAGGTTAAATGTTATTATCAGTGACGAAGAACTAAAGTCACGTTTAGCCCAATGGCAGCCCCGCGAACCAAAAATTAAAAAAGGTTACCTGGCCCGTTATACAAAGCTCGTCACTTCAGCCAGCACAGGGGCAATACTAAAAGATTAATAGATGCAATTGGAGAGTGGATAGTGGAGAGTGGAACCCGTAGAAAACGGTGAATCCTTTCTTCACTCCCCACTCATCACTCACCACTCTCCACTGACCTGTAACGTTTACAGCATTATTAAAGATGGAGGTGGAGAAGATGCCATTATCCGGAGCGGAGATTATTATAAAAAGTTTACAGGAAGAGGGCGTAGAAGCCATATTTGGGTATCCGGGGGGTCAAATTCTGCCGTTCTATGATGCCCTGTATAGTTCTTCTCTGAAGCACTATCTGGTAAGACATGAACAGGGTGCGGCTCATGCTGCTGACGGTTACGCCAGGGCAACCGGGAAACCGGGAGTCTGTGTGGCCACTTCCGGCCCGGGGGCAACGAACCTGGTTACCGGAATCGCCACCGCATATATGGATTCGATACCCATAATTGCCTTGACCGGGCAGGTGCCGTGTGAACTCCTTGGTAAGGATTCTTTTCAGGAGGCCGATATTACGGGGATTACTCTCCCGATAACGAAACACAATTTTTTGGTCAATGATGTCAAAGACTTGGCTAGAATGATCAAAGAGGCCTTCCACATTGCCACAACCGGCCGTCCGGGGCCGGTCCTGATTGACATTCCCAAGGATGTGCAGGTTAATAAAACGAAATTCAGGTATCCCGAAAACGTCTCTTTAAAAGGTTACAAGCCAACCTTCGAGGGTAATAAAGGTCAGATCAGCCTGGCTGCCAAAATGATTGGTCAAGCCAAAAAGCCGGTTATTTACGCTGGCGGCGGGGTCATCTCTTCAGGCGCCAGCAAAGAACTGTTTAGATTGGCCGAGCTGACTTTAAGCCCTGTAACAACTACCCTAATGGGTATTGGCGCTTTTCCGGAAACCCATCCCCTCTCTCTTGGTATGCTGGGTATGCACGGAACGAGAGCAGCCAACTATGCTGTAAGCCAATCAGACCTTCTGATTGCCGTTGGGGCGAGGTTTGATGACCGGGTAACAGGTAAAATCGCAGAGTTCGCCAGTCATGCCAAGATCATACATATAGACATCGACCCGGCTGAAATAGGCAAAAACGTGCGGATAGATATACCAATTGTGGGTGATATTAAGAAAGTCTTAGCTATTCTTAACAGTAAGATGGAGCAGCACCTTGCCGGCGATTGGCAGCATAAGATAGCTGAATGGAAAGAAAAACACCCGCTTTTTTATGAATCAAACGGGTCTCTCAAACCTCAGTTTATCGTAGAACAGATACATGATATCACGAAAGGGAAAGCGATAATTGTAACAGAAGTAGGGCAGAACCAGATGTGGGCCGCCCAGTATTACAAATATACAAAACCGCGGACATTTCTTTCCTCAGGCGGGCTGGGCACCATGGGTTACGGCCTGCCTGCCGCTATCGGGGCCAAAGTCGGATGCCCGGATTCAGTTGTAATTGACATAGCCGGTGACGGAAGTATTCAGATGAATATTCAGGAACTCGCTACCGCCGTTCACTATAATATCCCGGTAATCGTGGCCATATTGAATAACAACTTCCTGGGGATGGTTAGGCAGTGGCAGGAACTTTTCTTCGACCGCAGGTATTCCCACACCGAGATTACCGGTCCTGATTTTGTCAAGCTGGCCGAAGCCTATGGAGCAGTTGGTATGCGGGTAGAAAAGGCGAAAGACGTAAAACCGGCTTTGAAGAAGGCTATTGAAGCTAAACGTCCGGTCTTAATTGATTTTACTGTGGAGCGGGAAGAAAACGTGTTTCCGATGGTTCCTCCCGGCGGCGCTATCCACAAGATGTTAGGAGGTTAGAGCTATGAGGCATATCCTTGCTGTGTTGGTGGAAAACAACCCCGGTGTCCTGACCCGGGTAGCCGGCCTCTTCAGCCGGCGCGGTTACAACATCGACAGCTTGACAGTAGGTCGGACGGAGAGTCTAAATATATCCCGGATGACGATTGTCGTTGAAGGTGATGACCTGGTACTTGAGCAGGTTACTAAACAGCTGCATAAATTAATCGATGTGATTAAAATTAATGATATAACATCAGAACAGTATGTCGACCGGGAGTTGGTGCTCATCAAGGTAGGGGCAGACCCTGTTATCAGGGGCGAAATATTGCAGATAGTGGACATATTCCGGGCCCGGATTGTAGATATCGGACGGCGGACCCTGATTATCGAATGTACCGGTGATGAAGGAAAAATCAATGCTGTTATTGAATCCCTTAAACCCTTTGGCATCAAAGAACTTGTCCGTACCGGCAAGGTTGCCATGTTAAGGGGCCAAAAATTCACTTCAATAAGCGAAACCAAGGAGGATGAGTAAGTTGGTAAAAATGTATTATGACAATGACGCCGACCTAAACCTGATAAAGGGTAAAACTATTGCGGTTATAGGTTATGGCAGCCAGGGCCATGCCCAAGCCCAAAACCTTAAGGACAGCGGTCTGAATGTAATTATTGGTTTACGGCGGGACCTCCCGGAATGGGAAGCCGCGGTTGAATACGGTTTTGAGGTAATGAATGTAGCCGAGGCAGCAGAAAGGGCGCAGATTATCCAGATTTTAGTGCCTGATCAGACTCAGGCCTTAGTTTACCGGGAGTCAATCGCCCAGCATATGACCGCCGGCAAAGCCTTATGTTTCTCTCACGGATTCAATATTCATTTTGGACAGATTATTCCTCCGGCAGATGTCGATGTGTTTATGGTAGCTCCGAAAAGCCCGGGCCATATGGTCCGCAGGATGTACCAGGAAGGCGCCGGGGTGCCGGGTCTGGTGGCTCTTCACCAGAACGCCACAGGTAAAGCGATGGATATCGCTCTGGCCTATGCCAAAGGTATTGGCTGTACCAGAGCCGGGGTCTTCGAAACGAGCTTCAAAGAAGAAACTGAAACCGACCTGTTTGGGGAACAGGCCGTCCTGTGCGGCGGTGTTACCGAGCTGATTAAGGCTGGGTTTGATACCCTGGTGGATGCCGGGTATGCCCCCGAAATGGCTTACTTCGAGTGCCTCCATGAAATGAAGCTCATTATTGACCTTATCTATGAAGGCGGAATGAGCTACATGAGGTATTCTATCAGCGATACCGCCGAGTATGGCGACTACGTGACAGGTCCCCGCATAATTACAGAAGAAACCAGGGAAGAAATGCGGCAGATTCTATACGAGATTCAATCAGGCCAGTTTGCCCGGGAATGGCTCCTTGAAAACAGTGTTAACCGTCCTGTGTTCAATGCCCTAAGAAAAGCTGGAGCGGAGCACCAAATTGAGGTTGTAGGGAAGAAACTTCGTGATATGATGCCTTGGCTGAAGAAGAAGTAAGACGAGTGGCCAGTGGCCAGTGACCAGTGGCCAGTAGAATGGCCGCAGGAACTGAAAGCAAGGGCAAAAAGGATGGCCTCTTCCTTGAAGAGGCCTTTATTTTAAATAATTTACAGCTTAAAACTGGTCACTGGCCGCTGGACACTGGCCACTGATAAAGAGGTGATACAGCATGAAAATGACGGCCGCCCAAGCGCTGATAAGATGCCTGGCAGAACAGGGGGTAGATGTTGTTTTCGGTTATCCCGGGGGCAACATCCTGCCGGTATATGACGCTATGTGTGAATCATCCGGAATTAAACATATTCTTGTCCGGCACGAACAGGGGGCCGTCCACGCCGCTGACGGATATGCCAGAGTTACCGGCAGGGTGGGAGTATGTATTGCCACTTCAGGTCCGGGCGCTACCAATTTGGTAACCGGTATCGCCAATGCTTATATGGACTCTATCCCGCTTGTTGTAATTACCGGACAGGTACCGACTACGATGGTAGGTACTGACGCTTTTCAGGAAGTTGACATCACTGGAATCACGATTCCAATTACAAAACATAACTACCTTGTCAAAGACGCCAGCAAAATTCCGTTGATTATAAAGCGGGCTTTTTATATCGCTTCAACCGGCCGGCCGGGTCCGGTGCTTATTGACCTGCCGAAAAATGTACTGCAGGAAAAAATAAGCTGCTCCAATCCGTCTGACCTCAAGTTACTAGGATATAAACCCAACTATAAGGGGCACAAATCCCAGATTGCAATGGCCTGTGACCTTATCATGAAGGCCAAACAGCCTGTTATTTATGCCGGGGGAGGGGTTATTGCCTCCAACGGTTCAGATATTCTTTACAACCTTGCCGAAAGGATTTCTACTCCTGTGGCCTGTACCCTGATGGGTTTAGGCGGCTTTCCGGGATGCCACCCGCTTTCCCTCGGGATGCTGGGTCTGCACGGAACCAGGTATGCAAATATGGCTATCATGGAGTCTGATGTCCTGATTGCTTTAGGTGTACGTTTTGACGACAGGGTAGCGGTTGATTTTTCATCATTTGCGCCCAAAGCCAAGATAATCCACGTAGATATTGACCCAGCCGAAATCGGTAAAAATGTTAAAGTAAATGTTCCCATAGTAGGGGATGTCAAGTTAGTAATGGAAGCAATGCTGGTCAGACTGGAAGAGAAGAAGGAAGAACAGTGGCTTGCTCAGATAGAAGCGTGGAAGTCCGAGTACCCGCTCAAATATGAGCCCAGCACAGAGCTTAAACCCCAGTTTATCATTGAGATGATAAGGGAAATAACGGACGGCGAGGCTGTTATCGTTACTGACGTGGGCCAGCATCAGATGTGGGCTGCTCAGTATTACCGAGCCAAAAAGCCGCGGACGTTTATCACTTCCGGTGGATTGGGGACAATGGGTTACGGCCTTCCGGCGGCGATTGGCGCTCAGATAGGGGATCCCGGCCGTGATGTAATATTGATTACGGGAGACGGCAGTTTTCAGATGTGTATGCAGGAATTCGGAACCGCTGTAGAGCAGGGGCTTCCTGTTAAGGTAATCATATTAAATAACAAATCTCTGGGCATGGTCCGCCAGCTGCAGGAGTTTTACTGTGATAAGCGTTATACAGCTACAATCTTCCAGAAAAATCCCGACTTTGTCAAATTTGCCGGTGTATATGATTCTTTAGGACTGCGTGTTTCCGAGCCTGGTCAGCTGCGTTCGGCTTTGGAGCAGGCATTAAAGGTTAAAGAGCCGGTAATAATTGATTGTATAATCAACCAGGACGAAAATGTTTACCCGATGGTCTTGGCCGGACAGCCTCTGAGCCAACCCGTTGACAGGTAGAAAGGGGAGCTTTAATGAGTGACCGGATAAAGATATTTGATACCACGCTGAGAGACGGTGAACAATCACCGGGGGTAAGCCTAAATACCCAGGAGAAGCTCGACATTGCCAAACAGCTGCAAAAACTTGGCGTGGATATTATCGAGGCGGGGTTCCCGATTGCTTCCGTGGGTGACTTTGAGGCGGTTAAGAGTATCTCTAAAAATGTGAAAGGTGTCACTATCGCCGGTTTGGCCAGGGCTACTGTTAAAGATATCGACCGGGCATGGGAGGCCGTTCAGTTTGCCGACCAGGCTCGCATTCATACCTTCATAGCCACATCTGACATACACCTCAAACATAAGCTGAAAATGAGCCGTGAACAGGTTTTGGATGCTGCTGTAGCTGCTGTTAAGCATGCCAAGGCGTATACTGCTGACATTGAGTTTTCAGCTGAGGATGCCTTCCGCAGCGAAATGGATTTCCTATGCCGGGTTGTCGAAGCTGCCATTTCAGCCGGCGCTACCACTATCAATTTACCGGACACCGTCGGTTATGCGACCCCGTTTGAGTTTGGTGAGTTTATCAGTGAAGTAAGATCTAAAGTGCCTAATATCGATCAGGCTATTATCAGCGTCCACTGTCATAATGACCTGGGCTTGGCTGTGGCCAACTCCCTAGCCGCGGTGACCAATGGCGCTTATCAGATTGAATGCACAGTCAACGGCATCGGGGAACGGGCTGGTAACGCTTCCCTGGAAGAAGTTGTAATGGCCCTTTACACTAGAAGCCGTTACTTCGAAAAAACAACCGGGATTAAGAAAGACGAAATTTACCGGACCAGCCGGTTAGTCAGAAACCTGACCGGGATGCGGATTCAGCCCAACAAGGCTATTGTAGGTAAGAACGCTTTTGCCCACGAATCGGGCATCCACCAGGACGGGGTCTTAAAAGAACGCAGCACTTACGAAATAATGAATCCGGCCATGATTGGCCTGACCATCCAGAATATCGTCCTGGGCAAGCATTCCGGGCGTCATGCTATTAAAGACCGGTTGACCGAATTGGGATACCACCTTTCTGACGAAGAGGTGGAGAAAGCATTTTTGAAATTTAAGGCCCTTGCCGATAAGAAAAAGGAAATTAATGACGAAGACTTGGCAGCCATTGTCGAGAATGAGGTCATCACTGTGCCGGAAACTTACAAATTGGAGTATCTGCACATCTCCAGCGGCACTCAGATGATTCCGACTGCGACTATCCGGCTGGCCAAGGATGGAGAAATGCTTGAGGAAGCCGCCTGCGGAGACGGCCCGGTAGATGCTATATGTAAGGCTATCGATAAAATCACTGGGATAACCAGCACCCTGCAGTTATATAATCTTCAAGCCGTGACCGGTGGTAAAGATGCTCTGGGTGAAGCCACGGTCAAGATTCTCCCCAATGGCGGGAACAAAAAAACGTACTTAGGCCGGGGACTCAGTACCGATGTTATTGAAGCGAGCGCCAAGGCGTACCTGAATGCTGTGAACAAAGTCGTCTTTGCCCTGATGGAAGATGAAGAAGGCACAGACAGACCAGAAGTAGGAGTATAAATTTAGTTATAAATATTACTACTAGCAACTAGCAACTAGGAACTAGCAACTAGTATGAGAGGTGACGTAAAGATGGGCATGACCATCACAGAAAAAATACTGGCTGTCCACTCGGGCAAAAAAAGGGTCGAACCGGGGGAACTGATTAACTGTAAAGTTGATATTGTCCTCGGAAATGACATTACTGCTCCGGTAGCCATCAAGGAATTTGAGAAAATCGGTGTGCGGGATGTTTTTGATAAAGATAAGGTAGTCCTAATTCCAGACCACTTTACCCCGAATAAGGACATCAAATCAGCGGAACAGGCCAAAATGATGCGCGAATTCGCCAGGAAACACGGCCTGACAAACTATTTTGAGGTTGGCCGGATGGGCATCGAGCACTGCCTGCTGCCCGAACAGGGCATTGTCCTGCCGGGTGATGTTATCATAGGGGCCGATTCCCATACCTGTACATACGGCGCCCTGGGCGCTTTCTCGACAGGGGTCGGAAGTACAGACATGGCTGCCGGAATGGCCTCAGGAGAAGTCTGGTTCAAAGTGCCTGAATCTATCAAGTTTGTTTTCCATGGGGACAGATTAAATGAGTGGGTCAGCGGTAAAGACCTGATCCTCTATATTATCGGGGATATCGGTGTTGACGGGGCGCTTTATAAAGCGATGGAATTTACCGGCCCGGCAATCCAAAGCCTGTCGATGGACGGTCGTTTTACAATGGCTAATATGGCCATTGAAGCCGGTGGTAAAAACGGGATTATTGCTCCTGACCGGACTACTATAGAATACGTGGAATCGAGGGCCAAAAGGCCTTACCAAATTTACCGGAGTGACGATGATGCCGGCTATGAACGGGTTATTGAATATGATGTCTCTAATATTGAACCACAGGTTGCTTTCCCCCATTTGCCGGAAAATACGAAACCTATCAGTCAGGTAGGTACTGTAAAGATTGACCAGTCTGTAATCGGCTCGTGTACGAACGGCCGGATGGAAGACCTGCGGGTTGCCGCCGGTGTCCTGCGGGGACGCCGGGTGCACCCTGATGTAAGACTGGTGATATTCCCGGGGACACAGGCCATTTACAAGCAGGCTATGAAGGAAGGGCTTTTTGAGATATTTGTTGATGCCGGCGCGGCTGTCAGCACCCCCACCTGCGGGCCCTGCCTCGGAGGACACATGGGTATCCTGGCTAAAGGGGAAAAGGCGATTTCCACTACCAACCGCAACTTTGTAGGCCGGATGGGCCACCCCGAAAGTGAAGTTTACCTGTCTAACCCGGCTGTGGCAGCGGCCTCTGCTATCTTAGGCCGCATCGGCAGCCCCAAGGAGGTGGAGTAAATGGAATTTCAGGGACGCACATGGAAATTCGGCGCAGATGTTGATACTGACGCTATTATTCCGGCTCGGTACTTAAATACTTCGGACCCGGATGAACTGGCCAGGCACTGTATGGAGGATGCTGACCCGGATTTCCCCAACAAGGTTAAAATAGGTGACATCATTGTCGCCGATAAGAATTTCGGCTGCGGCAGCTCCAGGGAGCACGCTCCTATATGCATTAAGGCCGTGGGTGTTTCCTGTGTGATTGCCAAATCCTTTGCCCGCATTTTTTACCGCAACGCCTTCAATATCGGCCTGCCGATTTTAGAGTCTCCGGAGGCGGTAGACGGTATCGACGAGGGTGATCAGATCAAGGTTGACGTTGACAAAGGGATTATCTACAACCTGACCAAAGGAACTGATTTCAAATCAACGGCAATCCCCCCATTTATGCAGGAATTAATTGATGCCGACGGATTAATAAATTATGTGCGGGGGAGGCTCAACAAATAATGTACAAAATTGGTGTTTTACCAGGGGACGGTATTGGGGTAGAAATTGTGCCTGAAGCTGTCAAGGTTTTAAAAACTATAGGACAACGGTACGGACACTCGTTCGAGTTTACAGAAGGGCTTATCGGTGGCGCCGCCATTGATGCGGTAGGTGTTCCCCTGCCGGAGAACACCCTTAGTCTCTGCCACAGCAGTGATGCTATTTTACTGGGAGCTATCGGCGGGCCCAAATGGGATAACATCCCGACCCACCTTCGACCCGAGGCAGGGGCTCTGCTGCCGCTTAGAAAAGCGCTGGGTTTATATGCCAACCTGCGGCCTGCTACTTTGTACGAGGCGCTCATCGATGCCTCCACCCTCAAAAGAGAGGTGATTGAGGGAATAGATATTATGGTCATCAGGGAACTGACCGGTGGACTCTATTTTGGCGAAAAGAAACGCGAAAAAACTGCCGCCGGACAGGCTGCTGTTGATACACTGACATATACCACCGAGGAAATCGTGCGCATTGCCCGACTCGGGTTTGAAATTGCGATGAAGCGGAAAAAGGTTCTGCACTCTGTAGATAAAGCCAACGTCCTGGAAAGCTCGCGTCTGTGGCGGGAAACTGTGGTGGAATTGGCCCGGGAATACCCGGAGGTCGAACTTATTCATATGTATGTTGATAATTGTGCGATGCAGCTCGTCCGCCGGCCCAAACAGTTTGATGTGATTGTTACGGAGAACATGTTCGGGGATATCCTGACCGACCAGGCCTCAATGCTCACCGGTTCAATCGGTATGCTCCCATCTGCCAGCCTCGGGGGCAAAGTGGGTTTATATGAACCCAGCCATGGATCTGCACCGGACATAGCCGGGCAGAACAAGGCAAACCCCCTAGCTACTATCCTGTCGGCGGCGATGATGCTCAGATACTCTTTTAATCTAAACAATGAGGCCAAAGTCATCGAAGATGCCGTCATCAAGGTTTTGGACCTTGGATACAGGACCCCTGATATCATGCAGGACGGCGGCAAACCGGTTACTACAGCAGAAATGGGCGACCGGGTAGTGGAACAGATCAGTGGCTAGTTGCTAGTTCCTAGTTGCTAGTGGTGAGTGGTGAGTGGTGAGTGGTGAGTGGAGAGTAATCCTTCGTTCCGCATTGAGCGGAACGAGGGGCAAAGGTTGGTTTGCTCGCTTAAGCTCGCAAACCCTCGGATTATACAAAAACAGGACTTTACCACAACAAAGTGGTATACGCGCAGCAAAGCTGCAATCAAACATTTAAACCGAAAAAAACAACCACGGATGAACACGGATGGCTCGGATGAACACGGATTTTAAGCAGGTGTCTCTAAAAACCATTATATACAAAAACATATTTACCAACAGGTATCCCAACCCCCCCGGTCTTCTCATTAAAATGTGGACCTGGCAATCAATCCATGTCTCACTGTAAGCCGCACTTCTGTTGAGTAAAAAAGTAAACTTGAATGATCGGAGACTGTTTTTTGTTTTATTAAATTATTTATTTTTACTCCTAAATTCTCGGCATCCAAATCAGTGTCCATCCGCGCCATATCCGTGTTCATCAGTGTTATCCGTGGTTAAAAAGAATAAAACTTAATTTTTTTGGCAAACTTTCACGAAACAGTAGTACATAGAACTTGGGATTCGCGGCCGTTATTAAGGTTTTGATTGCAGCTCTGCTGCGATTGAATCTCTGTTAGCACTCACAACTGGTCACTGGCCACTGGCCGCTGGCCGCTGGCAAGGGGAGGGCGTATGAAAAAAATTACCCTATATGATACCACACTCAGAGACGGGACCCAGGGTGAAGGGATTTCCCTCTCTGTAGATGACAAACTTAAAATAGCCGTAAAGCTCGATAGAATGGGTATTCACTATATTGAGGGGGGCTGGCCCGGCTCTAACCCCAAGGATATAGAATTTTTCAAGCGGATAAAAAACCACAAAATGGAACAGGCCAGCATTGTGGCTTTTGGCAGTACCTGTAAACCGGGGCTGCAGCCTGAAGATGACGTAAATATCAAGTCCATCCTTGACTCTGATGTCCAAATCGCGGCTATATTCGGTAAAAGCTGGGACTTCCACGTTACCCATGCTCTGAAAACTAATCTGGAAGAAAACCTCCGTATTATCGGTGATTCAGTCCGTTACCTGAAATCTAAAGGGCTGCAGGTCTTCTATGATGCCGAACACTTTTTTGACGGTTACAAAAACAACCCCGAATATGCCCTTCGCACTATTCTGGCATCCCAGGACGCCGGGGCAGATTTAATCTGCCTTTGTGACACAAATGGGGGCAGCCTGCCCCTGGAAATACAGGATATAGTAAGTTTAATGGTCCAAAAACTGCATGTCCCTGTCGGTATACATACCCACAACGACGGTGAACTGGCAGTGGCGAACTCGATGGTCGCAGTTCAAGCCGGGGCCGTCCAGGTCCAGGGTACCGTCAATGGTTATGGTGAAAGATGCGGGAATGCCAATCTCTGCTCTGTAATTCCTAATCTGGTATTAAAATTGGGCTGTGAGTGCCTGCCGACTGAAAAACTTACCGGATTGACTGAGCTGTCCAGGTATGTGAGTGAACTGGCCAACCGCAGCCCGAACCCACACCAACCATATGTAGGCAACAGCGCTTTCGCCCATAAGGGTGGAATCCATGTCAGCGCTCTGCTGAAAAACCCCGAAACCTATGAGCACATTCAGCCTGAAGCGGTTGGCAACATCAGGCGGGTACTCGTTTCGGAGCTGTCCGGAATGAGCAATATTATTTATAAGGCTGAAGAACTCAAACTGGATATCGACTTAAACCATACGAACCCGGAGACGAAGGCTGTTCTTGAACAGATCAAAGACCTGGAACACCAGGGATTTCAGTTTGAAGGAGCGGAGGCTTCTTTCGAACTGCTGCTGCGGAAGGGCTTTAACGGTTATCACGAGCCTTTTAATCTGGAGACACTGAGAATAATCCTGGAAAAACGGGAAGATAACGATATCTATTCAGAGGCTATTATCAAACTACGGGTGGGTGGCGAAATTGTCCACACTGCCGCTGAAGGTAACGGCCCTGTTAACGCTTTGGACAACGCTCTGCGTAAAGCCCTAACAGGTTTTTACCCGGAAATCGGGGATATGAGACTGGCGGATTACAAGGTTCGGGTGTTAGACGGTGATACCGGGACAGGCGCCCTCGTCAGGGTGCTTATTGAAACCCATGACAAGCACGATTCCTGGGGAACCGTAGGCGTATCAGGAAACATCATAGAAGCCAGCTGGCAGGCCTTGGTTGACAGTATCGCTTACGGCCTGCTGAAAAAAAAGAAGCAGCCAAAACAGGATGGTTAAGCCCTCCTGTTTTTTTATTGTGAAGAGCCAGCTAATTCGTGGGCAAATGGTTTGTAGCTAATTCAAGACAACGGGATGATGAAAAGGAATTATAATCCACGAAGAGACCGACAAACCCCCAATTTATCACTCGATTAAATATCCTAAAATCGGGCAAAAAACCTAAAAATCAGGGTTTAATAGTAGTTTCGGCAGGAATATTAGTTCTCCCAAGCCCTTAAACCATACCACTTGGAATCATATTTAACCATTAGGCGGCACAAAAGTGCTGTTCACGGCTAAATAATAGTATATTCTAAGGAGTTATATTAGAATAAAACTAACAAATGAGACCGTCTAGAATTCTATACATACGTAGGCTTAATGCGCTGGAGAGATATGGTTAAATGAGCCTCTGGGGACAGACCATGTGTCTCGTTTTATTCCATAGGGCTTGTTTTAATATATATCATAAATGACTCCTGCAGTCCGTAAACTTCTTTAGTCGGTTTAGTTGTCTTGTACGGAAAACCTGACCGGGGAAAGGCCTAGAGTCAATTTTTTTTAGAAGGGGGGCGTTGAGCAAATTCCTTAGGGCTAGCTAGTATTTTTTTAAAAGGTTTATCCTGAATAATCAAAAAAATCTGAAATGAAAAGGGGAGAAAAATAACCAATGAGTGACGTAAAAGATAAAGCTGAAGTAACTGAAACGTCGGAAGCGGAAATAGCGGTCCATTGGGCAGAAGAGGAACTCGTTTATCCATCTGCACAGTTTATTGCCCAGGCAAATGTGACCGATCCAGCAGTCTATGATCGTTTTAGCCTGGAAAATTTCCCGAACTGCTTCAAGGAGTATGCCGACCTTTTGTCCTGGGACGAGTATTGGCATACAATGCTTGACACCAGCGACGCCCCCTGCTTCAAGTGGTTTGTTGGAGGAAAGATTAATGCAAGTTACAACTGCATTGACAGGCATCTGGCCAAGAACAAAAACAAAACAGCTATTCACTTCGTATCAGAGGTTGAGTCTGAAAAGGTGGAGCATGTTACTTACCAGGAACTTTATGTAAGAGTAAATGAGTTTGCCGCTATCCTGAGGGACGAATGCGGCCTGAAGGCCGGCGACAGGGTAACCCTTCACATGCCGATGGTGGCTGAACTTCCGATTACCATGCTTGCATGTGCACGGCTTGGTATCATCCACTCCCAGGTTTTCGGCGGTTTCTCCGGCCAGGCCTGTGCAGACAGAATCGTTGACTCCGGCAGCGAGTATCTGATTACAATGGACGCTTATTACAGAAGCGGCCAGCTTATCGACCACAAGGAAAAGGCTGATACTGCTCTAGCTCAAGCAGCCAAAGAAGGCCAGAATGTTAAGAAGGTTCTCGTATGGCAGCGTTATCCCGGCAAATATTCCGCCGCAACACCAATGGTTGAAGGCCGTGATTTCTTTGTCAATGACCTGCTGAAAAAATATTACGGAGTAAGGGTTGCTCCGGTCTCAATGCCGGCAGAAGCTGTTCTCTTCCTGATGTATACCAGCGGTACGACCGGAAAACCCAAAGGCGCACAGCACAGCACAGGCGGCTATCTGGCGTATGTAACCGGAACATCCAAATATATCCAGGACATTCATCCTGAAGATGTATACTGGTGTATGGCTGATATCGGCTGGATCACCGGTCATTCATATATCGTATATGGCCCGCTGGCATTATGCGCATCCACTGTTATTTATGAAGGGGTTCCCACTTATCCGGATGCAGGCAGGCCTTGGAGGATTGCCCAGGATTTGGATGTAAACATCTTCCATACTGCGCCTACAGCTATCCGGGCCCTGAGAAAGATTGGCCCTGATGAGCCGGCGAAGTACACTTATCACTTCAAACATATGACCACTGTCGGTGAGCCGATTGAGCCTGTAGTGTGGAAGTGGTATTATGAATTTGTCGGCAAAAAGGAAGCGATAATTGTTGACACCTGGTGGCAGACAGAAAACGGCGGTTTCCTTTGCAGCACAATACCGGCAATTAAACCAATGAAACCGGGCAGCGCAGGCCCAGGCGTACCGGGTATTCACCCAATCGTTTATGATAATGATGGTGTTGTTGTCCCTAGTGGCTCTGGAAAAGCAGGGAATATCTGTATTCAGAACCCATGGCCCGGTATGTTCCAGTCCATCTGGGGCGACCGCGATCGTTTCGTCAAAACTTATTTTGAAAGATATTGTAAAGATCCAAAAAGCACGAGGTGGCAGGATTGGCCGTACCTGACCGGTGATGCTGCAGTTGTGGGCGCCGATGGATATGTTCGTATCCTTGGTAGGATTGATGATGTTATCAACGTTTCCGGCCACAGGCTTGGCACCAAGGAACTTGAATCCGCAGCTTTGACCGTTCCAGAGGTAGCAGAAGCAGCCGTTGTTCCGGTGAAACATGAAATCAAAGGCGTTGAGCCGGATATGTATATTGCTTTAAAACCTGGAATGGTAGCATCCCCAGAACTCGCCAAGAAAATTTCCATGGCTATTGTCACAGAGATCGGCGCAATTGCCAGACCCAAAAGTGTCTGGATTGTTCCCGACATGCCTAAGACCCGTTCAGGGAAGATCATGCGCCGTGTTCTTGGCGCCATTTCTAACGGCACAGATATAGGTGATGTTATGACCCTGGCAAATCCGGAGATTGTTGAAGCTATCCAAAAGATGGTTCAGGGAAAGTAACGACCAGTTCCAACTACCAACTGGTAGGGGGCAGCGTCGGCAGAGATAAGGTTGGTTCTTATCAGATTACTGGGCGTGTCGATGACGTCATCAACGTATCCGGGCACTGTCTCGGCACCGTTGAAATCGAGAGCGCTCTGGTTGAGTACAAGGAAGTTGCTGAAGCTGCTGTAGTCGGGAAGAAGCACGACGTGAAGGGTGAAGCCCCGGTTGCTTTTGTTATCCTGAAGGATGGCTTTGAAGGCAGCCCAGAGCTTGTTGACAAGCTGAAGAAGCATGTCGGCGTGAAGATTGGTCCTATTGCCCGTCCGGAAGACATTATCTTCACGGCAGCCCTGCCCAAGACCCGTTCCGGCAAGATTATGCGACGTCTCCTCAGAGACATCGCCGAAGGCCGCGCTCTCGGTGACGTAACCACCCTGGCCGATCCTGAAGCGATGCAGGAAATTGCCGGCAAATACGGAAAAGACGAAGACCATTAAGCTTGGAATAACTGCATAAGTAATTGTAAAATTAGAGAGGCTGCCTAAAAAGCAGCCTCTCTTCTCTTGCTGGATTAAAAAACGTTGTCTGCCCTAACTGTTAAGGCTGTTGTCAAACTTCCCTTTTATCGTGAATGCGGCCCAGTCTGCAAAAGAGATGCCGGAGTTAGCAAAAAAGTCTATTTCTTTAGCTTGTTCCTCATCCAAGTCTTTGAAGAAATCATTTACTTCTGTCAAAGCGATATTGAACACTTTTTCCTCGATGATTCCATACAGGAATAACAAAACTTTTAATGTATTGGTTTCATGCTCTAAGTTTTTAATCCGCCTGAATAATTCAATGAACATAAGCCGAATGTCGTCTGCATGGAGTTCTTGTTCGGGATTGCTTAACATTGCCCAGATCTTTTTATCAGCCAGCATTTCCCATGGTTCATTAATATTCACCCATGATCCGCCTTTCTCTTCCCGGTCACTAACAGTTGACAGTTGACAGTTGACAGTTGACAGTTGACAGTTGACAGTTGACAGCTAACAACTAACAACTAACAACTAACAACTGACAACTAACAACTGACAACTGACAACTGACAACTGACAACTAATTTAAGGTTAACCCGAACAAAAAGGATTTATGCAATTTGACATGGCCAAACAGATAAATTTCCTGGGCAGTCCAAAAAGTTAGACATTGGGGCTGCCCTTTACGTTTAGCATCCAACCGTTCACCGACAAATATCGACCGTTCGCCAAAAAACTGGAGACAATTGGGGGTAAAAAGCTTTAAAATATAATTTGGGGACAAGAAACGGTCAGGTTTCTAGACAGCTCCGCTAAAACGATTGTATTGATATCTGTACTAAACGAGGCGCGTTCTGTTTTTTATTCCGGCTTAACGGTTCAACATCTGCATTTATTCATCCTTTAGCCCTGGGTGACTTCATACAGGTAACTGAACTGTTGGGCAGGATTAAAAAACAGCGTTTAATCTTGACGCAAGAACGAACCTGTTCGGGTTGTGTTAGACTATTAAAAAAAGGGGTGATTCTAAAGATACGGTAATAAAGCATTCAAAAAGGATTTTTGTGATTGATTGTATTGATTGTGCTACAAATTTGAAGTATTAAGGGGGATAAATTTATTATGGAGAAAGTTGCAATTGAGGATCGCGTGTTTAATCCGTCCAAAGAAATAGTTGATAATGCTAATATCAAACAGGCAATGTATGATCAGTCCAAAACTGACCGCCTCGGTTGGTGGAAGAAGCAGGCTGACGAACTGGTAACATTTTTCAAGCCCTATGAGAAGGTTTTAGATGACAGCAAACCTCCGTTCTTTAAGTGGTTTACCGGTGGGACAATCAACGTTTCCTACAACTGTCTTGACCGTCACTACAATTCCGCCAAGCGGAATAAAGCCGCTCTGTGCTATGAGAGCGAAATTGGTAAAAAAGTAATCCTTACATACAGAGAACTCTATGTGGAAGTTAACAAATTTGCCAATGCTTTAAAAGGCCTCGGCGTTAAGAAGGGTGACAGGGTTAACCTGTACATGCCGATGATTCCGGAAGCTGCTGTTGCTATGCTGGCCTGCACCAGGATCGGCGCTATCCACTCTATCGTATTCGGCGGTTTCAGTGCTGATTCACTCTCTGACAGGATTAATGATGCTAAAGCTACTGTACTTATTACTGCTGACGGAAACTTCCGTAAAGGGCAACCGTTCCCGCTAAAGAACAACGCTGACACTGCGATGGAAAGCACCCCGACTATTCAAAAATGCGTTGTTGTAAAAAATGCAGGCAATGAAGTTAACATGAAGGAAGGCCGTGATGTTTGGTATCACGATGTCATGGCTAAAGCCGATAAATACTGTAAACCCGAAGAAATTCCTGCCGAAGACCCATTATTCATTCTCTATACCTCCGGCTCCACCGGCAAACCCAAGGGTGTTCAGCACTCCACAGCCGGTTACCTTGTACACATCTGTTCAACATTGAAGTACGTATTTGACCTTAAAGAAACTGATACCTTCTGGTGTACCGCTGACATCGGCTGGATCACCGGCCACAGTTATGTGGTGTATGCTCCTCTGGCCCTTGGAATGACTACCTTTATGTATGACGGTACAGTTGACTATCCTGACAAAGACAGAATATGGGATATGGCCGAAAGATGGGGCATCACAGTATTCTATACCGCTCCTACCGCCATCAGAACCTTTATGAAGTGGGGCGCAGAGTTTCCGAAGAGACATGACCTGTCCGGGATTCGTCTGCTCGGTACCGTTGGTGAGCCGATCAACCCGGAAGCCTGGATGTGGTACTATGAGACTATCGGCGGCAGCAAGTGCCCGATTATGGATACATGGTGGCAGACCGAAACCGGCGGCTTCATGATTACCCCGACCCCGATTGTCCCGTTGAAGCCCGGTACCGCAACCATTCCGTTCCCCGGTGTGGAAGTTGATGTTGTTGATGAGAATAAGCAGTCTGTTGATAGAGGCTACCTCATTGTTAAGTCCCCATGGCCCGGAATGTTACAGACCATTTGGGGAGACGACGATCGCTATATCGACCAGTACTGGAAGCGTTTCGGCGATATTTACTTCGCCGGTGACGGCGCCAAGAGAGACGAAATGGGTTACATCTGGGTAACCGGCCGGGTTGATGATGTACTCAACGTATCCGGGCACCGTCTTGGTACTGCTGAAATTGAAAGCGCCCTTGTTGAGTGCCCGGAAGTTGCCGAATCAGCTGTAATTGGCAAAAAGCACGATGTCAAAGGTGAAGCTCCGGTTGCATTTGTTATCCTGAAGGATGGCTTCGAAGGCAGCCCCGAACTTATCGACAAGCTGAAAAAGCATGTCGGTGTGAAGATTGGTCCTATCGCCCGTCCGGATCAAATCATCTTTACCGCTGCCCTGCCGAAGACCCGTTCCGGTAAGATTATGCGCCGTCTCCTCAGAGACATCGCCGAAGGACGCTCTATCGGTGACGTAACCACCCTGGCCGACGCAGGCGCCATGCAAGAAATCGCCGGCAAGTACAAAGAAGACTAGTAAAAATCTTAGAAGAACTGCATAAGTAGTTATAAAAACCAAGAGGGTGTCTCAAATGAGGCGCCCTCTTTTGGTGTCAAATATACATGAAGGAGTAAGCAGGTATACTCTACTTTTTTGCAGGATTTATTTGCTGTTTCGCGAATTTTAGTAATAATACCTCAAAAAGGATAGATTGCCAAATGGAGGTGTCCTGTTGAGAGCAATCAGCATTGAAAAAGCCAAACCAGGTATGATTGTTGGCAAAAACATATACAACGCGAACGGTTCTGTGCTGCTGTCCCAGAAAGCCATTTTAACCGAAAGATATATCGATAGGTTGAAATCGCTGGGGATTATGGCCTTATACATAACAAGTGAGTATTGTGACAATTTGGTTTTTGAGGACGTAATCTCAGAGAAAACCCGCAATGAAACAATGGCTATTACAAGAAAGTCGCTGAAGGCTCTAAAATCTTCCGAAAAGCTACATGTCAGGAAGGTTACTGATATCATCGACAGGATAATCGATGAAATCATCGGCAGCAAGGATCTCCTGTCATCTTTGATAGATATAAGGGCGTTGAATGATTATCTGTTTTCACACAGCGTAAATGTGGCGGTCTTATCCCTCATGACCGGTTTGCATCTCGGAATCCAGCAGCAAAAGTTAAGATACCTGGGGATGGGCAGCCTGTTTCACGATATGGGGAAAATCGCGTTTGATAACTTATATAAAAACCAGGACGAGTTCATCGAGTTTGAGGAGCAGGTAAAGAAGCATACCGAGTATGGGTTCGAAATGCTGCGTAAAACTGAGGGAGTCAGCCTACTGGTGGCTCACATCGCGTTTCAGCATCATGAGCATTTCGATGGCAGCGGCTATCCGCGAGGGTTGGCCGGTGAAGAGATTTCTCTGCTTGCCCGGGTAGTGGCGGTTGCCAGTTCCTATGACAACCTAACCTCAGATACGCCTGCCAAGCCAAGAATACTGCCCCAGCACGCCACAGAATACCTGACAGTCAAAAGCGGGACTGTTTTTGACCCGGAAGTTGTTAAGGCTTTTATTAGTAATATTGCGTTATTCCCTATTGGAACATTGGTTTTATTAAATAGCGGGGAACGCGGTATTGTAATTAAGTCTCACAAGGAATTTCCTACCAGACCGCTCGTTAAAGTTGTTAAGGATCATCTGGGGCAGCGCGTTAATCCCCCTTTCGACATCGATTTAATGAAAAGTCCTACCTCTTTTTTGGAGAGGGTCTTGGAAGAAGAAGAAATTTAAGTGGGGAGGTAAGCCGGTGGATAAGTTTGAGCCTCAAGAGTATAAAGCGCTATATAATATCAGCCTGCTGATGGCCGATCACATAAGCGATGAAACCTTTGAACAGGTTGCCACAACAATCGTGACCCAAATGGACCTTCTGGGCTGCAGCATCTGGAAGAAAAAACAGGGTTTTAAAGGGATCATGAGATTAGGGTACTACGAGGTCGGTTCCGATGGTTCACTCCCCAATATTGATTACCAGGTAGCCGAACAGGTTATTAATACAGGGCAGCCGTGGTCAAAAAACTGGTTTGAAGAAACAGGCAGTCTTACCGGTGGAAAAGGTGTTAACGGTATGGCATTCCCTCTTGGGGAAGGGACAGAGCCTATTGGAGCATTGTGCCTCTGGTTTTCCAAAGACCAGAACAGCGAGGTCTCCAGAATATTGGCTAAAGAGCTGGCTGCTCAAGTTTCACGGGGTGTGGCTCAGGTTCTGCAGGTAAACGAGCAGCAGGAACAGCCTGTTCAAATAGGGGAGGTCCAGGTTCTTACCCTAAATCGAAGTTCCAATTTACCCAGGCTGGAAGGGATAAGCCTCGCTGCCAGGTCGGTTTCCCGCAGGCAGGAACGGGCAGATTTTTATGATTTTTTGCCATCTGACCAGAGCAGGCTTGTTTTTATTCTTGGGGATACAATGAACCAGGGGATTGCCTCTTCAATTGTGCAGTTTACGACCAGGATGGTTTTTCGGGCTGTAGCGCGCAGGCAGATGGGACCTGGCAAGATTTTGTCACGGATAAATGAAGTCTTGTGCCCCGAATTGGGCAACCAAGGTATGATTATTGGGATGACATGCGGTATTTATAACCCGCAAACCGGACTTTTCCATTTAGCCAATGCGGGGTACAATGACCCGGTAATATTCTCGGGTAGAGACTGCACATTCAAAAAACCCAAGGAGGCCGGCCCATTTCTCGGCTTAACTGATAATATGGCATATGACAGTCACTCGCTCAAATTAAATAATGGTGATATTGTGGTGTTTTACAGTGACGGGTTGTTGGAAGCCATGAATGACAGCGGGGAATTGTATGGGAGGGCACGCCTGAATGCCACTATAGATAAGTACCGCCTGTATGACGCTCCGAGCCTGCTGGACTTTCTGTTTCTTGATATCGGGAATTTCTTAGGCGGCAGGCGGCAGCTCGACGATATTACCTTGATTGTCATAAAGGTGGGTTAACTAATTACAGAACTTAATAACGTAAAAGCTTCCCCGGGGCTGTCCTAAAAGTAGACTTTAGGGCCGCCCCTTCCTTTTTAGTGAACTGAATATAATTAGACGTTACAATACAAACCAACCGTTCGGGGTCAAAAAACGACCGTTCGCCGCCAAAATAGTGACATTGGCGGGTAACATGTTTTATAATATAGACATATGGACAAAACTATCCAAAATTTTTGGACTACTTTGAAAGAGGGTGATATCTCCGGGTAGGAACAGAGAGAACAGGAAATTATTTTTCTGTGGGCCGTGTTTTATTTTGTTGTAACAAAAGGTTTTAAAAAACGTTGTTGGAGGGAAAAATTAAATGGAAAAGATTGCCTTGGAAGACCGTATTTTTAACCCACCTGCCGACATAACAGAACAGGCAAATGCCAAAGCCGGAATTTACGAGCTGGCAAAAAAAGACCGCCTTGGTTTCTGGGATGCCCAAGCCAAAGAGCTGGTTACCTGGTTTAAGCCTTATGACAAGGTTCTTGAAGACAGCAATGCTCCGTTCTTCAAGTGGTTTATTAACGGAAAACTCAATGTTTCATACAACTGTGTTGACCGCCACGCCAAGTCAAACCGCCATAATAAGGCTGCTATTATGTATGAAAGTGAAATTGGCAAAAAAGTATGCCTTACATATGGAATGCTCTCTCGGGAAGTAAATAAGTTTGCTAACGCCCTGGCCGGTCTTGGCGTTAAAAAGGGCGATAGAGTAGCTTTATATATGCCGATGATTCCGGAAGCCGTTGTAGCCATGCTGGCCTGCACCAGGATTGGGGCTCCCCACTCCCTGGTATTCGGCGGTTTCAGCCCGGAATCTCTGCGTGACAGGATTAATGACTGCGGAGCTAAGGTTCTTATTACCGCAGACGGTAACTTCCGCCGCGGAAACCCGTTCCCGTTGAAGCAAAACGGTGACAAGGCCTTAGAAGATACACCCACGATTGAAAAGTGTGTTGTTGTAAAGAACGCCGGAAACGATGTAGCCTGGGTCGAAGGCCGTGATGTCTGGTATCACGACGTAATGGCCGCTGCCGGCAACTACTATGAGCCGGAAGCAATGGACTCTGAAGATGTGCTTTTTATCCTTTATACTTCCGGGACAACCGGCAAGCCCAAGGGTGTTGTACATTCCACCGGCGGCTACCTCGTACAAATCCAGTCAACCCTCAAGTACGTTTTTGACATCAAAGACGAGGATGTTTACTGGTGTACCGCTGACATCGGCTGGATTACCGGACACAGTTATGTTGTATACGCCCCGCTGGCGCTTGGGGCCACCCTCTTTATGTATGATGGGACAATTGATTATCCTGACAAAGACAGAATGTGGGATATGGCAGAGAGATACGGTGTCAGCAAGTTCTATACCGCCCCTACAGCTATCCGGACCTTCATGAAGTGGGGGACCGAATATCCTAAGAAACACGACCTCTCCGCTATCAAGGTTCTCGGCTCTGTTGGTGAGCCTATCAACCCCGAAGCCTGGATGTGGTATTATGAGCACATCGGCGGCAGCAAAGCGCCAATCATGGATACATGGTGGCAGACAGAAACCGGCGCTTTCATGATTACACCGCTTCCTGGCATAACCCCGCTGAAACCCGGTACAGCTACCAACCCGTTCCCCGGAATTGAAGTTGATATAATCGATGAAAACGGAAACTCCGCTGATGTAGGTTATCTGGTCATTAAATCAGCTTGGCCTGCAATGATCCGTACTATATTTGGCGATCCCGACCGTTATGTAGACCAATACTGGAAGCGTTTCGGCAAGTATTATTTTGCCGGTGACGGCGCCAAGAGAGACAATATGGGTTACATCTGGGTAACCGGCCGTGTGGATGACGTCCTTAACGTATCAGGACATCGTCTTGGTACCGCCGAAGTGGAGAGCGCCCTTGTGGAATGCCCGGAAGTTGCCGAATCGGCTGTTATCGGTAAGAAGCATGACATCAAGGGTGAGTCTGTATGCGCATTCGTAATCCTGAAGGAAGGCTTTAAGGGCAGCCAGGAACTTATCGACAAGCTGAGAAAGCATGTTGGGGTTAAGATTGGGCCTATTGCCCGCCCGGATGACATAATCTTTACAGCTGAACTGCCAAAGACTCGTTCAGGAAAGATTATGCGCCGTCTCCTCAGGGATATTGCCGAAGGTAGGGCTATCGGCGATGCCACTACTCTGGCTGACCCTGGCGCAATGAAAGATATTGCTGCTCAGTACGCCGGTAAAGAAGACTAATAGTTGGCTTAAAGAAAATTTGCAGTGAAAAGGCAGGGACAATGCGGTCCCTGCCTTTTCACTGCAAAACCATGTTCGCAGATAAAACTGTCCAGAAATGTGACACCTAGCGCTTGGGTTAGTTTAGCGGTCGGCCAGATTTTCGGAAACCCGGTTTTGGGCAGCCAAACAAAACGGTTAAAGGCCAAAAAATGACCGTTAACCGGCAAAAATAACCTATTACACATCCCTGGTGAAACGAGTTAACCAACAAAAACGACGGATCACAGCCGGAAAATGTCTTTTGAGGACTCGAAAAAACGGTTTGGAGATGAGCAGAAAGCAGTTCGCCTCTCAAGGTGTATATAAAACTATACATAGCAGGCCCTTTTTCCGTTTATATAAGACCAATTAGGGAGTAAAGTGAATAGGAAACTATACACTTTGCCAAATTCATATAAGTTCCAGATAAAAAAAGATTAGCAGCGATTTCGCTGCTAATCTTTTACTAAAAAGGCATATTTAAATTTCGGGGATGAAATAGCAGGCAGACCTAGTTTATCAACCTGCTTTATTTCAAGGGGGATTTTATAGATCGATTTAAGGTTGTCAATAATGCCGGAAGGTATGGAGATTCCTTTATCAAGGGCGACCGGTTGGCCGATTGCCTTGATAACATAGGGGTAAGAGATTTTATGGTCATTCATGATAATAGTGGAAAGTTCATTGGTCGGGAGGAAAAAGGTGTTGTTTGAGATCCGCCAGCCGTTTACCGACACGGCTTCTGCTCCGGCATTCCACAGCTCGTTGATGATATCTATAGTATCCTGGGACCCGAAGTAGTTCTCGCTATTTTCCGGGACGGTGATTATTAACCCTGGGCCTTCAACAGGGACTGTACCCAGGGCGATGTTTAGTTTTTGTTGTTCCATCGCCATGGCTTCCAGGGCTGTTTTATTCTGACTGGCGCTTTGCTCCAGCAATTTACGCTGGGTCCGCAGGTCCCATACTTCCTGGATAAGCTGATAATATTTGGTGTTAAGGTTTTTGGCAATAACGGCCAGGGTATCGCTGCTCTGGGAATTGAGGTCATTGACCTGGGCCTTGTGAGCCCTTAACTGGAGGGATAGGAGGAGCCCCAGGGAGGCAAAGGCGATAGTAAGGGTCAGCTGCCATTTTTTCTTGAACATCACTGCACCTCATGGGTTGAAGAGTTATTTTTTTTCAAATGGTTGGCTACGTATTTACTGATAAATTCACGTCTAATAATAGCCAGGTTCTGAAAGATCCTTACCCCGAAAACGAAGATGGCGACATAATATAGGTCAACTCCGATCCAGTCGCCCATAAAAACGAGAAATGCCGCGAGAGTGCCGTTGATAAAGAAACCTGACATCAGGATGGCCCCATCGTATTTATGCATCATAACCCCTTTTACGCCGCCCAGGGTGGAGTCAAGAGTGGCCAAAATAGCTACGGACAGGTAGGGGGCAAAACTGGCCGGCAGGGTAAATGTAAAGGTCTGCCCGGCTAAAAATCCCAGGAACAGCGCCAGAAAAGGCAACCACATTATTGTTTACCTTCTTTCAGGGGTGTGGCGTAGTTAAAAGCATAGCTTCCCTTATATGCGGGGATAGCAATATTTTGGTTTTTCTCCAGGGTCACAGGGAACTTCTGCTGTTCGAGACTGTTGTATTCACCTGCCCTGGCGGCAAACTCAAGCCGCTGAGGGCTGCCGACGGCGTGAATTACGTAAGGCGGGGCTAAGCGGTGGGTATTGACAAGGATAATGTTTCCGGCACACCGGATATCGGTAGTGGAAACAACCCTGTCACCATTGACGGAAATGGCTTCCGCCCCGGCAGCCCGCAGGTCGTTGACTATATATAATATACTGGAATAGTGAATCAGATAGTATTCCGGCTCTTTGGCCATCCGGGCTTTTTCCTGGTCGTCCAGGGTAATGATGACTCCCGGGCCTCTCACGTCTGTTAGCCCAGTCAGAAGATGAAGTCTTTCCAGGTCTTTTTTAACGGGTTCAAGCCCGGACGGCACACCGGCAGAGGCGTGGTAGGCCTCAATTTCCTTGCGGATTTTGGCAATCTCTGATTCGAGTTCGCGGTTTTTTTGTTCCTGAGTATTAATGACATTGACCAGGGTTTTGTTCCTGGCGACCATGGGGTTGTACTCCTGGAGGTGGGTTTTTAAATTGGATGTGAATAATGTGCCAAATAAAAGACAGACAAGAGTAATGGAAAGGTGCCAACTATGGAGTTTCATGGCAGGCCGCCCCCTTCGCTTAGGAACATACTAGAATACTATTCTATAATCGAAAATAAACTCCTGCTAAGAATATTAAGAAATACAAGGAAAATAGGGGATTTCCGGAAAAATAAAATAAAAAAAAGGGGACAATTTGCCGGGTGTCGAATTATAGGGATTAGACTTACTGTCGGCTAACTCCCGGCTTAATTACACATAATATCTAAGACTGGGTTGTTAAACTAAGCGCGAAAATGAGGTGTAAGGATTGTTTCAACTGCCAACAATCAGTTTTATCAATATAATCGATATGCTGGTAGTGGCAGTTTTAATCTACAAGTTATTTCTCTGGATAAAAGGGACAAGGGCGGTGCAGCTGCTGAAAGGCCTGGTTATTCTACTCGTGGCGACAACAATCAGTAATTGGCTGGGCCTTTACACTATTAACTGGATTTTAAAAAACATCCGGACGATGGTCGTGGTGGCTATCCCGGTGGTTTTTCAGCCTGAACTGCGCCGTGCTCTGGAGCGTCTTGGGCGGGGCAAGTTTTTTGCCAGGCCGCTCGTCTTTTTAGGTGTTGAGGATACTACGAGAATAATTAACGAAATCGTCCGCTCGGTCCTCGTGATGGCGAAAAACAAAATGGGGTCCCTTATCGTTATAGAAAGGGAAACCGGCATAAATGACTATATAGAAACAGGAGTAAAACTTGATTGTGTAATTTCTGCTGAATTTCTGATCAACATTTTTATCCCCAATTCTCCGTTACATGATGGGGCTGTAATTATCCGGGGTGACCGGTTGGCAGCGGCCGGCTGTTTCCTGCCGTTAACGGAAAACCCCAACCTGAGCAACGAACTGGGGACGAGGCACAGGGCTGCCTTAGGGATTACCGAGATATCTGACTCTGTCGCCTTGTTAGTCTCAGAGGAAACCGGGATTATTTCTGCAGCCCATGAAGGAAAACTTACCCGCTACTTAGACGAAAAAACACTGCGGGAAGTTCTTACGGATTTGTTGATTCCGAAAACTAACAGCCAATCCTTTTGGAACTGGAGGTCATAACTGATGGGGCGGTTCGGCATCGGGAACTGGAGCTTAAAGGCGCTGTCACTAATTTTGGCAGTTGTTTTATGGATATATGTCTCTAATGAACTGAACCCCACGAAGGAGCAGGAGTTTAAGGCCGTTCCGATAGAGTCCCGGGGGACGGGGCCTAATCTGGCTGTAACACTGCCGCCTGGTGGTGTGAATGTGCGGCTTCAGGCCAGCCAAAATGTTATGGCCGGATTGAGCCAGAAAAACATAGAGGTATTTGTTGATTTAAGTCAAAGTAAGCCCGGTAAAACAATGGTACCTGTTCAGGTCAGGGTACCGGCGGGTATTAAAGTTACTGACTTAAGACCTGCGGAAATACATGTTATGGTTGAACCTATAGCAGAAAAGCAGGTGCCTGTAAAGGTGCATTATTCCAATATGACCGAAAAGGGTTATCGGGTTGTTGCTGTTAAGTCAAAACCTGATGAGGTTATTCTCCGGGGTCCAAAGAGTATCATTGACAAGGTGGACTTTGCCTCGATAGATGTGAATGTTAAGGGAAGGAATAAATCCTTCAACGAAACAGTCCCGGTGAGGGTGAGTGATAATAAGGGCGCCTTCCTGGAAGAAACGGCTGTTAAACGCACTCCTTCAGCGGTTGAAATTCTTGTTTCGATCGGGCTTGACAATCTGTCAAAAACGGTTCAGGTGGTTCCGCGGTTAACCGGAAAACCAACCGAGGGGTATATTGTTACACTGGTTGAAGTAGAACCCGTAGAACTGGTCATCAACGGGCCGACCGACTTAATTAACGGCATCAGTCAGATTACGACCCAGCCAGTTGATATTACCGGAGCGCAGGCAGACGTGTCTGTCGATGTTCAACCTGAACTCCCTCAAGGTGTAACGGCCAACCGGCCGTCAATTAAGGTACTTGTTAAAATAGGACAGGGCTAGGACTTAACGGACAACTTGGTATGCGCATATTATACATTGACAGTGCTCTGCCGAGGGGCTATAATTATTTTTATGTTCAACCCTAATAGTCTACTACCAACTGGCCACTGGCCCACCAGCCACTAAGAACTGACAACTGACAACTGACAACTGACAACTGACAACTGACTTGGGGGTTTATATGGTATACCGGGTAACAGATATTAAAGTGGATCTCGACAGGGACCCTAACGGTCTGCCCCGCCAGATTGCCCAAAAAATATCCGTACCTGTTGAAGAGATCAGGGACGTGCATGTGGTAAGGAAGGCTCTGGACGCCAGGGAAAAAGACCGCCTCTTTTTTGTTTATACGGTTGATATTACTCTAAGTGAAAAAGGGACCAAACTCATTTCACGCCGGAAGGTCCCGGGGTTGACCTTAAGGGAACCTGAACCGGATACCGAACTTTGGCCGGGCGCCAGAGCAGGTTCCGGTACCACGTCCTTCAAGAACAGACCTGTTGTAGTCGGCGCCGGGCCGGCCGGAATATTTGCCGCCCTTACCTTGGCCAGAAAAGGTTACCGGCCCTTGGTTTTTGAGCGGGGGCAGGATATAGAGACCCGGACCAGGGATGTTGAGGAATTTTGGGCAAACCGTTTACTTGACCCGGAATCCAATGTACAATTTGGAGAAGGGGGCGCCGGAACCTTTTCTGATGGGAAGCTGACTACCCGTATCAACGACCCGCGGGTGAGGAGCGTACTGCAGGACTTTGTGGCAGCCGGGGCGCCTGAGGAAATACTGTACCTGTCCAAGCCGCATATTGGCACAGACCGCCTGCGGGCTGTTGTCAAAAACCTGCGCCTGCTGCTG
This sequence comes from Firmicutes bacterium HGW-Firmicutes-8, assembly GCA_002840165.1. GTDB lineage: Bacteria > Bacillota > Thermincolia > Thermincolales > UBA2595 > GW-Firmicutes-8. The sequence continues at coordinate 40,996 of PGZN01000008.1, forward strand.
AGGGATTTGGGCGGGGAAGTATTTTTCGGTTCCAAAGTAACCGGGATTTTAACAGAGCAGGGCCGGGCTGTCGGGGTTGTTGTCAACGGAGAATGTGAAGCGCTGGCCGAAGCTGTTATCCTGGCCGTTGGGCACAGCGCCCGTGATACATACGAGGAACTGGCCAACGTAGGCTGCCCGATGGAGCAGAAGGCTTTTTCTGTCGGGGTTAGAATAGAACACCAGCAGGATATCATTGACAGCGCTCAATACGGCTCTTTTGCCGGTCATCCGAAACTAGGGGCGGCCGATTACCAGTTAGTATATAAAAATGAAGAAATGCAGAGGGCCGCATACACCTTTTGTATGTGCCCAGGGGGTAAGGTTGTAGCCGCTGCGTCTGAGGAAAGCACAGTGGTGACAAATGGAATGAGTGACTACGCCAGAGATACCGGTGTGGCCAACAGCGCTGTGGTTGTTTCTGTAAATCCCGATGACTTTATGAGTACTCATCCCTTAGCCGGGGTGGAATTTCAGCGTAAGTGGGAAAAAGCAGCTTACCGGGCCGGAGGCGCAAACTACAATGCTCCTGCTCAGCTGGCCGGGGATTTTTTGCGAGGCCGGGCCTCTACTGACCTTGACGCGGCTATAAGGGCGACGTACCGCCCCGGGCTCGAACCGGCCGATCTGCATGATTGTTTACCCGGTTATGTGACCTCTATGCTGGAAGAAGCCCTCATAACATTTGACCGGAAGGTGAATGGGTTTGCCTTACCCGAAGCCCTGTTGACAGGTGTGGAAACCCGGACTTCAGCGCCCTTACGCCTTGTGCGGAACCATAACCGGGAATCCACAGGGATAGAAGGCCTTTTTCCTACCGGGGAGGGGGCCGGGTATGCCGGGGGGATTGTGAGCGCTGCTGTTGACGGTATAAGAGTGGCCGAAGCAGTTATCGGTATATGGAAAGGAAGTACATTAATATGAGAGAATTATTCGGCACAGACGGAGTGCGCGGGGTGGCTAACAGGGACCTGACCCCGGTGCTCGCATACAATCTGGGCAAGGCCGGGGCATATGTCCTGACGAAGGGCTCCAAAGGGCCGGTAAAACCTGTGATTGTTATCGGTAAAGATACGAGGATTTCAGGAGATATGCTGGAAGCGGCCCTGATAGCCGGGATTTGTTCGGTTGGGGCCGATGTCCTCCGGGTCGGAGTAATGCCCACACCTGCTATCGCCTTCCTCACGAGAGACCTGCACGCCACCGCCGGAGTAGTTATTTCAGCTTCCCACAACCCAGTAGAAGATAACGGAATCAAGTTTTTCACTTCTACCGGTTATAAACTTCCCGATGAGGTAGAACTGGAAATTGAACAGCTGATCAAAGAAGGTGTTGATCACTTACCCCGCCCCGTGGGCTCAGAAATAGGCTCTGTCAGAGATGTCCCTGATGCGGCTGACCGCTATGTGAGATTTGCCAAAAATACTATTGACTGCCGGCTGGATGGTTTAAAAATCGTTATTGACTGTGCCAACGGCGCCGCCTACTCCCTGTCTCCCAGAATCTTCAGGGAGCTTGGGGCAGAGGTTATTCCGATATATAGTGAACCCAATGGCATTAATATAAATAAGGAATGCGGCTCCACCCACCCCGAAGTGGCGGCCCGCAAAGTCGCGGAATTCGGGGCTGACTTGGGTTTGGCCCATGATGGGGATGCTGACCGGGTTATCGCCGTGGATGAGGAAGGCAGTATTGTAGACGGAGACCATATTATGATTATCTGCTCGACCCATCTGAAGGGAAAGGGGAAACTGCCCAACAATACTGTGGTGGTCACAGTTATGAGCAACATGGGCCTCAGGCTGGGCCTGAGCAGCGCCGAGATCGAGGTCTTAGAGACCCAGGTCGGGGACCGCTATGTCCTGGAAGAACTGCTGAAAAGCGGCGCCGTCTTTGGCGGAGAACAGTCAGGCCATATCATATTTCTGGAACATAATACAACCGGGGACGGTATCGTAACCGGCCTGCAGCTGGCCGCAGTAATCAAGGAGACCGGTAAAACCGTCAGCGAGCTGGCTGCCCGGATGGAGAGGCTGCCCCAGGTTTTGGTTAATGTCCGGGTAGAGGAGAAAACCGCGGCTATGGCTAATGAAGAGGTCAAAGAGGCCATCCGTAAGGGTGAGAAAATCCTGGGTCAAAAGGGCCGTATTTTGGTCCGGTCGTCAGGTACGGAACCGAAGGTGCGGGTAATGGCTGAGGGACCTGATGAAGCCCAGCTGGTTGACCTGGTGGAGAATATTGCAGCAGTGATATCGAGGGTATCTGGTTAGTTGCTAGTTGCTAGTTACTAGTTCCTAGTGGCTAGTGGTTAGTTAATTGTCGGGGAGCCGGCCAAAGAATCATTGAGGTGTATAATCGGAAGATTTGCGAGCATAGCGAGCAAATCAACCTTTTAATCTTATTTCGCTTGATGCGGAAAGAGTGATAAGACCTGGAGTATTTGAAAGGGGGAATGCCTTCTTTAGTGGCTGGCGCCTAGTGGTTAATGGCTAGAAATAAAAAGTATGTCTGGGCAGACTAACTACAAGACAATTGAATATGGAAAATAGAATATGGTGAAATGCAACAGGCTAAAACTGAATAAGGTTTATTGAAGCGCCTGAACTCGGACAGAGGGATAGAGTTATTGGCAGTTGGCACTAGCAACTAGCCACTAGCAACTAACAACTAGTTTGAGTTGACGAGGATGGGGGTTTATCGATTTTTCGGCGGGCGCCCCCCGGCTGACCACAGTCGTAAGAAGGCATACAAAACCACCCGGTGACGGGCGGCACAAAGATGCCAGGTGGATTGAGGATACAGGTTCACGAGCAGAGCGAGTAAACCAACCGATTTCGAAGCGGAGGTTGTAGCACGATGTGTGGAATAGTCGGATATGTCGGTTCCAAATCAGTGGTGCCGATTTTATTAGATGGATTGAAGAAGCTGGAATACCGCGGATATGATTCCGCGGGTGTGGCGGTAATAGAAAAAAGCAAGATCCTGGTGGTCAAGAGTGTCGGTAAGATAGCTAAACTTGAGGAGAAGATTGATGCCTATACCCCGGAGGGGAATATCGGGATCGGGCATACCCGCTGGGCCACCCATGGCCGCCCGTCAGACATAAATTCACATCCCCATATGGACTGTACCGGGAAGTTTGCCGTGGTGCATAACGGGATTATCGAGAATTACCTGGAATTAAAAGAGTGGCTGGAATCAGAAGGCCATGAATTCGTGTCTGAAACTGATACCGAGGTATTGCCCCACCTGATCGAACACTTCTACCGGGGGAACCTGGAAGAAACAGTAAGGGAAGTTGCCAAGAAGCTGGATGGTTCCTATGCCATGGTAGTGATGGCGAAAAAAGAACCGGGCAAACTGGTGGCTGCCCGTAAGGACAGCCCGCTCGTAGTGGGCCTGGGCCAGGGCGAATACTTCCTGGCCTCCGACATCCCGGCCACTCTGGCCCATACCAGGGATAACTATATTATCAATGATGGCGAAATCGTAGTCATTACGAAAAAGGGTATAAAGGTTACTGACATGGAAGGCCATGAGGTTAAAAAAGAGGTTTTCCATGTGGAGTGGGACGCCATTGCCGCGGAAAAGGGCGGTTACCCCCATTTTATGCTCAAGGAGATTTACGAACAGCCTAAAGTAATCAGGGAGACCTTCAGCAGCCGACTTTCGGAAGATAATAAAGAGGTCATTCTGAAGGAATTAAGCCTGACCCCAAATGAAATTAAGAACCTGCACAATATTTTTATTGTAGCCTGCGGAACGGCATACCATGCCGGGATGGTGGGTGAATATGTGATTGAGGAACTGGCCAGGATTCCCGTCACTGTAGACATCGCCTCTGAGTTCCGCTACCGGAAACCGATCATCGGCAAAGGGGACCTCGTTATCGTCATCAGCCAGTCCGGGGAAACCGCCGACACCCTGGCTGCTCTAAGGGAATCAAAAAAGGCGGGGGCCAAGGTCCTGGCAGTTACTAATGTTGTCAGCAGTTCCGTAGCCCGGGAAGCCGATGATGTACTTTACACATGGGCCGGTCCGGAGATTGCCGTAGCTTCCACGAAGGCTTACTCGACCCAGCTGATAGCCATGTTTCTGATCGGGATTTATTTTGCCCAAGTCAGAGGAACGATAGATAAGGCTTACGCGGAGCAGTTAATCACCGAAATGAGGGAACTCCCCGATAAGGCCGACACAATCTTAGAAGACATGGCCGGCCTGGAAAGCTTCCTGAAGAAATATGCCGAGTGCCAGAACACCTTTTTCATCGGCCGCGGTTTAGATTATGCGGTAGCGATGGAAGGCTGCCTGAAACTGAAAGAAATATCGTATATGCATGCCGAAGCGTATGCCGCCGGGGAACTGAAGCACGGCACCTTAGCCCTCATCGAGGACGGTGTCCCGGTAGTAGCCCTGGCTACCCAGATGGACCTGTATGATAAAATCGTGAGCAATATCAAAGAGGTTAAAGCCCGGGATGCCCAGGTTATCGGGGTGACATTCAAGGGCAATGAGGAACTGAAAAAGGTAGTTGACCATGTAGTCTACATCCCTAAAACAGAACGTCTGCTGGCCCCGGTGCTGACGGTGATACCGCTTCAGCTCTTGGCATATCATATAGCTGTGGCCAGGGGCTGTGATGTTGATAAGCCGAGGAATTTGGCGAAGAGCGTAACTGTGGAGTAGGAGAATAGTCCCGTTAGTATTGCTGTTGTCGGTATCAATAAAGGGTGAGAATCTGTGAATAGAGATTGAGAATGATTTGAAAAAAGGTTGAGAAAGACAGTTTTTAAGAGACCCTGCATGGTGAGGGTCTCTTTTTTATGGGTTTATATTAATATGCAGGAATGTCAAAATAAGGTATAATGAGTACAGACAAGGAATAATTTGGGTTGTTTATAAAAGTGTTATGCGAAATCGGCACTCACATGAATGAAAATAAAAGAATGGGGAGTTATTAGTGGGAGACTCTGAATACGTGTTTTATAATCCATTTGATTCGATGTCATTTACATATGACAGGTGTTTTTTGTGTGGGCAAGCATTAGAAGATAGTTCTACGGATGAACACGTTTTTCCTAAATGGTTGTTACATAAATATAATCTATGGGACAAGATTATTTATCTGATTAACCGAACGGAATTACCTTATAGACTAATGAAAATACCTTGTTGTTCGACCTGCAATAACGAATACTTATCTTCTCTTGAAAATGAAATAAAAAACGCGGTTGAACAAGGATATGATGAATTTATCAAATTAGATGAATTGAAAATATTTCAGTGGATAGCTAAAATATTTTACGGAATTTTATTCAGAGAATTGTCCTTGTTAGTTGAGCGAAAAGACCCGAGTCTGGGTCAAATCACAACTCCAGAAATGTTGGAGAGATACAAGACACTATATGTATTTTTACAGTCTGTAAGAATGCCGGTTGATTTTAATGGAACTAATCCGTGGTCTATATTTATTGTGCGCTGCCATTCTTATGATGATGATAGAGCATTTGACTATAGAGATGGTATAACTACCCAAACTTTTACTATAAGAGTGGGTGAGATTGGTGTAATTGCTTGCCTTGAAGATAGTGGTGTTCAAAAAGAAATTTTTTCGGATTACTTTAAGCAGTTTGAAGGAATTAGATTACATCCAATCCAGTTTAATGAGTTAAGTGCGAAAGTTACATACAAAGGGTATTTGAAAAATAGAACTCCATCGTACATTTGTATACTACCAAGTAAAAATCATGAAAAGTTAAGTGTTATGACTAGCCCAGTCCAAGGATTATCAAATGCTCCCATTTTTGACGACTGGGACCAGCGAATCTATGCCAAATTTTTAGAACATCATTGGAAGAATTGGGGTCTAAGTTTTGATAGCATTTTTGTTGAGCCTGATTTGGTAGTAACATTTCTAAAAAACGATGACGGGTCGGTTATGGCTATTGATAAGAATACTAATCATTTTAAAGGAGCATCAAACGATTTAAAAATAATAGATGAAAAATACTGATATTGTTGGGTAGGAGTGCCGACATTGCGAACAACAGGCTAAACGGCGTCTTACGGACTGTACCCGATCTATCCTACCCCAACAGATGGCTTATACTCAACCGTACGTTATCTCACGGTCCTAGGTATGGAGCACCTGGTGATATCGGTGTCACGCATTATTACTGAGTGAAGGATTCAGGGTGAGGGCAAAAACCGCGCCAGTCTGCGGGTCGGGCCAGTTAGTTTAGCCAATATTCGTTAGTACGCCAAGCAAAGCTTGGTGTTGCTTATAAGGTGAAAGTCCTTTTGGGTAAGGCCTAACCAGCCACCCATATCGAGTGTTGCGCCGAAACTGGCAACAGCTAGGTGAAGTGTACACAGAGAACTATATAGGCCACAAGGAGTCCCGTATCTCCTGAAGCACATTCAGCCCCGTTAATTTGGTACCTGGAAACAGGTAAAGAGCGGATGACGACATGTTTAACGCCATGGAAGTCAACACAGAGAAACCGCGGATGGTGAGGTTTCCGAGGGTTCGCCGGGGTCCAAGCACGTGGCATGTATGGAGAGCAATACCAGGAACTTGGGAGACCCTGCAGGTTCCAGTTGCATAACTGGTAGGCCTAACAATCGAAAAAGAGGAAGGCTGACGATTTACAGGGAGTCGGATTGACTCATAGTACTCCGAGTCCGGGAGAGCCGGTCACATGGGGAAGGGGTCAACAGGAAGATGCACTCCACAAAGGAAACACTAACCGGACATGTAGGACTGGAGTAATTAGTGCAAACCTCACTGTGGACGATAGCGCGTAAGACAAAACAAATTTGTCTGATTACGGGAAGCGAAGATTCCTGAGGAGCCCGGTGCGATAGTTCCGCACGCCGGGATCTGGGCGGGGGGCGTCAGGTAACTGGCGTCTCTACCGTGACTGCGAAATGATTTGCTAGGTAATCCTCTCGGAAATAAACCAGATATCATAAAGGAAGTGGCTAAATTGTTTCGTAGTGACAACCACTTCGTTCCACAAATGTATCTCAAAAAATGGAGTTCCGACGGTTATAAAATATTTGGGTATCGTACCCTTGTTTCGCACCGGAATGTTCCGAAATGGAATATTTATTCGATACGAGGGATTGCATATCAACCACACTTATACACAAGATTATCTGTCGATGGTGAAACAGACGAGATCGAACGTTGGCTAGAAAAAAACTTTGAAACTCCTGCTGAAGAGGCAATTTATAAAGCTACATCTAATCAAAGACTTTCATCTGAAGAGTGGAGAAAACTTATTAGTTTTGCTGCAGCACAGAGTGTCAGAACTCCTGTACAATTATTTCAGGATATTGATAGATGGAATAAAGAAATGCCTGGACTTCTAGATTGTACTCTTAAGAAAGCTGTCATGAAATTAGAGGAAGCAAATAAAACAGGAATCCCTTTAAAAATCAAAAATACGGCCGCTGATGAGACTTTACCGCTTCGTATTAGCAGAGAACTTTCAGCCGATAACGATAAAACCTTGCTAAAAGTTGAAACAGTAATTGGCCGTAGTACGTGGTTGTTTGGAATAAAACATTTATTAACGAAAACCATTAACATCTTATTTCAACATAATTGGAGTATCTTACATGCCGCACCTGACTTCGATTGGATTACTAGTGATGACCCGGTTTTGCGCTTAAACTATTATAGCAAAGGGTCCTATGATTTTGGGGGTGGATGGGGTAATAAGGGTTCTGAAATTTTACTGCCTCTTTCACCACATCATATGCTTTACACACAAGTAGGCGAAAAGAATAAAACAAGTGTTGAAGTGAGCTGCGAATTGTGTGCAGAATTTCAAAAATTGATTGCGGAGCATTCGTACCGATGGATATTTGCATATAAACCTACTAAGGAGATCCAGACGCTACGTCCAAGAGAAGTTGACCCAATTGCTTACAATAACGAGATGGAAGCTTGGAATAAATGGCATAATCAACAAAGCTATACCGAGAAAAGCTTACTCAGAAAGTCCGAAGTTGAGAAACCAAACGGTGGATAGAACATTAATATCACAACGCCTACAACAGTGGAAACGACTCCACTTGGCGGCTTGGGAATATCATACTTTATCCAATTCAGGTGAAAAAACTCGTACCAGCCTTGCCGGTCGTATCAGTTTGTTTAGCCAATATGCATTAGAAATGACGTTAATTTTTATTGAAAGCTGTAACAGACTAGATAAAAAACGGAGTGGTTTTAATTATGAGTAAAGTTACATCCCAAGCAATTATCGATGAACGGGGTAGAAATATTCTCAGACCAGCTCTCGACCCATGCTATTTCTTTCTTATCGACTTTTCCGACAAATCAGGTAAAGACAGTAACCCCGATATAGATGGATTGATTCGATTAAGAAATATCAGCACTTATTTCAATCAATATCTTCATTTTCAACTTAAAAGTACAAATTGTTTAAAAAACAACAAGTTCTATTGTTCTAGAAAAATTATTGATTACCTCTGTACAACAAACGTACCTACGATATTATTTGTTGTAGAAGTTGATAGTAAAAGAGTGTTTTGGCTCTATTTAGATGAAAAATTAAAAAGCAGTTTAGAATTGCATAAAGATAAGAAAGGCCGAACATTTAATCTAAGTCATTTCCAAGAAATTGTAGATAACTTTGCTGAAACTAATCAACAATGGCAAACTTTTGCTAAGAAAAGCGATTACATTGAAACAAAGAATTCACTCGACAAAATAGTTACTGATTACCGTAAAAATATAGAGGAATGTGTTGGACTTCTTTACTTATTTGGGAAAGTCCTGAAAAACCAGTTGCCTGCTTTATTTAAGCAAGTATTAAAGATGGATCTAAAAGATGTAGAGGTTATTATTAACCGTTTACGTGATGAAGGAGTCATTTTTGTTACTGCCAACTACTATCTGTTAGAAAATGAACAATTGGGTGTTGAGTCGTTGTTTAAACTTTTAAATAAACTTAATCTTAATTCTCTAGATTCAGTATTTGATAACAAAATTGAAAGAAAAACAATTCTTAGGCAATTATCTAAAATTGAACATGCGGCTGTGCAAGATTACTTTAAAACTCTAGTTAAAGAAATTTTAGAATTAGTTAATAATCCAACTGATAATGATGATATTTTAGTCAACTTGGAATTGCTTGAAGAATTTGTTTACCAAGTACCGAAAGAAACTTTAAAAATAGTTCGCATTATTATCGGTTCCGAGACTCCTCTTAAAACTCTTGGTAGAAACATGCCTGGGTTCGGTGATTATAAAGGAAAATCTCACGAAGACCTGATTTTAAAGTGCATAAAACTGCTTAATAAATTAAGATATATTGATTTAAAGAGTGTTTTTCAGCTTTTTTTGAGGTTATCTCTTCATTCTAATAGTAAAATTCGCTCCGAAGCAACCAAAGGGATAGAAAACATAGCAGAGTATAATATTTTTGTATTACAAAAAATCGGTTACGGTCCGCAAATTAATTTGCTCAACGAAATAGAAAAGTGGAGTAACGGTAAACAGTTTAAATATCTTACTCCTTTATTAGAAGTATGTAGTCAATTGATTAATCCTTCTTTTGAAGGCCATTCAATGACAGACTATAACACAGTTACTATTCACTCAGGACCTTTATCTGTAAATGATCATTTGAAAAACATCAGAATTCGAGCAATCTCATTATTAAAGAAACTTTACCTACTATCGGATGAATTAAACCCAAAAAGGTCCATTATTAAAATACTGCGAAAAGCCTCACAGACTCCATATCAAGGGAATTACGGTGAAGATATGGAGAAAATGGTTTTAGATAACACTAATAGTTTAATAGACTTTTATATTACAATTACTCCTAAAGCTGATAACGAAATTATTAAAGAAATTGAGGAAGAAATCCATTGGTTTATTCGAAGGTTTACTAGAGACAAGTTGTCTAGAATCTGCGAACTAGAATCTACTATTGCCTCAATAACTGAATATGAATTATTTAGAACCTTTGTGGGGTATGATACTAGATTTTGTGAGGACTTAGATTGGCGAAAAGCTCAATCTATTAGAAAAAAGAAAATTCAAGATTTGATCCAAGATATTTCTAAGGATAATTTTGATGAGTATCAAACAAAAATTTTATCAATTATCAAAAACTACCCTTCGGCAAATCCCGGTGAATTCCAATATTTTAACATTTTCCTTAATGAATTTGGACGGCAAAAACCAGAGCTTGCCATTAGATTACTAACCGAGAAACAAGACCAATTTGATCCTTTTATCATTCATTTAATTTCAGGTATTTGGAAAAGTAAGTCGCCTAAGCTTGCTAGAAACCTAATATATCAATGGGTCAATCAAGGTAAACATCTTTCTACATGTTCTTACATTTTCACTTATGTAGGAGAAATAGATAAGCTATTACTTAATGCCATTTTTAGTAAAGCAATAGAAGTTAATGATAATGGAGTTTTAAACAATATAGTTGATGCGATTGCCAGTAACTATCCAAAAAGTAAAAACATTAAACCTCTGTTTATGAAGACAATCAAGAAGTTAACAGAAAATGGCAACTCAGATTGGATAAACAACGTATGGTTCCAGAAGGGGTTTGTTACAAACTATTTCACACGAAATGACTTCGATATAATTCTTCAAAACTTACTTCTAATTCCAGATATTGATTATCATACGGAAGAAATCTTATTCCCAATTGCCGAAAAATATCCGAAAAAAGTAATCAATTATTTTTACAATAGAGTTTATTTTCAACAAAACAACAAACATAAAGAAAACTGTTACTTCCCTGACCGATATGACGCAATCCCCTATAATTTACACAAAATAGATGAACCACTTCGGAAACAAGCAAAAAAAGTAGTTCCTGAAATATTTGTTTGGTTTAATGAAGACGACTGGTTAATATTTTGGGAAGCAAGTCACTTAGTAGAAGCAATTTATCCCAACTTTGATGATGTTTTAGAGCGGGAATTAATTAAATTAATTAAGTCGAAAAACAATAAAAAGGTACGTATTACACTTAGTATCTTAAAAGCATATGAAGGGCAAACATTTTTACATAACGTTTGTAAACAATTTATTAAACAGTTTCCTGACAATGGTGAATACCACAAAGAAATGTTATTAGTCCTTTCTCAAACTGGCACAGTTTCAGGAGAATATGGATTTGTTGAAGCATACGAACAAAAGAAGAAAGAAATACAAAGTTGGAAAAAAGACAATGATAAAGCAATTAAAACCTTTGCTGAGAAATATGAGGATTATTTAAATATGCAGATTGAATTTGAACAAAAAAGAGCTGACGAAACAATCGAGTTAATGAAAAGAGGATTCATGTAAAAAAACATTAAAATTTAACGGCACATCGTTAAACGAGTTAAATGGCTCTGGCTACGCCTTTGACTAAAACTTCCCGGCGCGTTTCAAGATTCATTTGAGGGTACCAGCTGTTACGGTTATCCTTTACCAAGTTAAGGAGTTGAAAAACCGTTGAGTCAAGTGTTGATTCCGGAAAATATTAATTATAAAAAAATATTGTGGCTTAAAGAAGTTGGAGGTCCAGACAGATGGGCTTATATGGATGTTAACGAAAGGGATATTTTTGATTTACACTGGCCAAAAACTAGCCCTAAATACCCTGCCAAGGCTGCAATCGGTGATATAATTTTACTTAAGCAACATCGTAAACTTACTCATTTAGTAATACCTTATTCAAATCAAGTGTTTGAAAGGTTCATTATGCCTCGTTGGCCTATGGCAAGAGAAGTAATTTGTTTGCGAAAATTGGATATAGACTCAGCTCCTTGGCTTAATCAAGTATTTCCTTTTTCGTTACAAGGTGGCGCTCATGGAATTGGATATTCACTTCAGAGTTTCTTAAATAGTCATCCCGGAATAATTACTCTCGACCAATTACAGAAAAATATTTGGAGAGCTTTTTTCTCTTCTTTAGAACCATTTCCAGTTAAATTACAGGATGAGAGCCCAGAAGATGAATATACTGTTGAGGAATTCCCCGAGGGTAAACCAATTCAGTCACTACACCTTAGACGCGAAAGAAATGCTAAATTAGTTAAACTTAAAAAAGATACTGTTCTGAAACAAAAAGGTATTCTTAAATGCGAAGTATGTCAGTTTTCGTTTCTTGACAAATACGGAGATATTGGTCAAAATTTCATAGAAGCTCACCATATAGTTCCATTGTCAGAACTTAAACCAGAATCAATGAATACGATAGATGATTTGGCTTTGGTTTGTTCGAATTGCCATAGAATGTTACATAAAATCAGACCGTGGATTACAGTAGACCAACTAAAAGAAAGACTAATTACATAGGTAAGGTACCGCTGCATCGTCTATCAACAGGCTAAACGGTTCCGCTACGCTTCACCCCACTTCCCTCGTCCTCGACTTTCACGGTTTTTGCGAAGAAAGGGCCAGGTCGGTGAGCGGCGAAAACTGCGCCAGCCTGTGGGTTGAGCCAGTTCGGTTAGCCAATATTTAGATGAAATAACGGCACAAGGAGGGAAGTTAATGATGAAATTTGCACAATCAGTAAGTAGCTTTTTGAATGCTAAGCCAATCCAAGGATACGAAAGCAACTTAAAAGTTTTTAGAGAGTTTTTAAAGAATAGAGGTATTTCCGACAATACTTTAAAAGTTTATTTACAGGGGATGAGAACCAAAGCCTTTATCGAAAGTCTTAACTTTTATATAGATAATAGAGGCGTTTCATCCATAGATACAGCACAAAGATATGTTTCAGCTCTAAAAGAATACTTCCTGTTCTTAATAGATGAAGGACTGATTATCAATAATGAACTATTAAACGAAATAGGTCTTCCTATTTACAGTGAGAAGTCTTTTAGGAATCAGCTAAATACTTCCATTTCAGAAGATAAGAGACTTGAAAAAGGAGATTTTGTTAAAGGATTTTCAGAGAATGTTGCAATTGATTTAATAGCTAGTTGTGACGAAACTCTAAAAATCGATATTAAACAAGCTGTTAGCAAGAAGAATTTATATAACAGCTTTCTATCGGCATTGATTATTAAACTTCTTTTATTCACTGGCTTAGCGTATAGACAAGTTACTAAGATATCTTTGGCAGCATATTCGGAAAGATATAATGTTCTATCGATTAACGGGTTTAGAATTCATATGCCAATAATTATGAGTGACCAAATTCGTCGATACATTAGCATTAGAGAAACGGTATTATATAACATCAAACAGCAATCCGAACTTTTTTTTGTTGAGTTTGATGGGAAAAACCTTGCTTATATGACATCGCGAACTGCTAAATTTTTGGCGGGATTGAGTGGGCGCAAGGACTTAAACGGACTTATTAAGTATGCTATAACATCTATGATAAGAAAGGGAGTAAATGAAAGTATTATAAAAAAGTTTACTGGTGTGGGTGATACGATTTACAATTCATGCCAAGACATTGTAAATGACGAAATGGATGAAAATTCTACAAGATACCTTGATTCCAAATTGAGAAGCCTTAAGATCTGGGATTTACTGTGATTTAATTGCGGGCAGTGCCGTTACATTGTCCAACAACAGGCTAAACGGCTCCGCTACGATTCGGCCTAACTGTCCCGTGTCCTCGGTGAGCTAAACCTCATTTGCGTCTTTATCATAACCCTTGGGCTAAGGTTTGTATAAATCGTCAAAGTCAAAGGATGAAGGAAATATCATGGCGATTAGAACAAATATTACTGGAATTGCCTCAGTAGAACACAGCCGAATAAATCAGACGTTTGGCTACACGGATAAACACGAGAAGGGTGATATTTTATGCCAGCTAAATATCCAGATGCAATTGGTTACCTAAACGACTTAGCCAAAGAAGTTGGCGAGGATTGGTTTACAATGATATGCAATCTTTCAGCAATCATTGGAAAATCGAGTCTGGATAAGCTAGACATTGAAACCCTACTCGCTTTGTTCACCGGACAAGCCAGCTATTTGGGCATAACGTCTACAGGAGCTACGACTAGTACAACAGCGACTGCTACATTAACAGATTTTCTTGAGACACTTTATGGTTTTTCAAACTTTAAGCTTCTTCCAGATACACTTAAAATTGAATTTAGAAAACGAATTACTATCGTTTTCGGTGCGAATGGAAGCGGAAAATCAAGTCTTTGTGAAGCGCTAAAAGTACTTGCGAATCCAGAAAAACCGATCAAGCCACTACATAATGTTAGAAAGAAAGGAATGCCAGCGATTGGATTTAATTATAAGTTTCAGAGTGATACCGTGACACGAACATGGTCACTAGTTACCGGCTATGGACCAAAGTGTTCCACTGTTAAATATTTCGATACTGGAATTGCGTTAAAAAATGTTAGAGAATCTGTTGATCCGGGCCGTGTGATTGAGCTAACGCCATTCAAGCTACATGTTTTTGAGTGGACGAAGGCGTTAACAACTCAGTTTCGTGAAACCCTGCAACAGGCTAAGCTAAACAATGCTGCGAAGTTAAGCCAGGCCTTGGAAGAAGTTCGTGTGAAGTTCGTTGAATACAAAAAGCGTCCGTTAGCTTCAATTGATGAGAAATCACTTTCTATCCTCGCGGAGGAAATTAAGATAGGGGAATTATTTAATCAACTTGCTTTGTTGGAGAATAAGCAAGCCACGGCAGTGGAAATGGAAAAAGCTATTTCAGAAGAAGGGCTGAAGTTGCTAAAGGCTGAGCATCGAGAACTTGAAGAGTTTATGGTGTCGATTAATACTCTGATTAGTTCTGCCGGCTGCCTATGGGAACTAAAACCTATTGTGAAGAAAAAAGAACTCCTTGAAAAGCAGTTAGCTCAAGAGTTATTTGTTAAGGAGCTGATTCCGGATACAGGTACTTTGGAGACTTATCTTTCACTATTGCGTGCGGCTTCCCAATTATGTAACTTAGATGATACCGAACATCAGACCTGTCCGCTCTGCAAACGAGAGCTGAATGAACCAGAGAGGAAGTTATTCAAACGTTATTATGAATTGCTATCAGGTCAACTCGAGACAGAGATTAATACACTTAAGACTGACCTTGTAAAGGCAGAAGAGTTAGTTAATTCGGTTGACAAGATTAATCCGAAAGTATGGGATAAGTGGATAACCCTATCCCTAGATGTACTTGCTGATGCAAAGGCGAATTCGGAATTAGTTATCGGTAGTTGCGGACTGGAAAAACAACCAAATGCCGAATCCAAGCAAGCTCTGGCCTCTCTAAAAGAGCTTTCTGCTAAAGGTGCAAAAATATTGGAACAGAAAAAGAAAGTAATTGAAGCAGCTGCTGAGGGCAAGGATGAAGTTTTGAAGCAGTTGAAGGAACTTAACAGGGAGATTGAGCCATTAAAATATGCTCAGTTGATTGAAACATCTCTCGATAAATTGAAAGAAGTACAGCGAATGGCCGATGAAGATGCATTTTGGGCATCGAAACTACCGTCTTTTACGTCACTGATGAGGAAGATAACGGATTCGTCGAAAGGAGCACACGAAGAACTAGTTGTCTCGGATTTCGAGATGCGATTGAACGCTGAATATGAAGCTCTTACAGAAAAGCCGATGGAAGCATTTGGGGTCTCGCTTTGCCGAAAAGGAAGTGAAGCTTCTGTGACCGTGGTGCCACAAATTGGAGGGAAGGACATAGATGGCATTTTGAGTGAAGGTGAGCAACGTGTTCACTCACTTGCACTGTTTTTCGCTGAGCTGGAAACTTGCCCACAGCCTGTAATTGTTTTTGATGATCCTATTTCGAGCTTTGATTATAACTATATCGCTAACTATTGTATTCGCTTGCGGGATTTCACACTAGATTACCCAGATAGGCAGATTATCGTCCTTACACATAATTGGGAGTTCTTTGTGCAACTTCAGACGACTATTAACCAAGCCGGTCTAAACGGGCATATGTCTGTACAAGTGTTAGAAAACTGTGCGATGGTAAACGACTATAGTGAAAAGGTTGACAATCTAAAGGAGGAAATCACCAATGTCCTTATGCTACCTAGTGAACCAACAAAGACCCAAAAAGAAGAGCTTGCTGGGAAAATGCGGCGTCTAATTGAAGCGGTCGTTAACACTCATGTATTCAATAATCAGCGTCACCAATATAAACAGAAAAGTCAAGCGGTTTCAGATTTTCAGAACTTCACTCAGTTGGTTCCACTTGAACCAACTGAGGCTACAACTCTAAAAGAGCTTTACGCTAAGCTGAGCATACCCGAGCACGATGATCCTAGGAATTCTTATGTCAACACTGATAAGGCAACTTTTGAAACACGCTACTATCGGATTCTTGCTGTCGAAGCAGCTCTCATTTCACGGAAATAGTAGGCGCCCGAATTTGAGTTTGCAACCAGGGAAGCAAAAATCGCGCCAGCCTGCGGGCTGTGCTAGTTTGTTTAGCAAATATGTGAGGCGAAATGTACTTTGATTCATTGAAAGAGGGAAAGTCAAAATGAGATTTCCTAAACGAACAGATAAACATATAAAAGAATCAGATAGTTGGAAGGTTCTGCAAATAAGGACTCCAGCAGAGTGGATTATTCGGGAAGTAACGGAACGTGATTATGGAGTTGACGCGTATATTGAGTTAGTTTCTGTTTCGGGTGAAGTAAGTGGAAATTTGTGTTCGGTGCAGCTTAAATCCAGTGAAAAGGTCAAATGGGAACCAGACAACACCTGTAAATTTTCAGGTATTAAAAAGTCGACTATTAATTATTGGATGAATTTACCCGTTCCTGTTTTCCTTATGTTTGCTGACTTGGTTAAAAGAAAACTATATTTTTGCGCAGTGAAAGAACAGGTCCGTCAGAATTATGCTTCATTCATTGATATTCGAGAAACTTTTCAATTCTATTTTCATAATGAACTTGAGGTGGGGACCGATGTCGGGCATGTACTGTTTATGTGGTATTATTTTAAAGAAAAAGCTTTTAAACAACTTACTAATTATCTAAGGGATATATTAATTCATTGTGAAGCATACTTTAATTTTATTCTAGGCAACCAAGGCAGAGATTTTTTCTTGTATGTTGATGATGAGCGTCAGTTAACACTGATACATCTTCACAAATGTTGTAAGTTCTTGGCTGAATATTTAGAGATAAAATGGGAGGTTATTGACCTATCCACAGCATTTGAAAAGGATATGGAAACATGGAAGGATTCAGGATGTTTATTGCATGAAAACACCCTTACGGAAATACTCGAACAATTAGAACCGATATTTATTGAAATTATTAAAAAGGCAAAGTGGCTAGTGACAGAACAACAAAAAGATTACTGGGAAAATACCGACTGGCCCTTGTACAACGTTTATTACAATCTAGAATTAGAGAACTTTAAAAGGAAATATTGGTGATAACATTAGTCAAAATTAACTAATCGTACCACATCGAACAAAAGGCTAAACGACTCCCCTGCGCTCCGACCTGACATCCGCGGCTCCCGGGCTGTCACGAAAGTTCGTGGACCGCCCAGAACGTAGGTTAGACGAAATGTCCTGTTTAGAAAATAAAAGTGTGTTTGTTGCGTTAAATTTGGTAGGTGAGGATAAGGAATGGAGTACTTGTTACCATGTATCGAACAACTTGATTTAGCAGCATCATTATTGGATTCGGCTAGTCCGATACGCAGCCGATTATCTCTAATCCTCATAGACAATATTGTCGAATTGATGGCTCATCAAAAATGTGAAGAGTTGATTCGTCAAGATAGTTGGTTTCCAAAGGTGAATCCACCAAAGTATTCTGCTGGTGACCGCGGAGATGCGCTAGGCAGTAAATTTGCTAATAAGTTTAGATTTCTTTCTAGAATTGGTATTATTTCCTCAGATGAACGTGATTTTACATTATTTTGTCATTCGATCCGAAATGAAGCATACCATCTAGGGGTTTTTCATGATGACTTTATATTTGAACTTGCTTGGAATTACCATAAACTTGCCTGTGGATATTTTCTTAGACTAAAGCCTAGCGCTTATCGTGTACCTAATTATGGAGAGTTGTCAGAAAACGTAAAGAAATATTTTGGTAAAGAACGTTGGTTGTTTATTGACTGGGAAACGGTTGCTACTTCTCTTGATTGTTTATGGCAAAATGAAAGTGTAGCGCTCCGGAAGTAGAAAAATGTAGCGGAAAAATGGAAAATCCATTGCCAACACCCCGGAAATACAATACCCTTT
>PGZN01000060.1 GCA_002840165.1 Firmicutes bacterium HGW-Firmicutes-8
CTCTTCACTGTTCAGTTTTCAAGGACCATGCGGCCGGTTGCCCTGCCGCGGATTCTTAGTCTACCAAATTCACTGTCTCCAGTCAACCGGTAACTTTTGACTCTATTTTGTCTGATGACCCCGTGACCGCAATCTTCCTTTGTTTCCGGTCATTGGTGGGAGCACCGACATTGACTAATATAGCATACTTCCCCCGCCGTTGTCAACCATCTAAACATAATAACAGTAAACATTTTTTTCAATAAGTCTACAAAAAACACAGAAGCCCTCCCGGCTCTGGGAGGGCCGCAGCTTATTTCTTTTTCTTTACAACGACAATAGCGCAATCCGGACAAACAGATGCACAGATTCCACAAGCTGTGCAGTCATTATTAGGTTCAACAGTCGGAGTACCGTAAACACCTAAATTTAGCGACCAGTCAAGGCAGTTCTTGGGGCACTTTTCCCTGCAGAGCCCACAGCCCTTGCACAGCTTAGGAAAAATTGACCAAGAACCCTTATTACCCTCAAAAGAGAGTGCTTTATATGCCACGCTCACTGTTACTTACCTCCTTATTATCGGGCCTTTTCAACAAGCTCCATGCCACGGGCAAGAGCTTTAAAGTTTAATTCACGTAACTCCGGGTTCTGTTCAAACTTGTATCCCAGTTTCTTTTCCAGCGCCGCCCTGGCATCATCCTCTGATACCACCTCAGTGGCTTTAATAACGGCGCCCATGATAATTATATTAAATACCCGCGGATTCAGCTCGTTTTTGGAAATCTCGATAGCAGGAATGCCCAGAATCCGACCGGCATTTTTCGGAAGTTCTTCTTCTACCCCTTCTATAGAAGTATCGTAAACGAAAGTGGTCTTTTCGTCAACGTACTGCCGGGTCCTGATCACCGCACGGTCGCTAAGGGCTACAACGATATCTGCTTTTTGAAACTTAGGAGAACCAATCGGATCAGTCCCAATCTGAAGAAAAGCTACTGAAACACCGCCCCTTTGTTCAACACCAAAGTTAGGAATATACAGTACTTCCCGTCCCTCCTCATTAGCCGCCTCAGCAATAATCTGGGCAACGGATTGAACACCCTGCCCACCTTCACCGGCCAGGGCAATTTTTACTGCTTTACCCAATTTTATTCACCCTCCTTTGCAGCAGGGTTTTTAAGTTCTCCTACATTAAAGAATTTAGTCATTTCTTTTTCTACAAAGGCCCATGTATCTTTGGCATTGGTCCGCCAGTTAGTAGGACAAGTGGATAGCGCTTCGACAAAGGAAAAACCATTTCCGTCCATCTGGTTTTGTAGTGCCTTTTTCAGGAACCCTTTTAATTGTTTGAGGTTTGCAACAGTACCCCTGGCCACATAAGACCCTTCCCGCGTAATAGCGGCAACCATTTCCGGCCCCTGGGTAGGATATCCTGATTCCCTTACGTCCCTGCCATAGGGTGTAGTCTCAGTTTTCATCCCCGGCAGAGTCGTTGGCGCCATCTGTCCGCCTGTCATTGCATAGTTGCAGTTGTTAACCAGAATAGCGGTAATTCGCTCATTCCTTGCCGCAGCATTTACGAGATGCTGGGAGCCAATAGCATAGCCCCCTCCGTCACCCATGTAAGCAATACAGATCACATCCGGATTCGCTCTTTTAACTCCTGTCACAACAGGGGTAGTCCGGCCGTGATGGGTTTGTACAGTATCTACATTAAAAAAATCCCAGGCCAGCAGTGAACAGCCGATATCAGCGCCGAATACCACCTTGTCCTGAATACCCAGTTCATCTATAGCTTCACCCAAAGCTTTAAGGACCAAGCCGTGGCCACAACCCGGACAGAATTTATGAGGCTTGCTTTCCAGCCGCCAGCTTTTGGGCATCTGTGGTATCATCGTCATTTTGCGAGTGCCCCCTTTTCTATTTCCTTAACCCTGACGACAATTTCCTCGGATGTTATTCCAACCCCCGGTTTGAAAAGGTTTTCTAGGGCAACTGTCGAACCGAAAATAGCATCCTTGACAAGCTTTGCCATTTGGCCAAAAGCCGATTCCACAAGCAAAAGGGTCTTTGCTCTGGCTGCTACTTTCTTTAACTCCTCCGCAGGGAAAGGCCGCAGCGTAACCGGCCTAAAGTAACCTATCTTAAGCCCTTCCTCACGCAGTTCCTGTACCGCTACCTTGGCAGCCCGGGATACAACACCATGGCTTACTACAACTATATCCGCGTCCTCACAGGAAAACTCCCTGTGCTCTATTATCTCAGGAGCAACTTTTAGATACTCCTCCATGTATCTGGTGATAACTTCATATAATTCCTCTTCAGTGTTATATGTATTCCTAAGGTGAACAGGTTGTTTCACCCCGTTTACAGGCGCCTTACCGAGAAAAGTCTCAGTTGGGACAAATTCAAGCCCTTTTTCTTCGGGGTCATATATAGTCAGTGACTCCCGCATTTTGGCCTGATACCCGTCACCTAATACAAAAGTGGGAAAACGATATTTCCAGGCTGTATTGAACGCCTTAATCGTATAGTCAAACAGTTCCTGGTGGTTAGCTGTTGAGTAAACCACCCTTAACCCTTCTCCGTTTCCACCGTAAGTAGTCATCGTGACTTCCTGCTGGGAATAAATAACGGTGGCTGTAGAAGGACCCCCTCTCTGTTGGATAATAACAACTGAGGGAATGCGCATCATCTCAGCCATAGACATGGGTTCCTGCATCAATGTGTTGCCAGGCCCTGCGGTAGCTGTAAATGCCTTTCTTCCAGCAAGAACTCCCCCTAAAGTAGTAAATCCGGCGGACAGTTCGTCCTCCGTCTGTAAAAATCTCTTTCCGAATTTAGGGGCTAGGCGAGTCCAATAGTGCATGATTTCGTTTTGGGGCGTGATAGGATACCCATACATAATTTCAGCTTTGGCAGCCAGGGCAGCCCAGGCAACAACTTCGTTTCCGGTCATAAAGACTCTTTTCTCTCCCTGGATGGGCTTTTCAGCCATTATAATAAACACCTCCTGAAAAATTGCAGTGCATTTGTATGTTAAAATGGGAACCCCCGCCGGATTTACCAAAAAGTATTGGTCATATATCGGTCTAAAAGCCGGATTGGATTTCCCTTAATATCTATTTTACTGTTTATTTCGAACTCAAATTTACGGTCGATATATGTGGCAATTACGGGTAGTCCTAAAACAAGGGCTGCTTCGGTGATAACTTTTGCCCCCTGCTGAACAAAATCAACGGAGGTGTCATCCCCCAAGTGAGAGTTGTTGATTAAGCCGTGTACTATCCCCAATTCTTTGACATATTCCACGATGTCCTTAACGTTATCAGTCATCGGCCTTCCTATATTAAGGACCACAAATACCTGAAGATTTTTGTTGTCGGCTGCTCCTTCGATAAGGTTGAGAACCTTGGCGCCTTCCACTCCATATCCAATATCCAAGATGATATCTCCCGGCCTTCTTAAAACCCAGCGCATTTCCGGTTTAATCAGGCTGCCGGCTTCACCTAGGCCCATCGTTTCGCTGGTCTCCCAGGCCACGACGTAAATGCCCGTTTCAGTAAGTTGTCTCTTAATAGGGCGTAAGGTATAAAAGGGCTCTACCAGATCCAAATCTACCAGGGTAACACATCTACCCTCTTTTTTTAAATCTACAGCCCGGTTAACAGCTATCTCACTCTTACCACTGGCATATTCGCCTATATAGGCTTCAACAATTCTTTCACTTACAGGGACCACTCCAAACACTGTTTATTGAGTTATTATTTACTAAAAACGCCTATTTATCAAGAAAAAAATAAAAAGCTCTTAATCGGCAGTCGGTTCAACCAGAAACGAACGGTTGTACGCCTCTCAAGCCTTTATAGTAATTAGTATACTAAAAGGGTTTATGGTAGTCAAGGTAAATTCTGCTGTTTTGCAGTCAAAAACCGAAATTTTCCCACTATTTCGCGATTATTTGCTGAATAACAAATAACAGGACAACCCCAGGTACGCCTAAAAAACCAACAGTCAACGCCGTTATTGGATTTAAGGGAATGTGTAAATTGATATATGAACCGAAATAATTAATTACCCATAAGACTACCCCACCAACGATTGCATTGATTAATAGTTTAAAAACCCATTTCAGGGGTACCACCATTATTTTTCCTATTAGATATATAAGCAGCAAACCAAGGGCAAAGGCGATAATAATATTTATATCCATCGTTCCACCTCTTTAATTAGTAACTCTTCATTTGAACTAACAATTGGGCAAAGACAGCCTAACAATCCGGTGATATACTCACAACCTGATCAGTGTTGGTAAAATCCAGGTTAGCTTTAATTTTTTCTTTTCTGGCTATTTTAATGAGACAGGTATACATTTTTTCGGTTGCTTCTATATTATAGATACTATAGTCAATCATGTCCGGGTCATCAGTATAATTAAAATTGTTCAAAGCTATTTCCCAATCCCGGTGAGCCTGTCTGATACGCTCCAGAAATTCCTGCTGTTCACCACCGACCGACCCTAAAGCCTGTCCTATGTTAAAATAGTCAGCCAAAAAATTAACCAGTTTGGTCAAGATGTACTTCATTGGAAAGCCCCCTTTCTGTTTATTACAATATATTGAAAGGGGGTACAAGTTATGCGTGTTTTTTATTTAAATCCTCGCTAATCAGTTTTTAACCTTTTCTGCAGCTCAACAAAATGCCCAAACAGGATTTGATAAATGTTTTCCGCCAATTCCGGGCTAACGCCTTTCTTTAAAGCGTTGTTTCTAACTCGGTTTAATATTTCCTGCTCCCTATCCCTGTCCCTAATGGAATCTATTCCATTTTTCAGTGTTCCAATCACAGAGACAAGCTGTGTTCTTTTGGCCAGTAATTCTACAATCTGATAATCAATAATATCTATGTCCTGCCTTATTTCATTCACCGACATTTTCACCTGGTTCCCGGTATCATTAAGCTCAGTTTCTCCCACCTTGCCCCAGATTGGGTAAGAACCTAATATCCGAAACGAGGCAGCCATATCCTCAATTGCTTCCAGGCATTTTTTGACTGCCGGGTCCTCGCGATGGCCTGATAAATCAATAAAAAACAAATAGTCCCCAAGATTTCTTTTTGCCGGCCTGGACTCGATTTTGGTAAGATTTATATTGGCCAGGGCAAACTCTTTCAAAATTTGATACAGTCCCCCAGGACGGTCAGTAATAGAAATCACGAGGGAGGTTTTGGCTGGTCCTGTTACCGGGCTTTCTTCCTTGGAAACAACTACAAATCTTGTTCGGTTGTCCTTACAATCTTGAATATCCTGCTCAACTATTTCAAGACCGTATATCTCAGCCGCTCTTTCATTTCCAATTGCAGCCATATAGTCGTTTCCCCCGGCAACCATTTGGGCTGCTTCGGCAGTACTGTTAACTTCACAGAAAGGGACCCCCGGGTGATGCCGGTTTAAGTATTTTCTACACTGCGCCAGGGCTTGGGGATGTGAGACAACAAGGTTAATTTGTGCTTTCTGAATCCCTGGCTTACTCAAAAGGTTATGCTTTATGGGAAGTATCACTTCACCCGCTATTTTTAGCTCTTGATCGTGTGCAATAAGGTCCAGACTAAGGTTTATCGTACCTTCGATAGAGTTTTCCAAGGGAACCAGGCCATGCGAAATTTCCCCCGCCCGCACGGCAGCTATCACCTGCTCTACCCCGGAATATGGCACAGCCCCGGTGTCTTTGGCGCCCAGGTAAATATAAAGCGCTTCTTCACAGTGGGTTCCTTTTGGCCCCAGATACCCGTATTTGGCATTCATTATCTTCATCCCCCCACAGCAAGTTTTCTTCCAACACACTTGGCAATAGGCAGCAGTTCCTCCATTAACTGTTGGAAGTTGCCCGGTGTCAGGGACTGCGGCCCGTCGCATAAGGCTTTACATGGATCAGGATGTACTTCGATTAACAAGCCATCGGCCCCGACCGCGATGGCCCCTTTTGATAAAGGCGCTACTAAGCGCCACTCTCCCGTAGCGTGACTGGGATCTACTATTACAGGCAAATGGCTGAGCTGCTTAATCACCGGTACAGCGCTTAAGTCTAATGTATTCCTGGTGTAAGTCTCAAAGGTTCTGATACCCCTTTCACAGAGAATTACATTATAGTTCCCTTCTGACATTATATACTCAGCTGCCATTAACCATTCTTCCATTGTTGCCGACAGGCCCCTTTTTAACACTACAGGTTTGTTGATTCTACCTACAGCTCTAAGCAGGTGAAAATTCTGCATGTTACGGGCGCCAATCTGAATCATGTCTACATACTCAGCTGCTAAAGTCAAACTACTTTCATCAATAACTTCCGTAATGGTAGCCAGCCCTGATTCACTGCCGGCCTCAGCCAGCAGTTCGAGTCCCTGCTCCTCCATGCCTTGAAAGCTGTATGGTGAAGTCCTTGGTTTGTACGTGCCGCCTCTAATCGCTTTGGCCCCGGCCGCCCTGACTAAACGAGCCGTTTCCAGCAGCTGTTCCCTGCTTTCCACCGCACATGGTCCGGCTATAACAGAGATTTCTCCACCCCCGACGGTAAATCCCTTAACTTTAATAATAGTATCTTCCGCTTTTGTTTCTCTGCTTACAAGTTTAAACGGTTTCATAATTGGGACAATCTTTTCCACCCCGGGCATAATCTCAATACCGGAAGATGAGATTTGCTTATGGTCACCGATAGCCCCTATCACTATACGCTCAACTCCTTTAATTAAGTGGGCTTTAAATCCATATTCCTCCAGGCGTTTTTTAACATCTTTAATTTGTTTTTCGGTAGCCCTTAAATCCATTACCACAACCATTCTAATTCCTCCCCGTTTTTTTTATTCAGAAATACAAAAATAAAAGACCTCCGCCCCAATGGGACGAAAGCCTTAACTTCCGCGGTACCACCCAAGTTAACCGTAGTAATCGGTAAGATACCGTTAAAATAAAAAAACCTTCACCCTGTAAGGGGCGAAAGTTGCTCGCGGTACCACCCTAATTGACCATCCGGTCCTCTTCAGCAGGTACGAGCCAAGGACCTTTTATTTTACCCATCCACTGGCCACTAGCCACTGGACACTGGTCACTCGTCTGATACCCTCTTCCCTTTAACGGTGGAGTTCCGGCCAAGTCTACACAGCCATCATTTCAAGCTTTTCAACCGGCAGCTCTGGAGTGAATTTCAGTCAGCCATATCTTAAGGGGCTCTCAGTCGGTGACCCCACTTCCCTGTCAAGATTAGGTTCCGGCTTACTTATCTCCGTCAACGCTTTAAAAACAAAAATATATTTGAGGGTAATTTTAGCATAAACTGAGAAATAAGTAAACAATTTTTTTTAAATTTCCCGGCGGCCCTCCAACGCTTTGGAAAGAGTTACCTCATCCGCATATTCCAAATCCCCGCCTACCGGTAAGCCATGGGCAATCCGGGTAACTTTAATTCCCAATGGTTTGATCAGCCTGGCCAGGTACATGGCAGTAGCTTCACCCTCTATATTGGGATTGGTAGCGACAATAATTTCCAGTACATCGTTGTTCTGAAGCCTGGCCAACAGCTCTTTAATTCTCAGCTCGTCCGGGCCAACACCCTCCATCGGTGAAATGGCCCCCTGCAGCACATGATATAACCCCTTATATTCTCTGGTTTTTTCTATAGCCACAACATCCCGTGGTTCTTCGACAGCACAGATAACTGACCTGCTGCGTGACTCGTCCCGGCATATTTGACACGGATCCAAATCTGTCAGGTTGCTGCAGACCGAACAATATCTGATTTTCTCCCTGGCCTGAACTATCGCTTTGGCCAGTTCCCTGACCTCCCCCGGATCTCTGTTGAGAATGTAAAAAGCCAGTCTTTGCGCCGTTTTCGGTCCTATACCCGGCAGCTTGCTTAATTCTTCTATGAGCCTGGCAACTGGTTCGGCATAGTACAGCATCAGTTCACCTACCTAAAATAGTCCGGGTATGTTCATTCCACCGGTGATTTTGCTCATTTCCCGGGCAACCATATCCTGGGACTGGCGTAAGGCTTCATTAACAGCTGCCATCACCATGTCCTGCAACATTTCCACATCCTCTGGGTCAACTGCCTCTGGGTTTATCTTAATTGACATAATTTCCTGCTTCCCATTTGCCACAACTTTGACCATCCCGCCGCCGGAAGTTGCCTCAACCGTCTGGTTAACGAGCTCTTCCTGCAGTTTAGCCATATCTGCCTGCATTTTTTGCACCTGTTTCATCATTTTTCCCATGTTGCCCATCATCACAATCTCCTCCTTAAATAAAAGAAAGTTATCCCGAAAGCAAAAAGTTATCCGGACATAAAAATTAGTCTTTTATTTCGATTACATCTTCACCAAATAACCTGATAGCTTCTTCAACAATTGTATCCTTTTTTACCGGGATGGAAACTCTCTCCGTTTCCTCAGCAAACTCGCTGACAAATTTGCATTTTAGTCTCAGCCGGGTACCTGTAACCTCTTTAAGTACCTGCTCTATAGCGTTTTTGTTTTCCGGCTGTTCAACCTTTTCTTTGTGAAACCCATATTCCGCCGGGAAACTCAAAATCAAGCTTCCGTCTTTAACATCTACCGGTTTTCCTTCAATTAGAAAAGCCTGTGCTGACATGCGCACTTTTTTTATCCGGTCCAAAATTTCCTGCCAGCAGGTCCTTATCATTTCGGCATCTACCATTTCGGTCTGACCACCATCAATTGTATTCTCCTGTTCTAAACAAGCGGGTTTGTTTTCAGGAGCCGGTCTCTCCTCATTGGGTTTCCCCGGCCTGGGTTTAGTCTGACCAGGAGTATCGGCAGCGGCACCGGAAACAGTTTGACCTTGGGCTAACAGCTCTTCCAGCCGTGTAATCCTGCCGATTAATTCCTTATTATCACCTGTTAAAACTGCCTCTCCGGCTTTTATGACAGCAAGCTCCAAACCCAGCCTGGGTTGAGAAGTCCACCTCATTTCCCGTTCAGCAAATGTAAACAGCTCAATTAAAGAAATGATTTTATCTTTCCCCAAAACAGAAGCCTGTTTCCCCATCATTTCAAAAACCTCCCGGGAAACAGGAATAAGGTC
Source organism: Firmicutes bacterium HGW-Firmicutes-8 (assembly GCA_002840165.1). Lineage (GTDB taxonomy): Bacteria > Bacillota > Thermincolia > Thermincolales > UBA2595 > GW-Firmicutes-8. The sequence continues at coordinate 9,074 of PGZN01000060.1, forward strand.
GTCAACATTATTACATACCGCAACTAATAACAAATTACGAAAGTGCTCTGTCAGGTCTTTGGCAAACTGCCGCATGTCCTTGCCCTGCCTGACCAGTTCATCTACCAGTTTCAGCCCACCGGTAATATCTTTATTTCCGAAACTTTCAGCCATCTGAAACAAGAACTCCGCATTAACTGTACCTAAGACCGCATTCACATCTTCCACCGAGACCCTGTCTCCACCAAAAGAAATACACTGGTCTAAGACACTTAAAGCATCACGCATTCCGCCTTCTGCTATCCTGGCGATTAGCAGCAGCGCTTCGTCATCTACATTGATACCCAGGTCATTAATTACTTTACGCAGCCTGTCGGTAATATCACTCAGGCTGATTCGCCTGAAATCAAAACGTTGACAGCGGGAAAGGATTGTTAACGGGATTTTATGGGGTTCTGTCGTAGCAAGTACAAAAATAACATGACTGGGCGGCTCTTCCAGGGTTTTGAGCAGGGCATTAAAAGCCTCTGTTGTCAGCATATGCACTTCATCAATGATATATATACGATATTTACCTTCGGTTGGAGCAAACTTAACTTTTTCCCTCAAATCCCGGATCTCATCTATACCCCTGTTGGAAGCAGCATCAATTTCCATTACATCCATAGAAGTTCCTTCAGTCACTCTTTTACAATTTTCACACTGGTTGCACGGTTCGACATCGGGTCCGTTAAGACAGTTCAATGTTTTGGCCAATACCTTGGCAGTAGTTGTTTTACCAGTACCCCTGGGGCCGCAAAAGAGGTAAGCGTGGGCAATCCGGTTTGTCCTGATAGCATTCTGCATTGTCCTGCTGATATGTTCCTGGCCAACTATATCGCCAAACTTCTGCGGTCGAAATGACCGGTAGAGCGCCACATAACTCATTGTTTACACCTCGTAATAATCAGTTCATGTATTATCTTAATAAGATAAATATCTCTCGCAACCCGTTATTTAATTCGCTGTGAAAATGTTTAAATCCTTTTTTAACTACCTCCAAAAAGCTGCGCTCAAAGAAAAAAAACAACCGATACCAAATGTACCGGTTGTTAAAAATTAATAAGCCGTGCACCTGTCTTTGACGATTACTCCCCGAGCGTTACCGCTGCAGTTAACTCGGACCAGGCGCCCTTACGGCACACACGAGTTCCTGCTTACCGCTGCTTCCTTCCGGACCTGACGGGGTTCACAAGTTCGTATTGCGTAAGACCCAATCTTCAACGTCACTTACAACGGTCAGACCCCACGGAATAATGCCGGGGACAGGAATTCCACCCTGCTATAGCGGATTGCAGGTACAGGGCACCGCTACCTCCCCGTGTAGCACGGCCAAACTTATACTGATTCATTTGGGGTCAGTGGCCAGTGGCCAGCGGCCAGTGACCAGTAAAAACAAGGCCAGTATCCACTAAACAGTGGACTGGCCACGAGTAAACATAATGGCGGAGAGAGAGGGATTCGAACCCTCGAGGCAGGTTGTCCCCGCCTACACGATTTCCAGTCGTGCTCCTTCGGCCAACTCGGACACCTCTCCGTGGTCGATTGCTTGAGATTTTTGCTTAATCATTATACAATTAAAATTGGTTAAACGCAAGTATTTTTGGCTCTCGTATAGCATTTTAGGAGATAAAAATAATACCATTCCTGGCAAAATAAAAAGGGACAGCCCCCAGGCTGGCCCTTTTTATTGGGGTGGTTTAAAGCCCGTAAGATAATACTTGGCGGCTTCAACATTTAAGTAATATTAACGCTGCCATCAGCAGTATGGCTAACATTTTTTTTAACCTCATGACTTGTCCTCCCTTATCATATCAGTTTTTAAATCGTTACTAATCCTCATTTAAACATACGCGCTTCCTCCTTATTTTTAGACTGTAACGAACACTACCCTATTTGAAGACACCTTAATCCGAAGGTTTTTCCACGGGCCGCCCATAAGCTTCGGTTAGTTTACCTTAATGAAAAAGGGATTCCTGCCCCATTGGGCTGGAATCCTTTACTTTGTACCTCAAATGCACTTTATTCTTCCAACAACAATATACTAAATTAACATAATAAGAAAGGAAGAATAACAATGCGTTTTAATTATGGAGATAAAACTTTACTTAGGGTGCTTGATGAAGCGGAGTTCTGGAAGCGGCAGGAAGCGGAACATACGGTAGTTATTAGGGTTATCGTACCTAACCTGGAACCGGTCTTTGTGGAACAGCTAAAGGCATGGGAACAGGTATTTACCCAAACAGACGCCACCATAGGAAAATACATCGAAACTATAGTTAGATCAGGGTACTGTATAAACCCCGAATTGTACCGGGAAATCTTAGATTTAATCCGCCTTACCATCTGTCAGAGCCAGAATTTTATTGCCCTCTTAAATGCTATTTCTGCCGAAAGTGAAGCTGTGCGCAGTAACCCAACCGCACCTGTGGTCATCAATCACATCCGCCGGGAGTCGGCATATTTTATCGGGGTAGCCCAAACAGTATTGTACTGTTAAGCCTGTTGGAAAAGTATAAAATTAAAAACACCTTCAGAGAGAATTCTTCTCCGAAGGTGTTTTTACCGAATAACATAAAACAACATCAGTGTGGGAGGTGTATTTTATGCCCCTGTTTGGCTTTTGGTACTGGGTACAATCAGTAGGCGGGATTGCAGGAATTACCCAGACTCCGGCGACGGTGGGATATACGAGGATATTTGCTTTTGACGGTATTGGCAATTTCTACGAGTTTCGCAACAACGTTTTATTAAACAGGGCCCGGTACCGGGTAGTGACCAAACCAACAATATTCGGGACCACAAGCCAGGTTCTGGAGGTAACCGGATACCCTGATATGATCGTTAGTTTTCCCAACTTTAGGACCATGGTTCTTACCGAGAATGTCTTTGACGGTTTCACTTTAACCTTCATCAGGATTTTTTAAGATTTTAAACAAAAGGGGATTCCCGCCCCAAAAGGCTGGAATCCCTTAGCTTATATACAAATATGGCGGAGAGACAGGGATTCGAACCCTGGGACCCAGTAAAGGGTCACTCGATTTCGAGTCGAGCGCTTTCGACCACTCAGCCATCTCTCCGTGCAGTGACCAGTGGCCAGTGGCCAGTGGCCAGTGGCCAGTTTACCTCGTTCCGCATTGAGCGGAACGAGGGTAAAAGGATGGTTTGCTCGCTTACGCTCGCAAACCTTTTATTATAATTTTATCTACACAACTACTATTTTCTCAGACTAACAAAAAACTTTTTCATCAACTCACTGCATTCCTGTTCAAGAACTCCGGCGATTACCTCTACCTGGTGATTCAGCCGTGGGTCCTGGACAATGTTCATCAATGAATGTACCGCCCCTGCTTTAATGTCTGCAGTGCCATAAACCAATGTTTTGATACGAGTCTGCACAATTGCTCCCGCGCACATGGGGCAGGGCTCTACGGTAACATATAAGGCCGCTTCCTTAAGATGACGCCAATGCCCCAATTTTTCCAAAGCCTGTCTGATAGCCACCATTTCGGCATGGGCCGTGGCATCATGACACTGTTCTTTCATATTATGGGCCCTTGAAACCACCTCAGAACTCAGGGCAATAACAGCCCCTATCGGCACCTCCCCTAAGGCAAATGCCTTTTCGGCTTCTTCAAGCGCTATGTTCATAAAAAACTCATGATCCAAAGCAAACATCCCAACTGTCTTCCATATCAATCCGGTGCCATCACTGTCACCCGGTAATTGTCAATTGTCAATTCTCAATTGTTAATTGATTTGATGGTGCCCTCGTCAGGAGTCGAACCTGAATCTACCGCTTAGGAGGCGGTTGTACTATCCATTGTACTACGAGGACCGCACGGCGATTGAAAAGCTTCGTCTAGCGTTGTCACCCGGTTTGCCGATACCGTCAACGTACGTCCAGTACGCCTCCGGCATCGGCAAACCGGGTTCCTAGCTATACTCGCTTTTCAATCGCCTTTGATTCATTTTAACTTTTGGACGAGGACGATTCGCCCTCGGAAAAAACTGCTTCCTTGCTATACTCGCTTTTAAACAGCCTATTCGGGTTTACTGTTGAAAAAGGCGTACCCCAGGTACGACTTTCAAATTTGCTTAAGTTAAAACAATTCGGCAGCAACCCCGTCCATTATCAATTATCAATTGTCAATTTGTAAAGTGGCGCGCCCGACAGGATTCGAACCTGTGACCTTCTGATTCGTAGTCAGACACTCTATCCAACTGAGCTACGGGCGCATGAATGGCGGAGAGCGCGGGATTCGAACCCGCGATACAGGTTTAAGCCCATATAATCGCTTAGCAGGCGATCGCCTTCAGCCGACTCGGCCAGCTCTCCTTGACGATTGTTGAAAATGTTTTAATTGTCAATTGTCAATTGATTCATGGCGGAAGGGGTGGGATTCGAACCCACGGAACCCGTAAGAGTTCAACGGTTTTCAAGACCGCCTCCTTCAACCGCTCGGACACCCCTCCGTCCGATACACAAAAGAGTATAACATGAACATTTATCGTTGTCAACATCAATGGTGCTAGGCGTTAGGTGTTAGGTAACAACAATCCCTTTCTTAAAAGATACCACAGAGTACACAGAGATATCGTGATTCAGTGAAAAGAAGAGGACACAGAGAGTAATCAATAATTCCTACTCCCCAGTTCAATTAAATAAATCTGTACTTTGAGAAATTATTAAATACAAAAACATATTAACTAATGTGGATATTCTTACCACAGTTTTCTCACTTACACAGATGTAACCTCAGGGAATTAATCTATGTTGTCCAAGTTACTTCGCGACTCTTTAAAACCGCGGAGTTCGCGGAGATAACGGAGTACGCGGAGGAGAAAGAATACTTATGCTTCAAAGTTCTTGTATTTAATAAAGCTAGATTCATAAATCAAAAACAATTTTTACCACAAAGTCTAACAGGCACTGCTCAATGGTCTAAGAGCATAAGGTTCAATGTGGGGTCATAAGATCAC
>PGZN01000009.1 GCA_002840165.1 Firmicutes bacterium HGW-Firmicutes-8
GGCGTAATTCCATACTCTTTGTGGCCTTTCTTTTTATCCTTCGACCACATAGAAATGCCCATTAGCCTTTGTGTTAAAGAATCTTTTGATTGCAGCTTTGCTGCGCTAAGGTTTTTCTTTAAAGAAATGCCTATTAGTCTTTGTGTTAAAAAAGAATCCAGGCCTGACATTTTCGAATTCCAGCTTGAGCTATTATAAATTACCAATTTCATTTATAATAGTATTGGGTGAAATATCCCAGAGCTGCAAGCTAAAAAACTTTGGCTAATGAAAGATATTGGAATAAATATTATACTGATGAACACGGAAGATACTCTCATCCGGAGGCAACGATAGATGATATCGCCGGGCAGAAGTGATTTAATAACTTAAACTGTGTATATAAATACTATAAGTTTGCGGTGATAGTTGGATTTAAACCAGGCTAAGAGAATATGAATATAAGTCTGCTTTCTCCTCCGCGCACTCCGCGGTTTTAATGAACGGAAAACTGTAAACAGGAAACTGCGATCTCTAAATATGTTATTAAAGGTGGAATAAGTACATGGATGCTAAAGTCAACAAACTACATCTTACATTGCTGCTTATATTTTTAGTTTTTTTTATTTGGTCAGGGATTAGGCCCAAAGATTACTATACCTGGGTTCTGGAAGTTTTGCCGGCTGTTATAGGTTTGATAATTGTATTGTACACTTATAACCGTTTTAGATTAACTAATCTCGTTTATATGCTAATCTGTATTCATGCCATCATTTTAGTTATAGGCGGCCACTATACCTATGCGGAAATGCCGGTATTCAACTGGATAAGAGATGCGTTTGGCCTGGCCAGAAACCACTATGATCGTCTGGGACACTTGGCCCAGGGATTCATCCCGGCAATGATTGCCAGGGAAATATTTCTTAGAAAATCACCCCTGCAGAGAGGGAAAATGTTGTTTTTCCTGGTAGTAAGTGTTTGTTTGGCTGTCAGCGCTTTTTATGAATTCATCGAGTGGTGGGTTGCTGTGGCCAGCGGCACAGCGGCCAATGCCTTCCTGGGAACACAGGGTGATGTCTGGGATACCCAGTGGGATATGTTTCTGGCTTTTTGCGGGGCCATTATTTCGCAGCTAATATTGAGTAAACAGCATGACAAACAATTGGAAAAGATGGGCACCTGAAAAACCAGCCGCGGGTGGCACGGATAGCGCGGTTAAAACAGCGGCTAGTTGTTCGGATGGGGAGAAGGGAATAAGGTTATGTCGGGTTTCTGCAAAAAGTATAGTTGGAGGTTGAGACATTGATTGTTAGGGAAATAAGTTTATCTGATGCAGCAGGAGTTGCCAGGGTACATGTAGACAGCTGGCGCTCAACGTATCGTGGGATAGTATCAGATGATTTTATAAATGGACTGACATATGAAAAAGCTATGGAGCATTTCATAAGCATTTTTAGACCGAAAGACTCACCTGTATTCGGTTTTGTGGCAGAAGTTGACGGCCAAATTGTTGGATTCGGAGCCGGAGGACCTGAGTTTTACGAAGTTTTGGGTGGTCAGATAGTGAGAACAAAGATGCTTGATATCGGCGGCTGTGAAAATTGCAAGGCCTGTGGGGCGGGCCAGTTCGTTTAGCCAATATGCGTTATGTGAAATGCCTTATCCGGGTTTGATTTCTAGAAAACAAAAAAAGGAGGGTGTGATTCTCCTCAAACATAACTTATTGATGTGATATTACCAATACATCTTCTCTCCATTTTTCCTTAAGCCAGTCATAGACCTCTGGCGATTTTAAACGAATTCTTTTTAATAGCTTGTCGTCTTGATTGCGTTTTTCAAACACTACTTCTCCCTTTATTTGACTGCCTGTAAAGGTTGTATTTCCATCTCGGTTTTTCGTTACATTGATGATATAAGCTGGCTCAATAAATATATAGTCACCATTTCGCAATTTAATTGAAACAGTAGTTGGATACCCGCGTTTACCGTAAAATATTTCATTTCCAATAGTCTCTGAACTGTTCAACCAGTTAACTACTTTTTTGATTATTTTATTATCGTATTCATTCATTGAATTGAGAAGCGGTGGTTTTCGATTTGATGGAAGCCCTAAATTAACCTGCAAGGAAACTATATCGGCTACACTCAAAAGGGGCATTTTCTCATTTGAATAAACTTTTGTTGGGATAGTCGTTTTTTCAACAGGTTCATTATTTGCAGCCGTTTTAATGTTCCTACCAGTACATCCTTGCAAGATAAAAGCAGTGAAGATAAGTAAATATAGAAGTTTTTTCATTATCATACCTCCAAAACAAATGGACTCAACAATTTGACGGCAAAATCATCTAAAAGGTTCCGTGAATCTATCCCAATTATAATATTCAAGCATAGTAGTTGTAAAAAGAAGATTGGTGAAAGTGTTATTTGGGGTCGAAGGCACATCACATAAACAGGCTAAACGGCTCCGCTGTCGCTGCGCCCAACTTTTCCGTCTTCCAGGCTGTCAATGTTCTCGTTATCGATTTTCAAATTACCGTTTTCCTGCCCATGCGACCCAGGACGTGTATGACCCCTCCTGGGGTGTAGGGATTGTCCCAGCCGCCCGGCCTGAATGTAATATGTACTCAAATTCTGCATTATCCTGCCAAATTCCTCCTGAATCAACTAAACAGGCTGGAAGCTTATCCCCCTTCCCCCAGGCGGGGGTTTGTTTTTTGTGAACTTTGTGGTAGATGCTATTGTTCCTTTAGCTAAACCATGTCGAGAATTCGAGATAAAAAGACATTTTTACCACAAAGACTAATGGGCACTGCTCAATGGTCTAAGGGCACAAAGAAGAATTTGAGGTCTTAAGATCACAAAGAGCCAGTGGTATCACATTCTGTGTTCATCCCGCTATATCCGTGTTCATCCGTGTAATCCGTGGCTGTTTTTTGGTTTTTTAAAAGTTTTGATTGCAGCTTTGCTGCGCTAAGCTCTCTGTTATTTCTTTTTTTCCCTGTCCGCATAATCCGCGGCTAATTTTTTTATTTATTTCCCAAAACACACTAGAACAAATGTTCGCTCTGTGGTAGAATAATCCCAAGGAAACAAATGGCAATTAGCGTGGTGTTCAACTTGAACAACAGGTTTAACAATCGGGAGCTTGGCGCCCTAGGAGAAAACCTAGTCATATCGATACTGAAAGAAAAAGGCTGTGCCATCCTGCGACAGAATTTCCGGTCCCGCTACGGGGAAATAGACATTGTGGCCAAAGACCGGGGCAGTATCGTTTTCATTGAAGTAAAAACCCGCAAATCCACGAGATACGGCACACCGGAGGAAGCAGTCGACCTGCGCAAACAAAAACAACTGCGTCTTATGGCCCTGCATTACTTATCAAAGCATTTTACACCTTCCGCGGGTTACAGATTTGACGTCTATTCAATACTGCTGAATAAAGATAATCAACCTGAGTCTATTAAGGTTTTGGAAAACTGTTTTTAGCACGGAGTATATAATCGGAAGGTTCGCGCCGCGCGCGAATCAACCTTTTCGCCTCATTCCGCTCAATGCGGAACGAGGCATCACTGACCACTGCACCTGCCTCTGATAAGTGCCCATTGGTTTGCTTTTTAACTAACAACTAGGAACTAGCAACTAGCAACTCACTTACAACTCGACTGGAGGTACAGCCATGCTTGCCGTAACCAAAAGCATCGCCATGCTCGGCCTGGAGGGATATGTTGTTGATGTCGAAGTTGACATCTCCAATGGCCTGCCCGGGCTTGAGATAGTCGGGCTGCCAGGCGCCTCGGTGAAAGAGTCGAAGGAGAGGGTGCGGGCAGCTATCAAAAACTCCGGGTTTGTGTTCCCGCTCGGAAGGATTACAGTGAATCTGGCCCCTGCTGACCGGCGGAAAGTCGGGCCTGTGTTTGATCTGCCCATTGCCGTGGGACTGCTGGCAGCATCAGGACAGCTGGCTAATGATAACTATAGGAAATATGTTTTTTTTGGCGAGCTGTCGCTGGATGGCTCGCTCAGAGGGGTTACCGGTATCCTCCCCAGTGTTGTGGCGGCAAGGGATAATACAACTTCTGAGGGGGTTATAGTCCCGACCGAAAACAGGGATGAAGCCGCCCTGGTTGAAGAATGTAAGGTCTACCCCTTATCAAACCTGAGACAGTTAACAGGTTTTCTCAATGGCACGGAGAATCTGCCCAGGCACAGGGTGGATATCAACAGCCTGGTCGGTCAGATGTCCCTTGAACCCAGTGAAAACATGGCTGATGTCTATGGCCAGTTCAGGGTTAAAAGGGCGCTGGAGGTTGCGGCTGCCGGCGGGCATAATGTTATTATGATCGGTCCGCCCGGCTCGGGGAAGACAATGATGGCCCGCCGGCTGTCCCACATAATCCCGGCGATGTCTTTTGCCGAGGCCCTGGAGGTCACTAAAATCTACAGTATTGCCGGTCTCGTCAAAAGCGAAATGCCCCTCGTGATAAACAGGCCATTCCGGTCTCCCCATCACAATGTTACAAAATCAGGGATGGTTGGGGGAGGAAGTATCGCCAAACCCGGAGAGATCAGCCTCTCACATTATGGTACATTATTCATGGATGAGTTTCCTGAGTTTACGAGGGATACCTTAGAATCACTCAGGCAGCCAATGGAGGATGGCAGGGTATGTATATCCAGGGTTAACGGGAGTATCGAATACCCGGCCAGGATGATGCTCGTAGCTGCGATGAACCCCTGCCCGTGCGGCTACCAGGGAGACGTATCGAGAGAGTGTACATGTACCCCGGCACAGGTGGCCAGATATAAAAGCAGGGTGTCCGGACCCCTGTTGGACAGGATTGATATCCATATTGAAGTCCCCAGGATTAAATATGAGGAACTGCGGGAGGACAAAAGAGGGGAAGGTTCGCAGAAAATCAGGAAGCGCGTGGTTAAGGCCAGACTTATTCAACAGGAAAGGTTTGCGGGAACTGGCATCAATTCAAATGCTGCCATGGGGAACAAAGAGATTCGACTTCACTGCTGTTTGGAAGGGAAGGCTGCCGCATTAATAAAAAAGGCCTTTGATAAACTCTGCCTCAGCGCCAGAGCATACAGCAGAGTGTTGAAGGTCGCCAGGACAATAGCTGACCTGAACGGTACGGAAAAAATAACCGAAAACGATATTGCCGAGGCTGTCCAATATAGGAGCATCGACCGTTCGTTCAAATAAATAAAGAATTCAGGTGCTGTATTTTTACTCGACAACATCCAGCCGGAGTGGTATATTTAAAAAAATACTTAAATCTGATAGTGTTACTTTTTAGCGTAAAGTAAAGAATTATCCCCCCACCTTAAAACCAAATAAGCGACCGTAATACCGAAAATAACGTTGGTAATAAACATCGTTAGGTTTGTCGGAATGTCAAGAGGCACTACCTGTCCGGCGCCAATATTAAACAGAAATCCAAAGATAAATGTATACATTAGCAGGTTTGAGACTATTATACCCTTAAGCCACCAGAAATCTGTACCTGTTTTCTTTAAATAATAAACAGTGGCTATTCCCAGGATCATAGCTGTAGCCATCCAAACCATACCTCCCAGAAGTAAACCCAGAGCATCATCTGTAAATCTTTCAGAAACAAATATACCTGCTGACAATTGAAAAGCATAATACTTTGAAAAGCCAAATTGTACAAACAGGAAATCAATAATTAACTGTGGAATAGTTGCTGCGATTCCGGCTAGCGCTCCCAGTGCCGTGGTATCCCGTATTACCATCTAAATCAACTCCTGAATTTATTATTAAAACATAGTGTCTCCAAAACTGTTATAATAATGCCGGAATAATTAATGAGCTGATTGCAGATAAGGCCAATGGTAGTTAGAGAATAAATGATTTTGAAGGGAGGATTAATATGTTTACAAACATTCTGGTTCCTATTGACGGCTCCGAGAACTCTTATAAGGCCTTACAGTACGGGGCTGAAATCGCTAAACGGTTTGAGGCCAAACTTACAGCATACCATGTGGTCCCATTGACCTCACGGACAATTAGCATAACCAGCTCTGCTTCCGTTACCCTGCTCGAATCATTGATTCAGGAATTGAAAAACGAAGGGGAAGGATACCTGGCTAAAGCCAAAACAATCCTCAAACCCTATTCAATTGAGTACGACACGGCAATATGTTTTGGGGCGCCGGCCCAGGAAATCGCTGAAAAAGCTGCCGATAAATATGACCTCATTGTCATAGGCAGCCGAGGCATGGGTGAGGTCAAAGGGTTGTTTCTCGGCAGTGTCAGCGACCGGGTTACTCACATTTCTAAGCAGCCGGTACTGGTTGTCCACTGATACCGGTTTACTTTTTCATTTTCTGCTGAGTCTTTTTGACCTGGGTTTGGTCGACCTGTTGGTGCAGCTGCAGGCTGTTTTCCAACAGGTCATATTTATCTTTGGCCATCTTCTGCTGCAGTTTTTTTTGCACAACAGGCTGCAGAACAGCCAGTACACCTTTGTAAAGAATGTATAAAGTCACACTGCCGCCCAGAATTAACATTAAACCCGCCAGAATTTTACCTGACATATAACCCACTCCTCTTCTTGCCTATCAATAGTAAATTAGTTACAGATATAATTATGTCCTTAAAACAATAACTGCTATTCGCCAAATGGATAATGGAAATTTGTTAATGCCATTTGCCCGCGAAAAAGAACGGTTTATCTTTATCAGAAGCCATTAAACTCCCAAAACCGACCATTACGGGAAAAACTAAAGTCAAGGAACTTAAAAATGAGATAAAATTAAATAGAGAAGGTCTGTACTTTAGCTTGGAGGATTGATCATGACATTATCACAAAAGGCCCTCAGTAACTGGGAATACAGTCTCGGTTTTATACTTGATTCAACATATAACGGGATAATTGCTGTTGACAAAAACGGGTATGTGGTTGTCTTTAATGAATCAGCTAAAAACCTGATGGACCTTAGGGATGATGTAGTCGGTAAATACATCCAGGAGATTATGCCGGAATCGAGGCTGCCGGTGATTCTGCGAACAGGGGCCGCCGAACTCGGTCAAAGAATAATGTTAAACAACAGGGTCTGTCTGGCCAACTTCACACCTATTATCAAAGACAAGGAAGTAGTCGGGGCAGTGGCTGTTATTGAAGACCTCAGGTTTCTGCAAAGAATCGTCGAAGAACTCTCCTCTGTAAAAGAAATGAAAGAAGTCCTGCAGGCAGTATTGGACAATACCAATGAAGGGATAGTGATTATAGACAGGACCGGAAATATTGAAATGTGCAATGAGGCGTTCTGTAGTTATCTAAGAGTAAAAAACGATAGAATCACCGGAAAGGACATTTCCAATGTTTTACCTGAACTATCGTTAAAGAGTGTCCTCATGACAGGTGAACATCAACTGGCAGAGTTAAGACAGATTAAGGGAAATGATGTTATAGTCTCTAACCTGCCTGTTTTCCATGGGAAAGAGATTAATGGCGCTATCGGGAAGATAATGTTTAAGCATGTCTATGAAATGGATTCCCTTGTTAACAAGGTGAATTCCCTGAAAAACAAACTCGCCTATTACAAAGACCAGCTTGAGAAGGTCTCAGGCGCCAAATACAAAATAGATAACATTGTCGGTAAAAGCCAGGTAATTGCGCAGATTAAAGAAACGATTAAGAAAGTCGCCCCCAGCAGTTCAACAGTTCTACTGCGCGGGGAGGTTGGGACAGGCAAAAAGTTATTTGCCCATGCCATGCACTTGGAAAGTGCCAGAAAGCACGGACCCTTCGTTATGGTGAATTGTGCCGCTGTTCCGGAGAACCTGCTCGAATCAGAGTTGTTCGGGTTTGTGGAAGGCGCCCTGGCTGTTACTAAAAAAGGCGGTCAGATCGGCAAGTTTGAACTGGCCGACAAGGGCACAATCTTTCTTGATGAGATAGGTGATATGTCTTTAGAGATGCAGGCCAAACTGCTCCGGGTTTTACAGGAGAAAGAGGTTCAACGCCTGGGAGATGATAAAGCGATACCGGTCGATGTCAGAGTGGTGGCAGCCACGAACCGGAATTTGGAAGACCTGATTAAGGAGAACAATTTCCGGGAAGACCTTTATTACCGGCTGAATGTGCTCAGCTTTTACATCCCGCCATTAAGGGACAGGCGGGAAGATATTGAGCCATTAATCAATTTTATGATCGAGAGATACAATAACGAGTTTGGCAAAAAAGTTATCGGGATATCATCTGAGGTCTACAATATTTTTATTAAACATGCCTGGCCGGGTAATGTCAGGGAAATGGAAAACGTCCTGGAACGGGCCTTTATTGTAATCGAGGACCAGATTATTCAACCACATCACCTGCCTGTATACCTGAAGAAAATTACGCAGACCCAAATCAAGATAAGTGACCGGATTTCTCTTAAGATGATCCTCGAAGATACAGAGCGCAATGCCCTCATTCAGGCCCTTCAGAGAACCGGGGGAAATAAGGTGAAAGCCGCCAGGATGCTTGGCATCTCCAGGGCGGGCCTGTATCAAAAGCTCGAAAAATACAAACTCCTTGATGAATAGGAAACTAAAATTACATATCTGCAGGATTCCCTAACGTTTGCATAGAAATATTAACTGACTATACCCCAGGGAGGTGCTACAACAGTTATGGAATTCTGGCTGAACGAGAAACATTCCGAAGGATACAGTGTTAACTGGAAATTCACAGAAACGATCCATACGGAACAGACGAGCTATCAACACCTGGCTGTAATCAATACGATGGACTTTGGTAAAGCCCTTGTCTTAGACGGCCTGGTCCAGACAACGGAAAAGGATGAATTTATTTATCATGAGATGATCGTTCACCCCATCCTGATGTCCCATCCCAACCCGCAAAAAGTGCTCGTCATCGGGGGAGGGGACGGAGGCTCGATCAGAGAGGTCGTAAAATACGCCTCTGTGCAGCAGGCCGACTTAATTGAAATAGATGAAAATGTTATCCTGGCCTGCCGGAAATACCTGCCTGAAATAAGCTGTGCCCTTACAGATAAAAGAGTCAGGCTCTTTATTGAAGACGGGCTCGAATTTGTAAAACGGAAGCAGGATTACTACGACATTGTGATAGTTGATTCCTCAGACCCGATCGGTCCGGCTGAAGGACTGTACACTCAGGAGTTCTATACAGATATCCATCAGGCCTTAAAACCAGAGGGCATCCTCGTCGCCCAGACCGGTTCGCCTTTGTTTAATAAGGAACTGCTGGCCGCCGCCAATCAACGAATTTCCAAACTGTTTCCGATTACGGAAACATACCTGACGGCTATACCCACCTATACCGGCGGATTCTGGACTTTTACGCTGGGCAGTAAAAAATATGACCCGGCCCAGGCCAAACCTGGCAAAAAACTCTTAAAGGCGATGAATTTGAAATATTATAATGAAGACATCCATAAAGCCTGTTTTGCTCTGCCGAATTTTGTGCGGGAACTGCTTAAATAGTATTGATTCAATGTGGTGCTAGTGGTGAGTGGAGAGTGGGAAGTGAGAAATAGGAGGGTTTGCTGTGCAAACCTCCTTTTAGATACGAGTGTGGAAAATATTTAAGGTTTGCCTGCTAGAGGCAAACCTTAAATATTTTTTTATGCCGCGAAGTCGGTATTTGAGGTGTCGAAGTCGGTATTTCAGGTGAAGAAAACCGCATTATACGGCTTATATGCATCATTGTGGTAAACATGGAAAAAAGAGGAGAAGGGTCTAGGGATGTAGAATAAGCAATTTACTTTTCGACTTTTACGGTATCTGTGAGCAAATTGTAAAAGGAGAGTGTTTCCGGATACCCTGATGGGTCGTTTAAGGCTAAATACTACATCGCCAGAGCCGAGATAGCAGCTGTCTTGTTTAATGTATTGAAAAAACTTTAAGGGGATGATGTAAATGAAAAGACTTATAGTGATTGGCTTAATAGTGGTTGCTATAATCAATTTTGGTGGTTCGGCCCTGGCGTTTGACGTTTTTACACCTGGCGGCGAATCATATGTTTCTCAAGAAGATATAACTTATGCTGAAACAATTTTTGACCAAATAAAGTGGGATGTCTCTAAGGCCAAGACTGAGAAAATCATAACATTAACTTTACCTAAAGTAACCAAAAATTATATGTGGGGGGTACAAAAAGACAATGGAGAGTATATTGGTATTTGGTTACATTGGGAAGGTGTTTATTCAGGTTTTGGCGGGGAGAATGTCGTTTTAAATGTAACAAACCCAGATGGTATGGGTATCTATCTAAGTTTTTTTAATTACACAAACGGTAAAGGAATTGCTCAGGAAACTTTTATCTATTACCCTGATTCCGGGGTTAATTACATCCCACCGGAGGACCGGCGCGCAGCTTCAGCAGATGATAATGGTAATGTTACAGGATATATTGATGTCTGGAATAATCCGGCCGAATCCTGGGATGCAGTTATCACATTCCCTCATAAATACATGATGTTTTCCGACCTTGATTCGAGTTATTGGGCGTATAAGGTAATTTATGAACTTACAGCTGCCGGGTATATCAAGGGTTATCCGGATGGTACATTCAGGCCGAATGGGAATATCACCAGGGCTGAGTTCGCGGCAATTATGAGCAACCTTTTAAAGAACAAATACCCGGCAGGTTCTAAGTACGACACTTCCGGGATGTTCCCTGACTTTATGGCGAAACATTGGGCCTATGAGATAACTAACCAGCTGCTAGGTTATATGAGCAGGGAGGAAGCCACAAGGATATTTGGGAGCAAGTTTTTACCCGACAAAAAGATAACCAGGGAAGAGGTTGTTGCTGTTATCCATGCGGTACTTAAAAACCATAGTGATTTTAATAACACTGTTCCCAAACAGGTTGTTTTTAAGGATATGACTAAAGCCCGCTTTGCTGATGGTATAGTTTTCGGGGTTGGCCAAGGCTTTATTAAAGGTTATCCAGATGGTACATTCCGGCCGCAAGGGAATATCACCAGGGCCGAAATAGCGGCTATCCTGGTATTGGTTAACAAAGCCCTGTAGTTTCCCTGCTTGAAAGGACTGATTTTATGAGCAAAAAACGCTTATGCCTAGTTCCTATCCTTATAGCCCTTTTTGTTTTTACTAATTATGCTTATGCTTTCGTCACAGCCAGGAACTATGGTTACAAATTAGGCCATATGACACCCCCTTACGGTACTGTTACTGGAGCTGATTATGTTTGGTGGAATAATAATGGTTATTGGTCTGTTGGACCTTGGAAGGTATATTTTAACGACAAAACAGATCAACATGGAACGGCGGTAAATTTTGCCTTAACAACATCTAATGTGAACAATGGATACCTGGTTGTCGGTAACGATCAGTGGGCGGCCTGGGTGTCTGAATTTGGCGGTGATTACAATACTGTAATATCTCAATTGCAGTATTCTAGCATCAGAACACCTTCCGGTTACTACAATTTTGCCAAACTCAGTGACATAGCTTCTATTTGTGGCTGGCGGGTGCAGAGTTGGGATGCCTGGGGTGAGTGGGCTGTCTATGAAAGAATACCTGGTCCTCCACTCCCCACACCTACTCCTACACCAACCACTGAGCCGGTCAATCAACCTCCTGTGGCTAAATACAGCTGGCCTACCAGAGTTTATGAAGGTGATTCCGTTACTGTAACTGAAAATTCGACAGACCCCGACGGAGAGGTGGTTGACTGGAGATGGCGGTTTGATAATTCTACAGGTGTTGCTTCCAGCCTGGGCCAGGGTGGGGGAACAGTTGCGTTTGCAAACAGCGGGACTTATAATTTAAAACTGACTGTAACAGACGATCAGGGGTTAACCGGTTCTGTAACCCATTCCATTACGGTAAATAAGCCGGTTCCTGCAGCTGTAATTGATTACGGTGGTTCGCTGAAAGAAAATCGCAAAGTAACCCTTGATTCTTCTTCAAGCACCTCTCCGATGTTATTTCCAATCGATTCTTCTCTTGACGAATGGACTATCACACCTGTCTCCGGTGGTGCTGCAGCGGATATTAAATTAGGGACAAAATCAGGTACTAAACGGGATATTCTATTTAAAAAAGCCGGTATTTATAAGGTGGGGCTGCGGGTACATAATTCCAAATACCCTTCTGAATGGGCTTATAAGGATATTGTAATTGTTCCCGATGATCCACCCATCGCTAACTTTACAGTTTCGGCAGTTATTTTCCGCAACCCTGCTGACCAAAGTTATGCCAGTATAAAACCGGTTGATAAATCATTATCATTGGATGGGGATCTAATCTCACAAAGAATCTGGAAGTATAAATTTGATTCCAATAATGACGGTTCTTTTCTGGATGAAACATTTTGTATCCTTGACAGCGGAAATAATACTTCTCCAATACTAAGGACGAATAAAGTAGGTAAATACCTTTTTGAATTAGAAGTGAAAGAGGCTTTTGGCCAGGAAACTATCGCTAGTTTTATTGCTGATTCTGACTATAAAAGAAGTGATACTACAACTAAGCTTCAAGTCGATAAAACAACTGATGTGCTTAATATTGCGCCGGTAACTTCCTTTACCTCTACGGTCAAGCAAAAAGTTGATATAGTATTCTCTCAGGGCTTTTTAACAAACTATAATACAAGGTTCCCTCAGATGGTTAATAACCTTAATTCAATTGTTGGGAGTAAACTTCAAGCCAAGAACTTTGATTATGTTTTCTATAATACGGAAGTTCGCGGTGGAGGTACGGAATGGATTGTAAGGGAAAGTCATGGCCCTTGGGGGCCAGACAATATTAACAGCGACGGTGATGGTTATTATATCAAAAAACGTGTTTTTGATCTGGGTAAAAGTATTAATGCCTCTGACATAACCAATGGATGGTTTAGTTTTGATGGTTACTGTCCGGCTCGGGATACTACAAACTGGAGTGTGGCAGTAAGTAATGACAATGTAACGTGGTATACAATATATAATTGGGTGTCGCCTCCAAAACCAAGTTACTGGAGGCCAAGTCAAACAGTTTCCATAACCCCGGCCAGTATTCCAATCCCGTCATTCAGATATATCAAGGCTTTTATTCATCCTTCTGACTATGCTTTAGATAATTTTACCGTAAACGTCTTTTTTAACAGTACAAATTCAAGTATAAATTTAAGTAACTCAACACAGCAATCAGCGACAATACTTGATTTAGGTAAAATTATAAGCACAAATACATTAACAGAATACCGTCTGCAATTTCAGGGTTCCGGCGCCGGTACTTATACATTATCAGTAAGTCCTGACAATGTTACATGGACAACCGTTAGTTCCTGGTATTGTAAAAAGGCGACTAATTTGACCTATGTTTGGGAATGGAGATATATACCTAAAAGTTCTATCACTATACCTAATTTCCGATATTGTAAGCTGTCGGGTTCCGGACCATTAATAAACTACATGCAGCAGATCGTCACCTATACTTCAGGCACCAGGGCGACATTGAGCGATATACAGACCCAGGCTGGCCAACCCTTTAGGTCAGGTGCAATTAAATATGTTGTGTCACTGGCTGAGGAACCGTATACAGATGCAAGTAGCAGTATGTACACTCAAACTGCTAATACTTTAAAAGCTAATAATGCCAAGTTTGTTGCGTTTACCAATTCGTCAAGTCTTTCGTCGGTTCAGCAGCTTACTTCACAATTAACGGACCAAACCATACTTACCACAACAACAGACTTGTCGGTGCCTTTATCACAACTTGCAGACTATATAATAAATACAGGTTCGCCAGCTCCCTTATCTAATTTAATAACCTTATTGCTGGACCAGTCACTCTCCTATACACCGACTTACAGCGATTACGAAAAAGATCCTAAATATGTTGACAACTGGTATTATTTCCATAGCCCTACATATGTTGATAACAATAATGGGACATCTTTTTATAACTTGAAAACATTAACTGATCCAGTTAGCACGTTCGATAAATACGGCAAATACGATGTTTACTATAAAGCTATGGATAATCCTGTTAATGGTGATTTAAGGTTCAGTAATTATATGTTGTGGTCCGATCCGGCGCCCACTACTGTTATTGTCCACAGGAAGCCTATTGCTAATTTTTCGGTACAGGCCGGTACTCTTAATATTATAGACCTGTCATATGACCCTGATTTCCAGTATAAGCGGCCTGATAAGGGAGTTATAGAATGGTACTGGAAATGGAAAAGGACCGCCGATTCAACTTGGACGGTGGGGGCGCCTTCCGGAATAGCTGCCCCCGGCAGCTATGATATTTATTTGAGAGTAAAGGATTGTTACAATGTCTGGAGCGAACCCGTCCAAAAAACCATCAATGTGATTGACCCTAACAGGCCGCCTGTGGCCAGTTTCACCTGGACTCCAACACTTATTTATGAGGGTGATACCGTTAATCTGATTAACCAGTCTTTTGACCCCGATTCTGACCCTATTACCTATCAGTGGAGTGTCTTCAACCCTGCCGGAACTACCACCGGTTACACAACCAAAAACATCTCTTTAAATAAGGTACTACCCGGCACTTACTGGATTACCCTCAGGGTTTGGGATAACCATAATAACTCCGGGGTGACCACAAAGTCTTTTGCTGTTAACGTTCTTAATATTACCGGTTATGTTAAGCATACACCGGAGTGGAACACTAACCGGATTACTTACAACCGCTCCAAGACCGGTCTGGATGACAGCCCCAGAGGTTACAGCGTTTTTTGGGCCGGAGAGTCTTTTGTGCCGGAAGCCGCCACAACTGATACCGCCTCCTCAGCTACTAAGGCCCAGCATCTCACGGTAGAAATGCTTGGTTCAGGTTACAATGCCTCCTTATCAGGAAATGCAGGAAAGACCTATTGGACGGGCAACATGTGGAGGGATAGCTTTGAAAATATTTCTGACGGGACATATACATTCCGATTTAAAGTCACTTACTCCAACGGAGTCGTTAAAACCGATGATGTTTCAATTATCATCAGCGGTTCCTGGCAGGATTACTTCAAATTCCACCGGAACTTGTAACTCACCACTCACCACTAAAAAAAGCAGGTCTGACTCAGTTGTCAGACCTGCTTTTTTTAATATTTTAGTCTTACTTTCCGGGGGTAGCATCTTTCCCCCATCTTTTGGGAAATCAGTTTGGTAATTGCTGTTTCGCATTCCTCGCAGGTACCCCTAAATCTCTCATCAGGGGCAAGCTTTTCGCCACAAATCTTACAGCTTTGCATTAGCCCCACCTCCGCCTTTTATATGTATGTATAAATATTATCTTAAAATTATGGCAATTGCAACTTATTTTACTTAAAGTGAGGAATATTGAAGTTTAACGGTTGGAAATCAGGTGTGAACATCTTTCAATGTTCACACCTGATTTCGACAAAAAGCACAAAAATTATAGAAGGGGTTTTCTTCATAGGTACTCAAGCATATAATGTGTAAGAGGAAATTAACACCATTGACCAACCATGGTAGTTTGGAGGGGAATAGGTACGTGGAAATACTTGATGAACTGAAAAAATACCAAAATAAAGAACACCTGCTAAAATGGGAAGGAACCTTCGCTGATTACCTGGAGAAAGTCCGCCAAAATCCCCAAATAACCCAGTTATCTCATGCCAGGATTTATAATATGATAAAAAGCAGCGGCATTACAGAAAACAACGGGAGAAAAAGGTACCGGTTTTTTGAAAAAGAGATATTTGGACTGGAAAAAACGATTGAATGCCTGGTTGAGGAGTATTTTCATCCCGCCGCCAGGAGATTGGATGTCAGGAAAAGGATTTTGCTGTTAATGGGCCCTGTCAGCGGTGGAAAATCAACTATTGTCACAATGCTTAAAAGGGGTTTGGAACATTTTTCAAAAACGTCGGAAGGAGCGCTGTATGGCCTAAAGGGGTGTCCGATGCATGAAGAACCGCTGCATTTGGTCCCGAAGGAAATGAGAAAGGAGTTTGCTGAAAAATACGGTATCTATATTGAAGGGGAGCTTTGCCCTTCCTGCCGTATTCGTCTGGAAGACCAGGATGCTAACGACATCTCCCAGATACTCGTAGAAAGGGTTATTCTGTCTGAAGAAAAAAGAATAGGAGTTGGTACCTTTACACCTTCGGACCCGAAATCCCAGGATATCGCCGAATTGACAGGCAGTATAGATTTTTCGACGATAACCGCCTATGGCAGTGAATCAGACCCGCGCGCATACAAGTTTGACGGTGAACTCAATATTTCCAACAGAGGAGTTATGGAATTCCAGGAAATGCTCAAGTGTGATGAAAAATTCTTATATAACCTTTTGAGTCTCTCCCAGGAGGGCAATTTTAAGGCCGGGCGGTTTGCCCTGATTTCAGCAGATGAGGTAGTTATCGCCCATACGAACGAGTCCGAATTCAAAAGCTTTATCTCTAACAAGAAAAACGAAGCCCTCCAGTCCAGGATAATTATCATGCCTATCCCGTATAATCTCAGGGTGACAGAAGAGCTGAAAATATACGAGAAACTCATCTCCCAGAGTGATATGACAGATATTCATATCGCCCCCCATGCCTTGCGCACAGCTGCTGTATTTTCAGTACTTTCCAGGCTGAAGGAGTCCAAAAAGCAGGGCATGGATTTAATCAAGAAAATGAAACTTTACGACGGGGAGGATGTTGAAGGCTTTAAGCAGAAGGATGTAACGGAACTGCATACAGAGGCTATAGATGAAGGGATGAGCGGGGTAGACCCGAGATATGTAATCAACCGTATATCGACAGCCTTAATCCGCAGCGGAACAGTATGTATAAATGCCCTCGATATACTGCGGGCCTTAAAGGACGGCCTTGAACAGCATCCTTCGATAAACAGGGAAGAGCGGGAAAGGCTGCTTAATTTTATATCTGAAGCCCGCAAGGAGTATGACGGGATTTCCAAGAAAGAAATCCAAAAAGCCTTCGTCTATTCATACGAGGAGTCTGCCAAAACGATATTCAACAACTACCTTGATAATATTGAATCATACTGCAACGGGGTCAAGATAAAAGACCCGATCACCGAAGAAGAAATTGACCCTGATGAGAAGTTGATGAGGTCTATCGAGGAACAAATCGGTGTTTCCGAGAACTCCAAGAAAAGCTTCCGTGAGGAAATCCTAATCAGGTTGTCCAGCTATGCCCGTCAGGGCAAAAAATTCGACTACAGTTCCCATGAAAGGCTGAAAGAGGCTATTGAGAAAAAACTGTTTGCCGACCTGAAAGATGTCGTAAAAATAACAACTTCCACTAAAACACCTGATGCCGAACAGCTAAAACGAATCAATGAGGTTACGGCCAGGCTGGTGGAAGGTCACGGCTACTGCCCGGTCTGTGCTAACGAGCTGTTAAAATATGTGGGTAGTTTGCTGAATAGGTAAAATACCTGGAGGTGATTGGCATGTCCGGCCAAACGTTTTTAGTATCAAAGGATGACTGGTCACTTCATAGGAAAGGCTATATTGACCAGCAGAGACATATGGAGAAGGTGAAGGAAGCCATCAAGAAAAACCTGGCCGATATTGTGGCCGAGGAAAGCATCATCATGTCAGAAGGCAAAAAGATGATCAAAGTACCTATTAAATCACTTGAGGAATACCATTTCCGTTATAATCAGGGCAGCCAAAAATATGGCGGCCAGGGTGACGGCAAGACCAAACCCGGAGATATCATCGGGTCAGACGGGTCGAAGGGCCCCGGTAAAGGCCATGGAGCAGGGGCGAAACCGGGTGTGGATTACTATGAAGCCGAAATTACGATTGACGAACTGGGTGAACTGATCTTTGAGGATTTGGGGCTGCCAAACCTAAAGGAAAAACGCCAGCAGGAACTGACAACCGAGTCCGTTCAATTCAAGGATATCAGGAAAAAGGGCCTCATGAGCAATATTGACAAACGCCGGACTATCCTGGAGAGTATCAAGAGAACAGCGATAAAAGGGCTCAAGGAAGAAAATATTACTCCTGATGACCTGAGGTTTAAAACCTGGGATGAAGACATTAGATACCAGTCAAATGCAGTAGTTATAGCGATGATGGACACCTCCGGTTCGATGGGTTCATTTGAAAAATATATCGCCCGGAGTTTTTTCTTCTGGATGGTAAGGTTTTTGCGGACAAAATATCAGAATGTGAACATCGTCTTCCTGGCTCACCACACCGAGGCCAAAGAGGTCACTGAAAAAGAGTTTTTCACTAAAGGCGAAAGCGGCGGGACGAGGTGTTCTTCAGTATATAAACTGGCCCTGGAAATAATCAACCAGAGGTATCATCCGGATGACTACAACTTATACCCGTTCCACTTTTCGGATGGCGACAACCTGCCATCTGATAATGATAACTGCAAGGAATTAGTCCTCAAGCTGCTTGATGTATGCAACATTTTCGGTTATGGGGAAATCGAGGGATTGTACTATAACTCGAGCTCACTGATGACCGTATACAATAAAATTGTCCACCCAAAATTTTCAAGTGTCCTGATTAAAGACAAAACGGGAGTGTACCCTGCTCTCAGGTCTTTTTTTAAGGTCGTGATATGATGAATCAGGAAGAAATAATAAAATTTGAGCAATCACTCACTAAAATCTCCGCCAAAGCAGCTGAATTTGGCCTTGATTACTATGACATGAGATTTGAGATATGCCCTTCTGATGTTATTTACACATTCGGCGCCTACGGCATGCCGACGAGGTATGCCCACTGGTCGTTCGGCAAGGCATTTCATAGGATGAAGACCCAGTATGACTACAACTTATCCCGGATTTATGAACTCGTCATAAATTCAGATCCTTGTTATGCTTTTCTTCTGGACGGCAACTCCCTTATTCAAAACCAAATGGTGGCAGCCCATGTATATGCCCACAGTGATTTCTTTAAAAATAACGAATGGTTTAGACATACATCCCGGAATATGGTAGAAACAATGGCGAGGAACGCGGAACGAATAAGGGGATATGAATTCAAATATGGTCATCATAAAGTCGAGGAATTTCTCGATGCCGCCTTGGCTCTTCAGGAACATATTGAACCAAGATATGACATCGGCCGGTCCCGCCCCGGGACCGGCCCTGTCCGGAAGACGGAAACCCCTTATGATGACCTGTGGAATATTGGGGTCAAGAAGGAAGATGATTTGACATCAACCCTTAAGAAACTGCCGGAACAACCGGAAAAAGATGTTTTGCAGTTTATTGCCCGGCATGGCAAAGACCTTCAGGACTGGGAACGTGATATTATATTTATCATCAGGGAAGAAATGCTGTATTTTTGGCCCCAGATCGAGACGAAGATAATGAACGAGGGTTGGGCAACCTTATGGCATACCCGGATTATGCGTGAAATGGAAATGACGGAAGATGAAACAATAGAGTTTGCCAAGATGAATGCCGGAGTTGTGCAGCCCGCCAAAATGGGGTTAAACCCGTATCTCCTGGGCCTGAAAATATTTGAGGATATTGAAAAGCGCTATGACAGGAAGAAAATCTTTGAGGTCAGGGCTACCGAAAACGATATCTCTTTCATCAGAAATTATCTGACGAAAGAGCTCGTCAGTGATTTGGACCTGTATCTATTCCAGAAGGTGTATACAAAATGGCAGGTGGTTGAAACCGAGTGGGAAAAGGTGCGGGAGGGGTTAGTGTCCCTGTTGGTCAATGGAGGCTTCCCTTACATTGTGGTTGAGGATGGCAACTACCGGCGAAATGGTGAACTTTACTTAAAACACAGGCATGAAGGACGGGATTTGGACCTGTATTACATGGAAAAAACACTGCCATATGTTTACAGGCTGTGGGGCAGAACAGTATATTTAGAAACAGTGGTTGACGGGAGAAACATTCTATATTCATTCGATGGGGAAAAAATGCAGAAAAAAGACATGTAGAAGGAAATCATTGGTGGTCGTCGAATGATTTTCTACAGGCGGAAAGGGGATATGAAATGGAACCAATCAAACTTCTGCATGTCTCGGATTTCCATATAGACTACCCTTTTGAAGGACTCAGTGAAGGGGCCAGGAAGCTCAGGAGAATCGACCTTTTTGGCGCCTTTGAATATGTCTGCGCCCTGGCCGTCAGACAGAAGGTCCGGGCTCTCTTGATCACAGGAGACTTGTTTCATGCCAATACAGTGGACAGGCATTCCGTATCCCTCGTTGTTTCCGGCCTGTTAAAGCTGTTATCCAGGGATATCAAAGTCGTTATTCTGCCCGGCAACCATGATGAAGGGGTTGCCGAATCATTAAGAAAATGCGGTGGTCTGCTGCCTAATGTATATATTTTTTCGGGTGACACATGGCAGGAATACAGCGGTGTCGACGGTGTATCGTTTTACGGCCACCCTTTTGTCAGGTCAAAAAGAAATGACCGCGTTTTGGCTAACCTTCAGGTAGCCGGCGGCGCCGGGTACAAAGTTGGTATCCTTCATGGCAGTATGAGTGAAGTGCCTATTGATGGAGATTATTTCCCGTTCTCCGGTGATGAAATATCAAGGTCAGGCCTGCATTATCTTGCCTTGGGACACTTCCACAACTTCCGGGACTGTTCCGGTGGGAATACGACATGCTTCTACCCAGGGTCACCGGAAAGACTGACTTTTAACAATACTGCCGAAAGAAAGGCTGTAATTGTCACCCTTAAAGAGGGAAAGGCCTCTGCCGAACCGGCGCCGATACCGGCCAGACCGTATCTGACCATTGATTGTGACCTGAGCACACAAGGACTGTCCGGTTTATATTTGATGCTTAACAATCATGCTGATCAGGAAGCTTGTCTCAGGCTCAATCTGACTGGGATGGCAGATGAACAAAACGTTGTTAATCTATATGAGGTCAAGCAGCATTTCGCCAACAAGTTTCTGCATTTGGAGATAAATGACGAAACTATTGTCATGCCTGAGGTCGATCCCTCAGATAAAACTGTGAAGGGAATCTTCCTGAACAAAATCAAACATAAACTACAAAACCAAGCTCTCACTCCCGAAGAAAAGAAAGTGGTAGTAGAGGCTCTCATCGCCGGGCTTACAGCCCTTGAAGGGGGTAGACTTTAATTGGAAATAGAAAGTGTAAACCTGGCCGGTTTTGGTCAGTTTCACGATGAGGAAATCAAATTTAATAACGTTATGAGTATAGTATATGGTCCGAACGAAGCAGGCAAATCAACAATAGTTGACGCTATTGCCGGAGTTTTATTTGGGTTTAAAGGCCGGCGTGGAGAACTTAAGGAACTGAAACAAAGGTATCTGCCAAGGAAGGGTGATACCACATACAGAGCGGGCCTAACCATATATATTGATGGCTTGGGAATGCTGTACATAGAACGGGATTTCCTGACTAACAAAGCAGAAGTCTGCACTATAGACGGTGGCGCCAGATCCCTGTCAGGGCTGAACGCGACCGATATTCTAAACACACATTTAGGTATCAACAGTTTCCAACTCTTTAAAAGTACTGTCCTCGTACGGCAGGAGGAAATAGCAGTGCTGGCCGGGGCAGATGTATCAAATGCCCTGTCAAAAAGACTCCTCAATACCGACGCGGCAGTTCCTGTCAGGAAGGTTTTATTAACCCTTGGGAACAGGTACCTGGAATTAAACAGGGGTTTAATTCGCAGTACCGGAAGCAGCGGCCCGATAAAATTGTGCCATGAGGAAATAAAACACCTCGAGCAGGAGTTAGCCGAAATTGATGAGGTCTCTTCCGATTACGAAGCCTTAGTGATGGAAGCTGAATCTACTGAAGAAAAACTGGCCCGGGTCAGACTGCGGTTAAGTGAAATCTCCCCTTTAATCATGGGCTATCAGGCTTGTTTGGAAATCACCAAACAACGGGATGAGGTGTTTAACCGACAGACCGAAATTCAGACCAGACTTGATAAGGCGGGTGATAAAATCGCCCGGTTAAAGGTCATCGAAGGCTCCCTCCACGACAGCAGGCAATATGAGAGGTATTTGCACAACAGGCAGTTAAAGGAATTGGTTCAAAAGGACACCCCTCGCCGCAGCTACTTTGGACTGGCGGTCGGTCTGGGCCTGTGTTTACTGTCTGGATTAGGCTTTCTGATGGAAAATATCTCCGGTTATACCCTGGCTGTTTCTTTGATTGCGATAGGTTTAGCCCTGGTTTTTTTCAGTTTGGCCGGGAAGCAGCCTCTCCACCACGCTATTGATTCTATGGTAAAAGAACACGAACTTTTACAGGAAAGTATCGATCAATACCTTGACGGCAAAAGTGAAGATGAACTTAAGACTGAAATATCAGTTTTAAGCGTAAAACTTCGTAACCTTAGGACAGAGATTGATCTTCTCAACTGTGCATTATCTGCTGACGAGTACAATCTTCTCGTCAAGGAAGAAGAGATGCAGCTAAAAGAAAAGGATTTGCTTGAACAAGATGTTGTTCGCCTTAGAACTACCCTCTTTGATTTTGAGCGTTTTGCCCTAAAAGGAAAAGACCGCTGGACGGTAGAAAACCAACTGCTTGACAAAAAACAGGAATTAACATCACTCGAGATAAAAAAGAAGGGGATCGCCGAGGCGGTACGAATTCTCCGGGAATCGTTTGCCGAGGCCCAGACAGACGTTGTCCCACGGGTTGAACAGAGGGCTTCCGAACTCCTCCGAAGGATAACCGGTGGAAGGTATGAACAGTTTGACATAAACCTTGATACGAACGGTATCACTGTCCGCGTGAAATCCCGGGAACACTCAGAAATGCTTGATATTGACGGCCTCAGCACCGGGACAAGGGACCAGGTATATCTGGCTTTTCGGATTGCGATGGCTGAGTTAGTTACCGGCGGTAGAAATTTCCCTTTAATTTTTGATGACCCGTTTGTAAATTTTGATGCCGACCGGCTGGATAATACGATTAAGGTACTCCAGAAACTTGCCGGGATGGGACACCAGGTCATCCTGCTGACAAAAGACCGGCAGACCCTTGCTCAGTATCCTGAAATAGCTGCTGCGGTGACAGGATGAGAGCATGTTCCGACTGCTATAAATTTCATGAATTTTCGCAGTAGCATGTTTTTTTTCTAGGACAAATATGTTATAATTCATTTATGTAGGATACCAGGGAAAAAATGGTATCCAAAAATAATCTATCTTAGGGAGGGGTATTTCTTGAAATTGATGATTATGGGACCTCCGGGAGCGGGTAAAGGTACCCAGGCCGAACAAATTGTGAAGGAACTGAAAATCACGCATATTTCGACCGGTGATATGTTCCGGGCTGCTATCAAAGCAGGAACAGAAATGGGCAAAAAGGCCAAAGAATACATGGATAAAGGGCAGCTGGTTCCTGATGAAGTAGTGGTAGGGATGGTAAAAGAACGGTTATCTCAGTCTGATTGTGCTAATGGATTTTTGCTGGACGGGTTTCCCCGGACTGTAGCCCAGGCAGATTCACTGAGCAAGATTCTTGATCAACTCGGCATCAAGTTTGACGGCGTTATAAATATTGAAGTCCCCAGGGAACGGCTGATGGCTCGTCTGACAGGTCGTCGGGTATGTAAAGGGTGCGGCGCAAGTTACCACGTTATTTTTAACGCGCCGAAAAAAGAAGGAGTTTGTAACACCTGCGGTGGAGAACTTTATCAGCGTTCAGATGATAACGAAGCAACTGTATCAAACCGTCTGGATGTTTACGAAGGCCAAACCCAGCCTTTAATTGACTATTATAAAGAGCGCGGCCTCCTGTTAAATATTAACGGTGACCAGGATATCAAACTCGTTCTCAAGGATGTTATGGCTGCTTTGAAAAAATAGCCAAAATCAGAAAAATAATTTAAAAAATGCGCAAAAACAGTCCATATGGACTGTTTTTTTGTTTTAAGGCAGGAATAATTATGTAAATGTCGAAAATCGTCTGTATATGTAAGTTTGTGCACACTTAGACAAACTGGGGGCGGGACAGGTGAAGGAACATTTTACTAAAGAAGCAAAAGAACTATGGGACAAGGCTGATAAAAGAGCTTCCCTGTTAGGCCACAGTTTTACGGGACCGGAACATATATTGCTGGCCTTTTTTGAGACGAACAGCGACTTGGCCAACCTTGTTATGGAGGAACATATCGGGTCTTATGAAATGCTGAGTTCTAAGGTTGCGGAGATGTCAGCGGGGAAGGTGTATATCCAATCTACCACTGAGACATTACTGAGAAAGGCCCAGAAGGAAGCCAATCTATCCTTCTCTTCCAGTATCGATGTAAAGCACATCCTGAGTGCAGTTTTTGACAGCAATAAAGAAGAAAAAAACATTCCAACTATTGTTTTACAGGACTTAGAGATAAATATTGACTGGTTCATGAAACTCGTAAAATACCCACGAAGCATTAGAAAAGATGCCCCCGTGAAAGAAGCTGAGAAAGGCTCCCTGCTTTCCGGACAAAAGTCGGGAGGGATTTGGACTGCCTCCTCAGCTTTGGATAAGTACGGGCGGGATTTGACGGCTCTCGCCCAGAAACACCAGCTTGATCCGGTTGCCCTAAGGGAAAAGGAAATTGATGACATTATTGAAGTCCTCTGCCGCCGCGTGAAGAGCAATCCTCTGCTCGTGGGAGAGCCGGGAGTAGGTAAATCAGCAATGATGGTCGGACTGGCTCAAAGAATAGTGGAAGGAAATGTCCCGGATAAATTAAAAAATAATAAGATTTTTGAACTGAACATCACATCAATTATTGCCGGGGCATCGCTTCAGGGTGAATTTGAGAAAAGGATGACGAATATTATCAATCATGTTAAACAGGAAAAAAATATCCTCCTTTTATTGACGAAATTCATTCAATTGTAGGGGCCGGAGGAGCCCCTGGGTTGGGTGATGCAGCCAACATCCTGAAAGCTCCGTTAGTAAATGGGGAAATCAAATGTATCGGGGCTACTACTTTAAAGGAGTATAGAAAATACATCGAAAGGGACCCCGCCCTGGCCCGGAGATTTCAAACAATCGAGATACGGGAACCGTCTGTTGACGAAACAGTCCAGATAATTAAAAGCATTAAACACCTTTATGAGGAATTTCACCTCGTCAAGTTACCGGAAAAAGTCATTAATAAAGCTGTTGAATTGTCTGTAATGCATATAAAAGACCAGTACCTTCCCGATAAAGCGATAGACTTGATTGACCAGGCCTGTGCCCATCTCAGCTTATCGGGCAGGTCTAATCAAGAAAAAGTCGTGTCTTTCGAAGATGTGGCTGTTGTAATCTCCCGTAAAACCAAAATACCTCTGGAAAAAATAACTTTAGATAATCTTGACAAGCTTCTGCACCTAGAAGAACTTTTGAAACAAAGGGTTCTCGGCCAGGAAGAGGCCATTGATAAAGTCGGAGATATTATCAGGCTTACGAAAAGCGGTCTGGACTTGAAGCCGATCAGGCCGGACGGAGTATTCCTTTTCATAGGGCCGACCGGAGTAGGAAAAACGGAGTTAGCCAGGGTTTTGTCGGAAACAATGTTTGGTGATGAGGGCAAAATAATCAGGCTTGATATGTCCGAATATATGGAGCCTCACAGTGTCTCCAAGCTTATTGGTTCACCTCCGGGTTACATTGGCTCAGACCAGGAAGGCGGCCTTACCGGTAAAATAAGGACGGAACCAAATTCCATAGTCCTTCTCGATGAGGTGGAAAAAGCCCATCCCGATGTGTTAAATGTTTTCCTGCAGGTCTTTGAAGACGGCAGGCTTACAGATTCTCATGGCCGCACGGTTTATTTCAGCAACTCTACAATTATTATGACGAGTAATGTTGGGGCGGCCAAAGCCTTTACGAAAAGCAGGGATATAGGATTTAACGAACAGGTGGAAATCGATTTTAAGGGGACAGAGAAAATCCTGCGGGAGTCAATCAGAAAATATTTTAGCCCGGAATTTTTAAATAGGATTGATGAGGTTATTTACTTCAGGCCTCTTGGCAAAAAAGCCATTAAGGATATTGCCAGGATGAAACTCAATGAAATAAAAAACAGGTTTGCGGCTGAACACAAAGAAATAAAAGTAAGTGACAAGGTATTGGACCTAATTAGTGAAAAAGGGTTTAACCCGGAATTCGGCGCCAGGTTCCTGAACAGGACAATCGAAGACCTGGTTCTAAAACTACTCTCCAGAACGATATTGTCAAATCCTGATGAGAGAAGTTTTGCTGTAGGAGTGGACCCAGCACAGGGAATAATAATTTTGGGAGGGGCGGGTAAAAAGAGTGACAAACATCGAAGTCGAGACATTGTTGAGGCAGAATAAGGTTCCGTACACCTTTATGGAGGACGGCTACTGGAGGTTAAACTGCGGCGATTATGTTATTCTGATGTTTCACAACGAGGAATCGGAATTTTTGCGGTTTGTGATGCCGTTGTTATCGGTACCTCAAGAGAATAGAGAAGAAGTATACAGATGCCTGCTCGAATTAAACTGCACAGGCGTTTTTTGCGGTTCATTCGCCATTCACCCGGATAGTGATTCAATCATTTACTTAGACCAGATTCCCACGATAGACCTGGAGTTTTCGGAGATCATGGCCACCCTGAACTCATTTGTACATATCATTGATAATCATTTGACGAATATTAAAAAGATTTACGGAGGTGAGTGAAGACCTAACGGGCTTGTTGACAAATAATCGCGGGTCGAGGGGATGGCTGTTCAACACTTATGCGAACAGCCATCCCCTCTGACTTTGGGGTATTTGTCAACAAGCTCTAGTAGACTTTTTTAAATAAAACGGCAGGAGGATTTACATAATATACAGTAGAAGTTATATTTAAACTAAACCACGCTGGGAGAGAAATCATGGATAATCATCAAAACACATCCCCGATTGGCGTATTCGATTCCGGCGTCGGCGGCATCAGTGTGTTGGCGGAACTGGTCAAGAACCTGCCCAGAGAAAAGTACATCTACCTCGCCGACTCAGCCAATGCCCCATACGGCACTAAGGACTGCGAATATGTCAGGGAAATATCGCTAAACGCGGCTGGGATACTCTATGACAGGGGAGTAAAGGCCCTCGTCGTAGCATGCAACAGCGCTACGAGTGTAGCCATAAATAACATCAGAGAACAGTTTGACATTCCGGTAATAGGTATGGAACCTGCCCTCAAACCGGCTGTTGAGATGGGCGGCAACGGGGCTATTGTCGTTATGGCCACACCTTTAACACTTAAAGAAGAAAAGTTCAACAATCTTTTTCATAAATTTAACCTTGAAGCATCGATAATTTCTCTGCCTTGTGAGGGTTTGATGGAACTAATCGAATCCGAAGCCGGGATGACCGATATTGTGCGGTATTTAAAAGGACTGTTCCAGAACCTGCCGGTTAACCAGCTATCTACGGTAGTATTGGGCTGTACCCATTACTGTTTTATAAGAAATGAGATTTCAACGGTGGCTGGGCCTGCCGTTAAAATAATTGATGGGAACACCGGGACCGTCCGGCAGTTGGAAAGGACCCTTAATTCCCTTAACTTGCTGGCGCCCCCGGGCAAATCTAAACCTTCCGGGCAGGTTGAATTTCTAACCACCGGTGACCGGGAGAGAATAATTCCGATGTGTGAAAGGTTTCTGCAGAAATCATTATGACGAGTGGCCACTGGCCACTCGTCTCACACCGTTCTATCCAGCACTCTCAAAAGCAGACCGAAAATCTGGTTATCCGGCAGAACGAACTTGTCCATGCAGGAAAAACAAAATTATTAACGAAATAAGTAAATATAATGGGTTAGTGGGGTGCTGGTTATGTTGAGTTTGCGTCAATTAAAGGCTTTTGTTACCGTAGCGGAAACCAGGAGCTTTACGAAGGCAGCAAAGATTCTTTATCTGACTCAACCGGCCGTAAGCGCTCAGCTTAAGGCCCTGGAGGACCGGCTTGGAGTACAGCTGATGGAACGGAATGACAAGACGATTTTGATGACAGAGGCCGGCCAATTACTATATGAAGAGTCACAAAAAATACTTTCATTATACGATGGTCTTAAGGAAGCAATTGATGAACTGAGGGGTGTTCGCCGCGGAAAGCTGCTGCTTGCCGCCAGCAATATACCTGGAGAATATATTCTGCCGAAACTGATAGGTGATTTCAGCAGGATCTACCCCGGGGTGGAGACAATTCTTAAAATATCGGATACAGGCATGGTCGCAGAAGAGCTCCTAAAAAAGACAGTAGATATTGGAATAATTGGAGCGGCAGTAAAAAGTGAGACCCTTCATCTGCAGGAATTTATTTCTGACGAGTTAATCATAGTGAGCGCTCCCTATGACGGGGATAGGGATAAAGAGATAAGTCTGACGGAACTCGTTGAGTCAGATTTTATTTTAAGAGAATTAGAGTCAGGGACCCGGATGTTTTTTTACAACAGACTAAAGGAATTGGGAATTGAGCCCAGGAAACTGAATATAGTCATGGAATTGGGAAGCACGAGAGCAATCATAACTGCTGTGGAAAGCGGCCTTGGAATCAGTATAGTCTCCCGGCTGGCCGCGCAGGATGCCCTTTCCCTGGGCAAAATACGCGAAATTAAATTAAAAAACGCTACCTTCCATCGTTGCCTCTATTTGGCCTGGAATAAGAACAAGTATCAAAGTTATACATCAAGGGCATTCATCAAGTTTATTGAAACCCAAAAGAAGTTAATTCAGACAAAGAAACGGAGCAATCTTTAATGAAAAAACTGCATCTGCTGTGGCGAGCGGTTGTATTTGTTACAAGAGATATGTTTATCGGTTTTATAATTGGTGTTTGTGCTGCAGTCCTGCTGTCGAAGGTAAATCCCGGTACCCATCGGGTGGTGGCTTTGTTGATACCGGTCGGAGTTTTGGCAGGTATCTTTAAAGGGATAACCAAATTTATCTTTCTAAATATATTCAGCGCCCTGCCAAGTAAAGGAAACAGGTATAATTACCCAAAGTTTAAACTGCTCATTTTATGGGGTTTCCTCCTGTTTGGCGCTCTAAGTTTCAGTTACGGGCTGAATCTTAAATTATGGTTTTCCGAACCCTCGCGATTGTTGATGGAAAATATTTTTCTCAGCAGTTGGGGAACCAATATGTGGGTTGTTTTGGCCGGTTTAATTTCTACAGCCGGTATATTGGCCCACTTTTACGAACCACCTTATAATGAGGATGAGTTCCTGCCTCCCGAGGCTGAGGCTGAATAAATCTAATAATTACCACTTCCTTGGAGATAATAGTCCAAAAAGGGGTGGTAAACATGACCAGTATCCCGTGTTTTGCCAATTGTACGCATGCCCGGGACGGGGAATGTGTATTGGATGTCATCAGCAGTGACAGGCTCGGGGAAACAGAATGTGCCTGCGAGTTTTACAAAAAGAAAGACCTAACCCAGAACTCCCCGGAATAATTATCATAAAGAAATTTGTTAGGCCGTCCGGCAAGGACAGCCTTTTTCTTGACCGGAATTTCGCCATATTGAAAATAAAAGGTGGTTGGCTGGTGAAACGGAACCAAAAAGGTGTCATTATCAGCATAATCTTTATAGCGGTGGCGATATCTGGGCTTTACCAGCACAAACCAGTTTCCCTGAAAGACATATCAACAGTTGAGGGTTTTGTCACCTATGCCGGGTCTTTTGGACCTGTAATGCCCCTGTTTACATTTGTCGTCACAATAATTCAGGCTGTTGTGCCGGTTATTCCTTTTGTCATCCTGTGCAGCGCCAATGGCCTGCTCTTCGGGCTGACCAAGGGTATAATAATAACAATGATCGGCACACTTGCCGGCGCCTCCATCACATTTTTCGTTTCCAGGCAGCTGGGATATGAATGGGCAGTTAAGAGGTATGAGCAGAGCCGGCTGCGGAATATTGCCAGGATGAACGGCCCGCGAGGATTTTTAGTCATCCTGACCCTTAGGCTTCTGCCCTACTTTCCGGCTCCGGTAATAAATGTTTCGGCCGGAGTCAGCCAAATCAGTTTTTGGTCATTCCTGGCCGCCTCAGCACTTGGAAAACTGCCGTTTGTATTAGGTTATGCCCTGTTGGGGTACAGCCTTCTGCACAGTAAAAACTACATCCTGGGGGCAGTTATTGTATTGTCAATTATTGTTGTTCCCTATTTGGTTGAAAAATTCTTCCAGAAAGCAGGAGAATAATATGCATATTACTAGGTGTGCGGTATGTAAAAAACCGGCATATACCAACAGCGTAATGGGAAAGAAAGAGAGAAAGTGGCTCTGTCCAGCCTGTAAAAAGAAATTTCAAGAAAAAACATTAACAGTACAGGACCCGCAGGTTGGTGAAATATGCCGGAAATGTAAAAAGAAGAATATCGGGCAGTGCCGGTTCTCGGCTTACCAACGCCAAAGTATAACTGCATGCAGTGATTATGAAGGGAAAAATACCGAACACGAGAAGAGGAGATGGGCGAAGTTTGAAACCGAAGAGAACTGACATCTCCAGGCTCAGAGTAATATTCGGAAAAATGAATGAACATTTTGGTCCGCGAAACTGGTGGCCCGGTGAAACTGCTTTTGAAATCTGCATAGGCGCGATCTTAACTCAAAGCGTATCCTGGCGAAACGTTGCCAAGGCGATTAACAACTTAAAAACCGCGGGACTGCTTGATTTACAGACGATGCATCAAAGCCCGGCAGAAGAAATAGAAAACTGCATTGTACCTACGATGTACTACCGGGCGAAGACCAGGAAATTAAAAGCCTTTGTGGACCACATAGTCCAAAACTACAATGGACATCTGGAATTAATGCTGCAAAAGGACGTTCAGACACTCCGTAAAGAACTGCTTAACATTTACGGTATCGGGCCTGAAACGGCAGACAGCATCATCTTATATGCCGCCGGGAAGCCGGTCTTTGTCGTAGATGCTTACACGAAAAGGATTTTTTCGAGACTGGGGTTCTTCCGGGAAGATATATCCTATGATGAGCTGCAGAGATATTTTATGCAGACCCTGCCGCCCGACACTCCGTTTTTTAACGAGTTTCATGCCCTTATTGTAGGTGTTGGCAACAGGTTCTGCAGTAACAAAAAACCTAAATGCCCAGAATGTCCGGTAGGCGAACTATGCGGCTTTAAAAAAAAATAATAAGGACAATTCATTTTTCTTTTGATAACAGCATAGTATATTCTATCTCTTAAATTCTGTAAAGCATAGGTGGTCTTCAGCCTGTGTTTTTTATTTCTAATTTGTGGGGGGGGGGAGATACTATAACTGATGACCTTATTAACCAGATTCTTGATGAGATTGGCTTGGAGTCGATAAATAATTGCGAGACCTGGGATTGGAAGAAAAAAGCTAATACCGAGAAGGAAGATGAGAAATCCAGCCACTAGAAAAGTACGCAAAATGATGCAGTACAAAAAAAGCACCTGAAAAGGTGCTTTGGCATTTTTTATAGATGGTGCGCCCGGTAGGAATCGAACCTACGCTCCAGGTTCCGGAGACCTGTGCTCTATCCACTGAGCTACGGGCGCATGCTCATTTGATGAACAATAACTAATATACCTGAAAAAGAGGGTAATGTCAAGGAGAAGAGAGGGATAGGAAAGAATATCAAAAAGGATTTAGTGAAGGGTTATAGAAGTAATAATGTATACTGCTGCGGGTTAAATATCACAATATAATCAAAACAACGGTTGGGTGATTATATGGGTATTTGTCCGGCCAACAGTGTGCAGACATATCTTCCCCTGTTTGACAAACAAAAGAAAAGGGTTGTCCTTGATTATGGTTCAGGCAACCTCCGCAATTCACTCTACCTTCACACTCGCGGTTTTGAGGTTATTGCTGTTGACCTTCCCGGGAAGACACAGTGTTCTTCAGTCCCTGGGATAACCCTGGTCTCCCCTGATGAATTAAAAACCACCAATCTCTATATCGACGTAACTTTATGTACCTTCGTTTTAAATCTGATAGATGTTACTAAGCGCGTATCTGTTTTTGAGACAATTGCCAAAAACACAATGCAGGGTGGATACCTATTAATTGAAACAAAGGACGTCACTCTGCGTGAGCTGGATTCTCTGGCTCTCCTCCAAGGATTTGCCAGAATCCATAATGATACCGGTAGGTTTACCCAAATCGTCTTGTACCAGTTGATATTTAAAAAACAAAAAATTAGCCGCGGATGACGCGGATTAACGCGGATAAATCATCTGATTCATCTTGTTACGCGGATAATTGATTGCAAAACGCATTCTTTCTTGAGGATAATAATTTTATAAAATCATTAAATATAAAAAAACAGATTTACCTTACAGGTATCCCAACTCCTGGTTTTCTCACCTACATGAATGTAGCCTTTGGTATTGGTCTACACTAAAGCTGCTCTTCTATTGGGTAGAAAAGTATACTGGCATGATTGGCATCTGATTTTTCATCGTTTATTAAAATGTTTTATCCGCGTCGTTCCAATCCGCGTTATCCGCGTAATCCGCGGCTAATTTTATTTTTTGAATTTGATTGCAGCTTTGCTGCGTTAGGGGAGTGCTTGTTTTGGATATTAAAGATATGCATAAGGAAGTAGATGACTGGATTGGCGGCTTTGAGGAGGGTTATTGGCATCCGCTTTCGATGCTGGCCCAGATGACAGAAGAAGTAGGTGAACTGGCCAGAGAGGTTAACCACTCATACGGCCAAAAACCAAAAAAATCTGCCGAACTGGAGGGAAATATAGCCCTGGAGCTGGCAGATATCTTATTTGTTGTTCTATGTTTCGCAAATTCTCTGGGAATAGACCTGGAAACCGCGTTTAAGATGATGATGGAAAAGTACCGCCAGAGAGATTCCGAGAGGTGGACTCCACGGAAAAACTCTAATAAACCCGACGCCGAATAAAACTGTTTATATAGTTTGCGAGGGCCAGAACAGAAGCAAAACCGGCAATCACACTAATTATTGTGCTGCCTCTAATTTCAAAGGCATAAAAGAAAAGGGCCAGGTAAATAGAAATCGTAGCTGCTTTACCGTATATGCTCGCCCCAATTTCAATTTTTTCCTTTAAAACCAAAAAGGACCCTCCCACAGCAATCACCAATTCTTTGGCCAAAATTAATCCAACGAGCCACAACGGAAATTTCCCCACTAAGAACAGAGATGTCATAACTGTGATGACAATCAGTTTGTCAGCGGCAGGGTCGAGTATTTTTCCGAGAGGGGTTATCAGATTATATTTTCTGGCTACATACCCGTCAATCATATCGGTAATACCGGCTATTCCCAAGACCCCCATGCCAAGCAGAACGTGATTAGGACTTGGTGACCAAAAGATCACCAAAAAGACCGGCACGAGAAAGATCCTAGCAATTGTTATCATGTTTGGCAGGTTAAAAATCATAACATCAATCCTTTTTCCTAATACAACTATTATAAAGCAAAAATAATATTTAAAAAACCTTATTGGTAAAATATTTCCTGGACAATCCAGCCCTCCAAACATATAATCTGGTTTGAGGGGTTAAAATATTCGTGCCCGGGCAATTAATTACTGACGATTTGGAGTCACTATAGTGAGGTGGAGGGTGATGGCAGATTACGAAGTTATTATCATCGGAGGAGGGCCGGCCGGTATGTCGGCCGGACTATATGCCTCGAGAGCGGCATTAAAAACCGTTTTGCTCGAAAAGTCAATGCCGGGAGGACAGGCTTCCACGACCGATAAAATAGAAAACTACCCCGGGTTCCCGGAAGGTATACCCGGTCCTGATCTAATGCTCAGGATGGATGAACAGGCCAGGAGGTTCGGTTTGGAAACAAAATTCACTGAAGTTCTGGCAGTAACCCAAACCCCTGAAGGAGAATTTCTAATTAAAACCTCTGACGGGGATATTACTTCCAAGACGGTTGTAATATCTACCGGCGCACAATCAAAATCCCTGGGGGTAGCCGGGGAGGATAAATACAGCGGCAGGGGGTTATCATATTGCGCTACATGTGACGGCGCCTTTTTTCAAGGGAAAAAAGTAGCGGTGGTCGGTGGGGGAGATTCGGCGATTCAGGAAGGGATATTTCTAACCAAATTCGCCGAAAAAGTATTTATTATTCACCGCCGGGGCGAACTTAGGGCGACTAAGGTTCTCCAGGAAAAAGCCGAATCACATCCTAAAATTGAGTTCATTCTGGACTCTGTTATTACAGACATTCTCGGCAGTGATAAGATAGAAGCTGTTAAGATAAAGAATCTCCGCACTAATGAAGTAAAAGCGGTATCAGTAGAAGGTGTATTCGTCTATATCGGTAAAGAACCGGCCAGCGGACTATTCAGAGGGTTTATTGATATTGACGAGAGGGGTTACATCACAACTGACTTAAAAATGCAGACTTCCCGCCGGGGCGTTTTTGCCGCCGGTGATGTCAGGCAGAGTCCACTGCGGCAGGTTGTTACAGCTGTGGCCGATGGGGCGGTCGCAGCCGTGTCAGCGAACGAGTATCTCGAACATCTGAAGTAATCCATACAGCGGGGTTTGGTACGATAGTCTTATATAATTTCCACAATCGGGTAAGATAAAATCGGAGGTGGCCTATGCCGGCTTATGATTTTAGATGTAAACGGTGTGAAAACAAATTTACTGTAAGGATTTCCATAAGCGAGAGGGACAAGGTTAGGTGCCCGGAATGTGACAGTTCCAGTGTTCAGCAGTTATTTACCCCATTTGCCGTAACAGTTAAGTCAGGGGACAGTCATTCCTGTGACCTGAGCTGTGGCTCAAAAACAAAGTTTGGCTGAGGTTAAAACTTAATTTAGAGGGCAGGATGCCCCGATTACAGAAATCTTCCTAAAACACCAAACCTAGGAAGATTTCCTTTTGAATCAACCCGGTCGTTGAATCGGAGAGGGGGAGCCGAATGAATCAAGCAGGAGAAATTCTTATTGTTGATGATGAACCTAAAATGCGCGAACTCGTTAAATTATATCTCGAACGGGATGGTTATAAGGTTACCGAAGCAGAGGACGGTGAACAGGCCCTTGCTCTGCTGCAAAAGGGGTACTATGACCTCGTCATTCTTGATATAATGATGCCAAAGGTAGACGGTCTGACGGTCTGCCGGGAAGCGAGAAAAAATATCAATACCCCTATCATCCTGTTGACTGCCAAGGGAGAGGAAATTGACCGTGTCCTCGGTTTCGAACTGGGAGCAGATGATTATGTTGTCAAACCGTTCAGCCCTAGGGAGTTGGTGGCCCGCGTTAAAGCCCTGCTGCGCCGGGTAAGCTTTAAACCTTCTGCTTCCACCGGAAATATGCTGCGGTTTCCGGGCCTGACCATAAACCACGATGCCCGAGAGGTCGAAGTTGACGGCTGCACCTTTTGGACAATGCCATGAAATATACCCCGGATCAGGGTACTGTTGATGTGGGCGCGGTTTCCGGTCCAACCGGAGTAGATATTTTTGTGGAAGACTCCGGACCTGGGATACCGGCAGAAGAACTCGGCCACATCTGGGAACGATTTTATAAAGTCGACAAAGCCCGGAAGAGAGAAGCCAAAGGGGGGACCGGACTGGGCCTGGCTATTGCCAAAAATATAGTTCTCGCCCACGGGGGCGAGGTTAGTGTGACAAGTGAACTGGGGCGGGGAACAAAGTTTACTTTCAGTATTAAAAAGTTCACGTAACGCGAACTTATCTTGAGTATAAAAGGTGAAAGAGACCCTTAAAAAAAGGTCTCTTTTAAATGTATTTATAAATATTATAACTTATTATATAAATTAATCAGGTGTACGAGTCTTAAAAAGGGAGGTGTTGTTATGTTAAAGGAGATAAAAATCCAGACCCAATCGCATTCCCAGTTAATTGATATTACCAGGCATGTTTCTGCCGCAGTGGCGGAATCAGGCGCCGCTTCCGGGACCTGTTACATTTTTGTGCCTCATACCACCGCGGGAGTCACAATTAACGAAAACGCAGACCCTAGTGTCGTAACTGATATTTTAAAAGAAACCGCCAAAATAGTTCCTTGGGAAGATAACTACAAACACATGGAAGGGAACTCTGCTGCTCATATCAAGGCAAGTATGATGGGGTTTTCGCAGATTGTTTTGATCGAGAGCAGCCGGCTAGTCCTGGGAACTTGGCAGGGTATTTATTTCTGTGAGTTTGACGGTCCAAGAAACCGGAAGGTCCTGATAAAAATCATGGAGGACAAATAATTTGGATAGGATTTACGCTTTCCTTGATATAGAAACGACCGGGCTGAACCCGGATACAGATGACATTATCGAGATTGGGGCTGTAACTGCCTGTAAGGGAGAAATAATTGACCGTTTTCAC
Source organism: Firmicutes bacterium HGW-Firmicutes-8 (assembly GCA_002840165.1). GTDB lineage: Bacteria > Bacillota > Thermincolia > Thermincolales > UBA2595 > GW-Firmicutes-8. The sequence continues at coordinate 36,217 of PGZN01000009.1, forward strand.
ACCCTTGTCAAACCATCAAAAAAACTTCCGCTGAAGATAAAAAATCTTACGGGAATAACAGATGACATGTTGGAGAAGGCGCCCAGCCCGGCTGATATCAGGGAAGCTTTGCTAACTTTTCTCGGTAACTTTCCTATAGTAGGCCACAACATTACCTTTGATACAGTCTTTTTAAACAGGAAAATGGGGGGCAGGATTGATAATAGGCTGCTTGACACGCTTGATTTTGTCCAGGTTGCCCTGCCCAGGGCGGCAAGTTACCGGTTAGATTCGGTGAAGAGTATTCTGGGTGTTGAAAAAAACCCGTCTCACAGGGCGCTTGGTGATGCCGAAACCGCCTGCGCGCTTTTTTTTAAGTGTTTTGAACTGCTGTATAACCTCGATCATCAAGTTCTAATGCAGATTTATCAGTTAACTACAGATTTAGATTCAACTTTTGCGCAAACCCTGTCAGGCCATTTAGCCCATTATTTAGCCAAATTTCCCACCGGTAAAGCCAAAGCGTCAATATCACGCTTGGACTCTCAAACCTTTGATGAACACTCCTTGTTTGCGGAACCGGAAGGTTCAGACAGCCCGGCAAATATAGAAATATCAACCCTGGCAGAGTTTCTGGGGCCGGCAGGACCCTTTGCCGAAAAATACCCCCAGTTTAAATTCCGGCCGGGCCAGGTAGATATGCTGGAGACTGTGGCCAGGGGTTTTGCAGCCGGCAAACACATGGTTATTGAGTCCGGGACGGGGACGGGCAAGTCTCTGGCTTACTTAATTCCGGCCATAGCCTGGGCTGTTTCGAATAAAACCAAGGTTGCTGTGACGACCCATACTATAAATCTTCAGGAACAGTTGTGGGAAAATGATCTGCCAAACATTAAAGATATGACCGGCCTCGATTTTAAGGCTGCCCTCGTAAAAGGCAGAAACAATTATTTATGCCTGCGCCGGTGGGAGGCTAAAATAAGAGAGGCCGGGCAGATGGGGCACAGTGAACTGCTTTACTGTCTTAAAATATTGGTCTGGCTTACCGAAACTGTTTCAGGCGACAAATCTGAGATTAATACAATGCCCGGGCAGAAACAATATTGGAACGATCTGAGTTCCGACCAGGACTCTTGTCTCGGAGCGGCATGCCCGTTCTTTAACCGGCTCTGTTTTGTGACAGGCGCCAAGCGTAAAGCGGAACTGGCAGATTTACTGGTTGTCAATCACTCACTTCTGCTGGCTGACGTAAGACTAAATAACAAACTGCTTCCCGCTTACGAGTATTTAATTATAGATGAAGCCCACCACTTGGAAGGGAGCGCTACTGAGCAGCTGGGCTGGACAATCAGTACCAACAGCCTGCGGTTTGCGGTGCTGTCTTTCGTCAGAGGCTTTAATACAGGCTTGAGTCCTGGACTGTTTAACCTGTTGAAACAGGTTTTCAAAAAGAATGCCGATCTGTTTGGTCAGGCTGATTGTGATAAATTTGACAGGGCTGTTAAAGACGCCTTTGAAAATGTTACCAAAATCACTGAATCGATTAAAGAACTGGATGAATTTCTAAAATCATGGGCATCAACTATATGTGAAGAACACGATGAACTCAACTATTTATCTGTCCGGGTCAGGGACTCCCACCGGGGTGATGATCTGTGGGAAGTCCTCGTATCGATAACTGAAAACTATTCGCTCAGGACGTATAATTTAGTCCAAACACTCCGTAGAATTGCTGGGCTGTTTGAATCACTGAACCGCGAACAGCAGAAGGACTTCCTACCGCTCCTGAAGGATATCCAGTTTCAGATAAAAAACTTCGCAGAAATCAACACAAATATTGCCCTATTCATGCAGGGACTCGAAAATTATGTTTATTGGATTGAGATAGACAAGGGACCTAAACAAGATGTGAAAATCAGGTGTGCTCCCGTTTCTGTGAGTGAATTACTATACGAGAACCTTTTTAAGACAAAGAAAAGCATACTTTTAACATCTGCCACACTTAGTGTGGATGGAAGTTTTGACCACTTTACAGACAGGGTCGGACTTTCGTTTCTGGGCGAAGAATCAGTAATAAAACGCCTGTATACTTCTCCATTCAGCTACGAAAAGCAGTCCCTCCTCAGCGTGGTCCGTGACCTCCCGGACCCGACATCGGTAAGTGACGGGGAGTATGTGGAACACATCGCTCCTGTAATTGGAAACATCGCCCGGATTTTTAACGGGCGAACCCTCGTCCTTTTCACTTCACATCACCTGCTGCGGGGAGTATACGACCGGCTCCGGCAGGAATTAGAGAATGCTGATATCGTCCTGCTTGGGCACAAGATTGACGGGGGAAGGACAAGGCTGGTTAATGACTTCAGAAAAAGCAGGAGGGCTGTTTTGTTCGGGGCTGGCAGCTTTTGGGAGGGTATCGACCTTCCGGGTGATATCCTGAAATGTGTTGTTATAGTCAGGCTCCCCTTCGCCCCTCCAAACACCCCCATCATCGAGGCCAGAATCGAGGAGTTGGTGAAAGCCCAAAAAGACGCTTTTTATAATTACAGTGTCCCTGAGGCAATAATAAAACTAAAACAGGGTTTTGGCAGATTAATCAGGACAGAAGAAGACGAAGGTGTTGTAGTAATCCTTGACCGCCGGATAGTTGACCGGAAATATGGACGCAAATTTTTAAATTCGTTACCACTCAAAACCCATGTCAAAGGTGATTCTTTAACTGTCCTGCAAAAAATCAGCGACTGGGTGGAGGGTGAACGCTCGTCCCTTTCATCCTTAAATATTCTGGACACTGTAGGAGATTTAGAAAAATACCTTAATCACATCAAAATGAAAAGGAGTGAAACGAAGACAAACGAACAATAGGTTTTTTGCATAGTTAACATGCCCTTTTATTATTGAGAAAAAAGTGGTAGAATGAAATAAGTTAATTTTCTAGGAGGTAACCTATTTCCATGAAACAGTCCTCCATTATAGCACGGGACGCCGTACCTTTTCTGGTAATACTCGCTTTTCTCACCGTAGTGGCTTTTTACATATACCCCTGGTTAACCTTCATCCCTGGAATTCTGTTGGTCTTTGTGGCCTTTTTTTTCAGAAACCCACACCGCACCATCCCTAGCGATGAGGGTATCCTTGTCTCACCCGCAGACGGGGTTGTGATGGATATAAGTGACATATATGAAGACAGGTTTATTAAAGGAAGAGCCGTTAAAGTCAGCATTTTCCTGTCGGTCTTCAATGTCCACCTGAACAGGTGTCCGATGGATGGAATTATAGCATACCGCAGCTACCGGCAGGGGAAAATGGTCCCGGCGTTTAAAAGCCATGCTTCAGATATCAATGAAAAAAACTATGTGGGAATCGAGGACAATGGGTTTAGAATAATGGTTACCCAGATCACAGGGTTTATCGCCCGCCGTATCGTCTGCTGGGTGAACCAGGGTGACCGCGTATCCCGGGGAGACCTTTTCGGCCTGATTAAATTTGGTTCCTGCACTGAAATCATCTTACCCGAGGGAGTACCTGTACTCGTGAAAAAAGGCGATAAAGTTGTTGGGGGGGAGACATTCATTGGGAGGCTTCAAAATGAACATTAAGTTAATACCCAGCATTTTTACGTTGGCCAACCTTCTACTGGGTATTGTTTCCCTTATTTTTACGATGGAGGATGAGTTTCAAATTGCAGCTGGGATGATTTTATTCGCCATGGTTCTTGACGGGATGGACGGTCGTTTAGCCCGGAGACTCGATGCCGCCTCTCCGTTCGGCAAGGAGTTGGACTCGCTGGCTGATCTTGTTTCCTTTGGCGTGTCACCGGCAATTCTGGTATACGCAGCAAAGATGAAATCATTTGGTTATATTGGATTAATAATATGCATTGCCTTTGCCCTATGCGGAGCCATTAGATTAGCCAGATTCAATGTTTTGAATATCTCCACCTACTTTGTCGGGGTCCCTATTACTGCAGCCGGAAGTTTGGTCGCCCTAGCGGTTTTGGTCGGTAACAGGCTGCCTGACATGACCTATCCGGTGCTCGTGGTTTTATTGGCTTATTTGATGGTCAGTAACATTAAAATACCGAAATACTGATTTGTTTAAAAAACTTGATGCGGACTGTCACCATTTTCATTTTGGGTAATAATATAAAATACAGGACATAAAACTAACGTAATATGAAAATGAAGGGGTGAGAGGTCTTGCGCGTCTATTTTATCAGACTTCCTCAGTTTGTTAGAAAAATGTTGATAAGGATATTCAACTAAAACAGATGTTTATATCACCTTATACTGGTGTCTTGTGAGAGGGGTTTTCACCTCTCTTTTTATTTATACAAAGTTCGACATCCATTGTATTGTGCAGGTATACAATTTTATTTAATTTTCGCAAAATTTTTGATTTGGGAAAAAGGAATTATTGGCTGTACATAGAATAACATTTATAGGGGACAGTTTGTGTCTTTTTATATTTGTTTTTTTTATACATTTTTCTTTTTTATACATTTTTCTTATGGTGAAATATGCTAATAAATATTTTTATTTAAGGAGGTGTCCTGAGAGCCTAATTTTTATAAATTGATTTTTATTCTTAGGCAAAGAGGGGTTAATTATGAGCACATGTGTAAATTTATCTCAAGCCCAGACGGACCACGGCGATTTTATAGAAAGAGTCCGTAAAATGAGCGATCAGGATGTCCGTAAATGCTACCAGTGCGGTAAGTGCTCAGCTGGCTGCCCGGTGCATAACTGCAATGGAATGGATGTCTCGCCAAACCGCATTATGAGAATGGTCCAACTGGGCATGGAAGAAGAGGTTCTAAAAACCAAGACGATTTGGGTTTGTGTAGTCTGCTCCACATGTACTGCCCGCTGCCCGCGTGACATCGATATCGGCCGGGTAATGGACGGACTCCGGATTATGGCCTATAAGAAAAATTACTTGCAGTATGCTAAAAATGCAACAGACTTCCATCAAACGTTCTTCAACAATATTGCCACTTTCGGGCGAGCGTATGAAATGGCCTTTGCCATAGGTCTGACCTTAAAAACCGGATATATGTTTGGCATACTTGATCTTGCGCCTGCAACTTTGCTAAAAGGCAATTTACCATTTTTCCCTTCTAAGTTGAAAAACTCCCGTCAAATCAAGGAGATCGTTGAAAACATTAAGCGAATGGAGGGCGAGAAATAGTGAAATATGCTTATTATCCGGGATGTTCTCTCCACGCTACACAGAAGGCATACGATATGTCGGTTAAAGCCGTATGTAAGACTTTGGGCATAGAGCTTTGGGAAATTCCTGACTGGGTCTGCTGCGGCGCCAGTTCAGCCCACAGCCTTGGGCATTTGCTGGGTTTGGCTATTCCGGCCAAAACCCTTGTCTCTGCAGAAAAAGAGGGGCTTGACGTAGTGGCTCCCTGTGCAGCCTGCTGGCAGAGACTGGTCTGGGTTAACCATGAAGTGACTACAAACCCCGATATGAGGGATAAAATTAACAAAGCTATCGGCGCCGAATTAAAAGGCACCAGTAAAGTTCTATCCATTATGGAAGCAGTCAACAGTGCAGGTATTGATAAGATATCTCAGGCGGTAAAGAAACCATTGAAGGGTTTAAAAGTGGCTTCATATTACGGGTGTTATTATGTTAAACCACCGAAAATAGCCCATGTCGATGACCCGGAAAGTCCGCACTTAATTGATGACATGATGGTTGCCCTTGGGGCGGAAGCAATTGACTGGCCTTATAAAACCGAATGTTGTGGAGCATCGTTAGGTTTTATAGACTTTGATACAACTCTTATGATGAGTAAAAAGGTGCTGGATTTTGCTGTTAAGTCCGGGGCCGAACTGATTGTAACAGCATGCCCGTTGTGCCAGATGAACCTGGATATGTATCAATCCAAGATTAACAAGAAGTTTGGTACCAAGTACAACATCCCAGTCTGCTACTTTACTCAATTAATGGCCTATACCATGGGTTATTCGGCAAATGAACTGGGTATGGGCAAAAACTATACTGCGTATGAATCAGCTTTTTCCAAGATAGGTTAAATGAATTAATTTTTCTATATAAAGTATACAAAAAAGTAAACAGGGAGCGATGCAAATGAAAAGGATTGGGGTGTTTCTTTGCTGGTGTGGCTCCAACATCGGCGGGGTTGTAGACGTACCTAAGGTAGCTGAAGTCGTCAGAACCTTCCCCGGCGTTGCCTTCGTCCAGGAGAACAAATATACTTGTTCTGAACCCGGACAGGTAGCCATGGTCCAAGCAATCAAGGAGCACAAAATCGATGCAGTGGTAGTTGCCTCCTGCTCACCGCGGATGCACCTGCCGACCTTTCAAAAGGCTGTTGAGACAGCCGGTCTAAACCCGTACATGGTCGAAATGGCCAACCTTCGGGAGCACTGTGCCTGGGTTCATATTGGCGAACCCGAAAACGCAACCCAAAAGGCTATGGAACTTGTCCGTAAGGCTGTGGCTAAGGTTGCCAAGCTGGAACCGTTGTTTGAAAGCTATATTCCGGTTACCAAACGCGCTTTGGTGGTCGGCGGCGGGATTGCCGGTATCCAGACAGCTTTGGATATAGCTGATTCAGGGCATCAGGTTGTAATAGTCGAGAAGGAAGCAACCATTGGGGGAAGAATGGCCCAATTGGATAAAACCTTTCCTACTCTCGACTGCGGCGCCTGAATTCTCACACCTAAGATGGTTGCTGCGGCGCAGCATCCGAACATCACCTTGTATACCTACTCTCAGGTTGAGTCAGTAGGGGGCTATATAGGTAACTTTGAGGTTACCATCAAAAAGAAAGCAAAATATGTTGACTACACTAAATGCACCGGCTGTGGACTTTGCGAGACAAAGTGTGCCAAGAAAAAAGTCCCCAGCGAATTTGATGCCTTCATGGGTCCCAGAACCGCTATTTACAAGCCTTTTGCCCAGGCTGTACCCAATAAACCGGTTATCGATAACAAGGCCTGCAAAAAACTTCTCGAAAACAAATGCGGGGTTTGCGAGAAGGTTTGTCCTGCAGGGGCGATTAACTTTGAGGACCAGGATGAGCTGATTACCGAGAAATTCGGCGCTATCGTAATGGCCACCGGCTTTGACCTGATTGATTGGGGTAAAGCTTACGGCGAATACGGCGGAGGAACAATTCCCGATGTTATTGACGGCCTCCAGTTTGAACGTCTCGTTAATGCCGGCGGTCCGACAGGCGGTAAAATCAAGCGCCCGTCTGACCATGAGATTCCTCAAACCGTCGTATTTATCAAATGCGTTGGTTCGAGGGATGTCTTAAAAGCCAAATCCTATTGCTCAAGGGCCTGCTGCATGTACACTGCCAAACATGCCCACCAGGTAATTGAGAAGATTAAAGGTTCTGATGTGTATGTCTTCTATATGGATGCCCGGACTCCCGGTAAGATGTATGATGAGTTCTACATGCGGACCAGGGAGGTAGACGGAGCCAAGTATATCAGGGGCCAGGTATCAAAGATATTCCAGGACGGAAATAAGCTTATTGTCCGCGGAGAAGATACCCTTGTTGGCCAGAGTGTTGAAGTAACCGCCGACATGGTTGTTGTGGAAACAGCAATGGTGCCCAGGGCTGATGCCATCCATCTTGCCCAGACAGTCGGATTCTCATATGACAAAGACGGTTGGTTTACTGAAGCCCACCCGAAACTCCGGCCGGTGGAAACCAATACCGGCGGTGTGTTCCTGTCCGGCTGCTGCCAGGGACCCAAGGACGTTCCTGATTCGGTTGCCCAGGCAAGCGCTGCGGCTGTGAAGGTAGTGGCTATGTTCTCCAAAGATCAAATGGCTACTAACCCGCAGATTGCTTCTTGTAATGAAGCAACCTGTGTTGGCTGCCTGCTTTGTAAGCCGGTATGCCCATATAAAGCCATTGAGGGTAAGGAAATCACGGAAAGAGTTCATGGTGAAAACGTCACCCGTACGGTGGCCAGCGTAAACTCCGGTCTCTGCCAGGGCTGTGGAGCATGTACTGCTGAGTGCCGTTCAGGATCAATGAACCTTAAGGGCTTCACCAACCTACAATTACTTGCGGAGGTGGATGCTGCATGTCTGTAAACGAAAAAGACTCTTCCAACTGGCAGCCCACAATACTGGGCTTTGCCTGTAACTGGTGCAGTTATGCGGGTGCAGATGTATGCGGCGTCAGCCGTTTTCAGCATCCTTCCACGATGAGGGTTGTACGCGTCCCGTGCTCCGGGCGGGTTAAACCTGAGTTTGTTTTGAGGGCATTTCAACGGGGGATTGACGGTGTCCTCGTGGGTGGCTGACACCCTGGTGACTGCCACTATGCTAGTGGCAATTACTTCACCAGAAGAAGGTATTTAGTAATGAAGCGCCTCTTAGAATATGTCGGTTATGACCCCGGCCGTTTCAACGCACGCTGGATCTCCGGTTCGGAAGGCCAAAAGTGGGCCGATACCACCAAGGATATGACCGAAAAGCTCAAGGCCCTTGGACCGAACAAGAGATTCTCGAAATGATTAAAAGGATGAGGTGTGCGAGATGAATAAAGTAACTGAGAACCTAAGAAAAACAGCGGCCAAATTACTGCAGGATAAAGAGGTTGAAATGGTCATTGGGTACGGTCTCGGCTCTGAGGCTGTAAGGACCCAGCCTGTCTTCATTACTTCCCCCGAAGATACCGAAAAACTGGTTTGGAACTCGTTCTGTGTGAACGGTTTGACCAAATACCTGTCTGATTTAAAAACTCACCCCGGGAAATTGGCCATTGTTGTCAAGGGCTGTGACTCCCGTGGTATTTTCAGGCTGACCCAGGATAACATCATTCCCCGGGATAAAATTGTTGTTATCGGCATCCCCTGCGCCGGACAATTATCTTATACGAAACTCGCCTCTAAGATTGATGTCTCCGGCCAGCTGAATGATGTGGAAGAAAAAGGCGACGATGTAGTTATTAAAACGACCAAAGGTGACTTTACCGTTAAAAAGAGTGAGGCGCTCCTTGACAAATGTAATACCTGTGAGCATCACAACCCGGTTGTCGCTGACCACGTTGTCGGGGATGCCATAAATGCAAGCCCGACAACGGACAGCTATGACGAAATCAAAAAATATGAGGCTATGTCGACTGAGGAAAAAGCCAAGTTCTGGCTGTCCCAGTTCGAGCGCTGTATCCGCTGCTATGCCTGCCGGAATACATGTCCGGGCTGCACATGCCGCGAGTGCATTTTTGATGCCATAAAACCCGACTGGGTCGGAAAAGAGATTGACGTATCAGAAAACGAGCTTTTCCACCTTACGAGGGCCTTCCATTTGGCTGGACGCTGCGTAGACTGCGGCGAATGTGACAGGGTTTGCCCGATGGATATTCCGATCAGGCTGTTGAACAAAAAGCTTTTGAAAGAATGTAAAGAACTATTTAATATGGAAACTCCGGGTTCTGTCGAAGAGGGCGGCTCCGTTATCGGTCAGTATCGCCTCGAAGACCCCGAAGAATTCATGTAGGATGGAGAGGTGATAAAAGATGGCGGATAAAACAATCAAGAAAGACCAGGTCAAAACAATGCTGAATAAAATCGCCCAGAGCAACCAGCTCATTGCCCCCATCCAAGTTGACGGTATCACCTTGTTTAAGCCTGTTCAGTCAGGTGAAGGCGTTGTGCTGGATTACCAAAATGCTTTGGTACCCCCCAAAGATTACTTTTTTCCACAAAGTGAAAAGATGTTCAGCTATGATATCACTGACCCTTCATGGGCTATCAAGCTGGCGGAAGGGGTCCCCAACCGCGTTCTTTTTGGGGCCCGGCCATGTGATGTAAAGAGTATCCTGCTGCTTGACAAGGTATTTGATGCTGAGTTCCGCGATGATTTCTATCTTGACAAGCGCAATAAAACCACAGTTGTCGCCATAAGCTGCAATGAATGCAGGCATACGTGCTTCTGCGGGGCATTCGGGATTTCCCCCGGGGAGGCCGAAGGAGCCGATGTCCTTTTAACCGATCTTGGTGACAAGTACTTGGTTGAAGCCCTTACAGACAAAGGTGTTTCACTTTTGGCAAATTTCTCCGACCTCTTAACTGATGATGACGGTTCGGGAAAAGCCGCTAAAGAAAAAGCGGTTGCCCCGGCCAAGGATAAACAGATGAAGATTGACATGGAAGGTGTAAAAGCCAAGCTGGACAACATGTTTGACCACCCAATGTGGGCAGCTGAATCCCTGAGGTGTATTGGCTGCGGTACCTGCACCTTCGTCTGCCCAACCTGCCATTGCTTTGATATCGTAGATTTCAACAATCAGAGTTCTGTCGGTTACAGGTATCGCTGCGCGGACTCCTGCCAGTTTGCCAACTTTACAAGGGCCGCGGGAGGCCACCAACCCAGACCTTCCAAGAAGGAAAGGACCCGTCAGAGGTTTATGCACAAACTTAGGTATTTTGTTGATCGCTACGGCGACTTCGGCTGTGTGGGCTGTGGACGCTGTCTCGAAAAATGCCCTGTCAACCTCGATATTGCTCAAATCATTAATAAAGTAAAGGAGGTTGGCTAAGAGATGTGTGAATGCAAGACCAGAGAAGTAGCCAGTCCTTTATTACCTCATATTGCCACAGTTAATAAAATAATTCAGGAAAATGAGAATATCAGAACCTACCAGGTTACCTTTGATGAGCCGGGGATTTTAGAAAACTTCGGCAATCTGCCGGGAAACTGTGGTATGCTGTCCATCCTGGGAGTTGGCGAAGGTATGATTTCCATTACTTCTTCACCGACCAGGAAGGGTATGCTGGAGTTCTCTATCGCCAAGGTTGGACGTCTGACCACAGCCATCAGCGAATTAAATGAGGGTGACAAGATCGCCATCCGCGGTCCATATGGCAACAATTTTCCCTTTGAGATGATGAAGGGCAAGAACCTGTTGATTATTGCCGGCGGCATCGGCTTGGCGCCGGTCCGTTCTCTGATTGACTATGCCCTTGATAATCGTGATGATTACGGTCGTGTAGACATCTTTTATGGGGCCAGGACTTATGACCTCCTCACCTTCAAGTATGATATCTTTGACAGGTGGCCCAAAATTAAGGACACTCATGTCCATATAACCTTGGACGCTCCGGACCCCAAATGGGACGGTCGGATAGGCTTTATTACCCAAGACTGGGTCGAGGAATCCTGTTCTGCCGAAAATACCATCCCGGTAACCTGCGGACCGCCAGTCATGATTAATATTATGCTTAAACTCTTCAAGAAGATGGGCTTTAAAGATGAGGATATTATCACCACCCTGGAAATGAACATGAGATGCGGAGTAGGTAAATGCGGCCGGTGCAACATCGGGGATAGATACATCTGTGTTGACGGGCCTGTGTTTAATCTGGCCCAAATTCAAAAACTGCCGCCCGAGTATTAAACCAACACTGACTGAGGGCGCCTCAAATGAGGCGCCCTTTTAGTTTCTCTAAAAGAAAACACGGAGGACATGGTTTCTTTTTTTTAAACTAAATTCTAATTAGCCGCGGATAACGCGGATAAACGCGGATTAATAACGACGCGGATAAAACAGAAAATAAATTTTAACACAAGGCCTTATCTGTACTGCTCAATGGTCTAAGGAAGGAAGCAAGAGCAAACTAGTTAGGGGGCTAAAGAGCAAGAATATTATATGGTCTTAAGGTCACAAAGAGTCAGTGGTACCACATGCTAAAGGCCTTCTAATATCATTTTGATGTTTCTTTCACTCCGGCCCAGATTCATTCTGTTGGGTGGAAAAGTAAACTCGTATATCCTGTGACTGTTTTTTGTTTTGTTTATATATCTTATTAAATTTTTATGTTTTATCCGCGTCGTTCTAATCCGCGTTTATCCGCGTTATCCGCGGCCTTTTTAAAATGTTTGATTGCAGCTTTGCTGTGCTAGGTCCTCTGTGATATATTGATCAACATTATAACTGTCAACTGACACCTATTTTAATAAAGTCAGGAAATATCAGCTGATAAATGAAGGATATATCGGGTTTGAGGTAGAACAATATCTAGATATTTAATCAGAACCTCGCGGAGGAAAACAAATGGTCTCTAGCAAAGATTCATTAAAGGACTCGCTTATTTTAAGCAAAAAATATTTTGCCGAACAATATGTTGATAATTCCTCATCAGCTATTATTGCCATTGACATAAATGAGAATGTGATTATATATAACCAGGCCGCTGAAGACATTATGGGAGTCCTCACCAATGAAGTGCTGGGCAGGCCGTTTAGCGAACTTCTGGACCGGAAAATGGGCACTCAGGACAGTATCCTGCTCAACACGCTGCGCACCGGGAAACCTTATAGTCATGTTGAAGCAAACATAGAAACCCCGATTGGGGTAATGAATGTTATGGCCTATACTACCCTCGTCATGGACCAGGATAACAATATTGTCGGGTGTATCTTAAACATCAGGGATATCACCGGCCAGAAACAGCTTGAGGAAAAGGTTGTAAAAGCAGAAAAGTTCACCGTTATCGGTGAACTTGCCGCCGGAATAGCTCATGAGGTCCGCAACCCCCTTACAGCAGTTAAAGGTTTTCTCCAGCTGATGGCCCAGAAGTTTGATGAGAGTGACCAAATACATCAGTACATTGAAATTATGCTCGGAGAAATCAAAAGAATTAATCACATTATTTCCGAGTTTCTGCTCTTGGCCAGACCGGCAGTCCCAATCAAGCGAAAGACTGATATTCATAAAGTCTTAGACGAAATTATTCTCCTTTCCAAAGGAGATCTTCTGTTGAAGAATATTCATCTTACCCTGAACTATGACAAGCTGTGCCCATTTCTCACAATCGATGCCGAACAGATTAAACAGGTTTTTCTGAACCTTGTAACAAATGCCACCGCAGCCATGCCGGAGAAGGGAAACCTTACTGTAACAACAAGCTATGACAGGTTTGAAAAGGCTGTCAGGATCATCTTTGCAGATACCGGAATAGGTATTAATCATACAGAGATAGACCTTATATTTGACCCATTCTTTACAACAAAGGAAGACGGCACTGGACTGGGCCTTACAGTTTCCTACAGGATAGTCGAAAACCACAGTGGCAAACTGGAAGTAATCAGCAACCCCGGTGAAGGGACCACCTTTATTATTGTAATTCCGGTACAGGAATAGTGACGCAGTGGAGAGTGGGGAGTGGCGAGTGTACAATCGGAAGGTTCACGCTACGCGCGAACCAATAGTATTACAAGTAACTGTACAAAATAAACCCCTTAAATTAGATGTGGAACAAAATTCTTATCGTCTAATATAAGGGGTATTATTTTATGCCGAAATATGAACTCAGGTTAAGTTGTATTGTAGATTAGAAGTGTTTTTTTTATCGCAATGAAACCTCAGGCACTCTCCACTCTGCACTCTACACTCTCCACTAATTCTGTCCCACTCCCCAAATCCCGCCGAGAGATCCCGCTACTATAGCAGCGACAACTTTTTTGAACACGGCGAAACCAAAGATTCCTCCGGGGACAACAACATTGAACAAAATTGTAATAACCAAAAAGATTAAGCCAACTGCCAGCCCGTGCAGCCAACCTAGTTTGGCTGCTTTTCTGGCTGAGATGACACCACCGGTGAAAATACTTAAAAACAGGATAGCCAATCCGATTACCGGGATCAGCCGTTCGTTAAAAACCGTGTAATACATGACTGTTCCGCCGATTCCCATTAAAATTATAGAGACGATCAGAGACAGCAGAGTACCGAAAAAAATGGCCGGCCAGTTAATGCTCCCCTGTGATGCAGTTGTTGAAGTCAGTTTAAAATCCATTTTTTCACCTCCGTTTATTTTGAATCAATTATTTGTACAACAATATTACGGGGTGCATCAAAATATTACTGATTATGTGATTATACCTAGATTACAATTATATTGACAGAAAACAAATAAAGGAATATTATATGAGTGAGTACTCACTCATATAATATATTGAATTGGGTCATATAAAAGGGGTGAACATATTTGAACCGCGATACGGGAAAGCATGCTAAAGAAAATATAACTTCAAAAAGGGAACAGGAAATCATGGAGGCCGCTGTAAAGGTTTTCTCAAAAAAGGGGTTCAGCGGCGCCACAACAAGAGAAATAGCTGCTGAAGCGGGTGTGGCTGAAGGGACTATTTTCCGTTATTTTAAAACTAAAAAGGATATCCTTTTTAGTTTGGCCGGTCCCTTTATTGTCGAGTCGCTTGCCAATGTTATGGATGAGGTAAAGGGAGAAACCGACGAGGTTGTTTTAAAAGCAATACTAAAAAATAGGCTGAACCTTGTTAAAAACAATATAGATTTGATTAGACTTATATTTACTGAAGCACAGTTTCATCATGAGATCAGGGAACAGTTTATCGAGAATGTGGCCATGAAAGCCGCTGGAATGTTAGAACGGTTTATATCAGAAAGGATTTGGGAAGGTGAGTACAAGGAGATAAAACCCCAAATAGCTTCCAGGGCCTTGGTGGGCATGGCGATAATATTTGTGATGTGGAAAGATTTTTTAATGGGGAATAAATATATCCAATTTAACGATGAAGAGGTAATAGACAATATTATAGATATTTTTCTTTACGGCATAAAAAAAAACCGGATGAAGGGAGAATTGTAATATGTCCTTTACTGAAAAACGGGCCGTTTGTTTCCTGTTGGCTGCTGTTCTAATACTCATCTCAACAGGCTCCGGATGTGGGAAAAAGGATGCCGGTGTTATTTCCGCCTCCGGGACCGTTGAGGCCACCGAAATAAACGTTAATGCCGAAACCGGCGGAAAAGTAATCGACCTGCTTGTAGATGAAGGCAGTCCGGTTAAACAGGGTGAAGTTGTCGGCAGAATTGATTCCACTATCCTTGCCCTCCAGGTCCAACATGCTGAAGCGGTACTGCGGTCAGCCCAGGAAAAGTCCAGGGAAACCAAAACCGGGACCCGTGAACAGCTCGTGGCCCAGGCCAGGGCGGCTGTCCAGCAGGTGTCTTCTTTACAGGAGGGGGCCAGGCAGACCATGGACAATGCCAAAGATAACCTTGACAAGATTCTGGCCCTTGTAAATGAAGGGGGAGCCACTTCTCAGCAGCTGTCGAATGCCCGGACACAGTATGAAACAGCGAAAGCTCAGTACGAGGCCTATGCCGCCCAAAAGAAGTCAGCCCAGGAACAACTGGACCTGCTGAAAAGCGGGGCGACCCAAGAGACGATAAACATTGCTGATGCCGGTGTTGCTCAGGCGCAGGCTAATTTATCGATTGCCAAGGCCCAGATGACTAAATCCTTTCTTTATGCCCCTATCAATGGAATAATCGGTTCCCTCAACTTCAATCAAGGTGAATATGCCGGTCCTGGTGCGGCTGTAGCGACTATTATCAATACAGATGACCTGTATGTCAATGTATATATCCCGGAAAAAGAACTGCCTAAGATTAAATTAGGCCAAAAAGCAGAAATATTTATTGATGCTTACCCTGGCAAACCCTATTCCGGGGCAGTATCGTATATTTCCTCGAAAGCGGAATTTACTCCAAAAAACCTGCAGACTAAGGAAGAAAGAGTTAATATGGTCTTTGCCGTCAAGGTGAAAATCAGCGGCGGGAAAGCACAGTTGAAACCTGGCCTGCCCGCTGATATAACAATCCTGACCCGATAGGGGGATGAACAAGTGAACGTGGCTGTGGAGACAAAAGAGCTTAGTAAAAAGTTTGGGGATCACCTGGCTGTAGACAATGTTTCCTTTTACATTGAAGCAGGTGAAATCTTTGGCTTCTTGGGGCCTAACGGCTCCGGAAAGTCTACCACAATCCGCATGCTCTGCGGAATACTGACCCCGACATCAGGTTCAGGTTCGGTTTTAGGTTACGATATTTATTCTCAATCAGAGGAAATCAAACAGCATATCGGTTATATGTCCCAGAGGTTCAGCCTCTATGAGGAACTTACCGTCAATGAGAACCTTGAATTTTACGCCGGCATCTATGGGTTGGACAGTCATCAAACGAAAAAACGCAAAAGCGAAATAATAGAATTAGCCAGTCTTGAAGGGCGGGAAAACTACCAGGCCAGGATGCTCTCCGGCGGTTGGAAACAAAGACTGGCCTTGGGCTGTGCTCTGATTCATGAACCACCGCTGTTGTTTCTCGATGAACCGACTGCCGGTGTGGACCCTGTGTCAAGAAGAATCTTTTGGGAAATCATCAGGCATTTGTCAAAAAACGGGGTTACTGTGTTTGTTACCACCCACTATATGGATGAGGCCGAACTCTGCGACGCGGTTGGATTTATTCACAGCGGCAAATTAACCGCCTTTGGAACCCCGGCCAAGCTTAAAGAACAATATGGTTACGACTCCTTGGAAGATGTCTTTATCTCGTTTGTCGGCAGGCACGAATTGGACCGGGTACGGAAGCTGTTTGCAGATAAAACGTCCCTCTCAGGAGGTGACAGCCGATGAATATGCAGAGACTGCTGTCTATAATTAAGAAGGAAATCATCCAAATTAAACGGGATCCTCCCAGTTTAATCATGGCCTTTGTCCTTCCCATAATCATGCTCTTAATCTTCGGTTATGCTGTAACTACTGATGTGGAGCACATTAAGACAGCTGTGTTTGACCAGGATAAAAGCGCAGAAAGCCGCGGCTTAGTCCAGATGTTTAAGAATACCGGTTATTTTGACCCAGACCTCAATGTAAGCAATTACAAGGAAATGACTTACCTGATTGACAGCGGAAAGGCCAGGGTGGGAATCATAATTCCACCCGATTATTCGAAAAAGCTGCGCCGGAACGAACCTGCCCAGCTGCAGCTGCTGGTGGACGGTTCTGACCCCCTGGTAGCCCGGACCGCCCTTTCCACCGCCCAGGTCATCACCCAGTCCAAATCCTTTGACCTCAAAATAAAAACTCTCCAGCAGACAGGACTCGGAATAAGCCTGAAACCAGCTGTAGACTTAAGATACAGGGTTTGGTACAATCCCAACATGGAGAGCATGAAATTTAATATCCCGGGCCTTATCGGACTCATTATGCAGAATATCACGATGCTGCTAACCGCCTTCGCCCTAGTACGGGAGCGTGAACGTGGGACCCTCGAACAGTTGATCATCACCCCTGTTAAACCGATAGAATTAATTGTCGGTAAACTTGTCCCATATATTGTGATAGCATTTTTGGATGTCCTAGTCATCCTGGGTTTTGGCATATTTTGGTTTAATGTGCCGGTAAACGGTAGTGTGGTTGAGCTGCTTGGTTTATCTTTCGTTTTCCTGATGGGCGCTCTCGGATTGGGGATGTTTGTGTCAACTGTAGCCAAGACCCAGCTCCAGGCTATGCAGATCGGTTTTATGATCATACTCCCGAGTGTCCTTTTATCAGGATTTATGTTTCCCAGAGAATCGATGCCGAAAATAATTCAGACAATCGGTTATTTCATCCCGTTAACGTACTTCCTCCGAATATTAAGAGGTATCATCTTAAAGGGAGTGGGGATTCACTACCTCTGGAAGGATGTGCTCCTTCTTGCCGTGTTTGGCGCCGGCATCTTAACATTGTCAATAATTAGAATGAAAAAACGTTTAGACTGACAGATCTTAACAAGGTCTGTTGTTTTTACCATTTTATCCATTGAAGGAAATATAAAAAGAGGTATGGTGTATTTCAACCCTTTAATCCTGCATTTCAACCCCTCAACCCCGCATTATAACCCATTTACGAAGGAAATTGCAGTGTTATGCCGAACGACAAAATAGATATTCTAAAAAGACCTAAATCTACATTAATGACAGACTGTGGGGAGACAGATGGATTTAAAAAAACTGGAATACAAAATCAAAGGCACCCTAAACAGTGTTCTGCGCATCGCAGAACTATCTGCACAATTCAAAAAACCTCAAATCATCTGGGCTAATGACATAATCAAAAATTTTGATGATGACCTGAATAAAATAGTCGTAGGTTTTAAATCTAAAACAGACACCTTAGATAGCGAGAATACCTACTGGGTATTAAATTACTCTGATCATAGAATTATCTCCTCAGACTGCCTGAAGAGGTTTCGCGATTCGGCCGCAAATATCCAGGGGAGCAAAGTCAAACTGACGGTTATCACCTCGAACTCTTCCTTTACGAGAGAAGCTGTCAACTTTGCCATTATCAACAACATCGGGTTGGCCCGGATATCACCCTCAGAGCGGGACGAAAACATGTACTCGGTCTCCAATAATTTTAACAGCACCAGTTTTATAGATTTAAAAAAAGCCCTCTGTGACAGTGTGTTTGGAGAAAGAAAAAACGAATTTTACGGGTTTACAACTAAAGGTAAAATAGATCACCTTGGTTCACTGGAAAACTATTTCCGCAGTGAAATAATAAACTCCTGAACGCGCCCGTAAATAACGGTCCCAAAAGAAAATATACAAGCCTAACAAAAATCATGGCTCAGGTCAAAAGACGATCTGAGCCATTTTGTATTGGTCAAAAAGAATAAAAGAAACCACAGAGTTCACAAAGGCTAAGATAGAGAACACAGAGAGAAATCAGTAACGCATACTAATTCCTACTTCCGAAGCAAGCTGATAATTTAAACGAAATATATACAAAACAAAAAAACAGTTACAGGTCATATGAGTATTCTCTTCTACCCAATATAGTTCTGCTGTATCAGACAAAACCGCGGAGACCGCAGAGGAGGCGGAGACCGCGGAGATATCCGCATGCTCAGTTATCTCCATGAACTCTGCGGTTTTAGAGAGCCGCGAAGTAACTTGGACTACAAAGACTAATTGCCGGAAGTTACATCTATGTAAGTAAAGAAATCAAGGGTAAGGACATCTGAGTGGTAATATGTTTTAAGGATAGAAAGGGGAATTACTTTTTATCCTGTCCGATCTCATTTTATCTTTTGGTAATAAATAAAACAGACAGGATAACAGGATAAACCGGATATATAGAGAAAGCGGCAACCTGTAGTGAA
>PGZN01000061.1 GCA_002840165.1 Firmicutes bacterium HGW-Firmicutes-8
CGACCTTGAGGATTCATTGATATGTAGCCACTCACGCTGCGCGCTCGTGGGTCGGCTGGGATTCGTCTCCGCCCAGAGAAACATACCACCCCCGGCCTTATATACCTGACAACACAGGAAGTATGGCTGGCCTTAGGGGGACAACTCTGTAAGACAAACTCTCGCTTGGCATAAATATATTTGACGAGATAGTAAATAGGGCTGGTCTTCGGTTTCATGTAAACAAATTGGTTTCCGGGGAGAAAAGGTAATAAAAAAACTGACAGGTGAATGTCAGTTTAGCTGAACTGTTACCGGGCGATTTTTTCAATATGGTTGAGGCGGGATTCGTGCTGTTCAAGCCGGTCTTCGTGCTGCTGGTGGCCGTCGAAGAGTCCTTTGATTTTATCAATGATTTTGTTTTCCATGCGGGTTTCGATTCGCAGTACTGTGCTTTCCACTGAAGTCATCCGTTCCGATAATTTCGTCAGGTGTTTGACTGTTAAGTCCTGTAACTTTTCTTGTTCCGTGGTTCGGATATTGAGAGATGAAACATCATTTTTTAGTGATGTCAGACTATTGATTACAAATTCCTGAAACTCCTTCTGTTTCATGGGCCTATTTCCTCCCTGGAATTTACTTAGCAGATAGGTGTCTTTATCTGTGATTCTATTTTACCAAAATCGGAGCAGGAAAGCAAGAACAAACGTTCGACTTTATCTTACAGAGGTTGTCCAATTGAGGCAGGCTCTGTTTTTGTGTGTTTTCCAGCCTAAGCAAGGCCGGGGGTGGTATATTCCTCTGGGCGGGCTACATTCAGCCGACCTTGAGGATTCATTGATATGTAGCCACTCACGCTGCGCGTTCGTGGGTCGGCTGGGATTCGTCTCCGCCCAGAGAAACATACCACCCCCGGCCTTATATACCTGACAACACAGGAAGTATGGCTGGCCTTAGGTGGACAACTCTGCAAATAGACTCTCGCTTGGCATAAATATATTTCTTAAAGTACTGCGTTTCGGCCTAGGTGGATCGTCTTTAGAAGCCTTGGTTTTTGGATATACTATTGACAAAATAGTATCGGATATAGTACTATAATGGTGCGGTTAGTTTTTGAGCTATGTTTTATGGAGGTGTGTTT
The DNA here is from genome assembly GCA_002840165.1 of Firmicutes bacterium HGW-Firmicutes-8. Lineage (GTDB taxonomy): Bacteria > Bacillota > Thermincolia > Thermincolales > UBA2595 > GW-Firmicutes-8. The sequence goes on from PGZN01000061.1 coordinate 1,121, forward strand.
TATGAAAAGAGATCTGGATTACTATTTGAATTTGCCTTATAGAATTGAAATTGTGCCGAGTCCGGAAGGGGGATATGCTGCAAAGGTTGTTGAATTACCCGGATGTATTTCGCAGGGGCAAACATTGGAAGAGGTTGCGATAAATATAGAAGATGCCAAAGTTTGTTGGCTGGAGGTTGCATTGGAAGAAAGTATGCCTATTCCGGAACCGATGTTAAATAATGAGGAGTACTCCGGGAAAATGGTAGTAAGAATGCCTAAATCAATGCATAGATTATTAGTAGAAAGGGCTAAAGAAGAAAACATAAGTTTAAATCAGTATATTAACTATCAGTTAGCTAGAGGTATTGGTATTGAAAACTTAAGATAGGACTGCTGAAATACCTATAAGGGATTGAAACCTGGATATCTCACCTGATGGCGCCATGGAAATCCGCGTTCTTAGGCTACCTATGAGGCATGGCTGCCTGTAGGGAGCCGAACGAAAAGGGAGGAAAGGTGTTTTCCTTCCTTAGATATTTTTAATTCTAAAGCAGCGTGGTATAATATAGAATGCCGTTCATCTTATGGAACGGCAGCTTGGCAGACTTATTAATATACCGCGGGGGAACGCATATGAAAACTAACCCGTTATTTTTTGTCATCATCGGGGTAATTGTTTTTCTTTTTGGGATGTTGAATTTTTATATCGGGCTGCGCGGCTGGCAGGCTCTGGGGAGGCATATTCCCTGGCTGAACAGCCGGGTCTACTGGTTTTTGTTTTGGTTTGTGGCCTTGTCCTATATTATCGGTCGGCTGGCTAAAAGCATTCAGCCTAATGTCAGCTATGTGCTGACAGTGCTGGGGGCGTACTGGCTGGCGGCCATGTTTTATTTTATTTTAGTCATTGCCATAGTGGATTTGGTGCGGCTTGCAGGTAAGTGGCTTGGATTTTTACCTGAATCAGTCCGGAACAACTCCATGACTGCTCCGGCTGTGGGCCTGGCTGTTTTGGCTCTGGTAGCCGGGATTGTGGCTTACGGCGCATGGAATGCCAAGCATCCAAAGGTTGTCCATTATGACTTGACGATTCCGAAACAGGCCGGTTCTTTGCGGCAGCTTCATGTTGTTTTGGTCTCAGATATGCATCTCGGTACTATTATCCATAATGGGCGGCTAACCGGGATGGTTGATACAATTAACGGTCTGCAGCCGGATATCGTATTGTTTGCCGGAGACATTGTGGATGAAAATATAGAAACTTTTGTCGAACAGAACATGGCAGACAATTTCCGCAAGCTAAATGCCAGGCTGGGGGTTTATGCGGCTTTCGGGAACCACGAATATATCAGCGGCCACGCGGAAGAGGTTGCGAAGTACCTGCGGCAGGCGGGAGTTACGGTATTGCGCGACCAATACGCCAAAGTTGACGGAAGCGTCTATGTAGTTGGCCGGGACGACTGGTTCGAGCACAGCCGGAGCGGCCCCAGCCAGGGCAGCCCCGGCCAGAAGGAACTATCCGCTGTACTGGCAGGGGTTGACCGCACCTTGCCGGTCATATTATTAAAGCATCAGCCTGTTAATTTTGAGGAAGCCCAAAAACAGGGGGTTGACTTACAGCTGTCAGGCCACACCCACCAAGGCCAGTTATTTCCAAATCAGCTTATTACGCGGCGCCTTTATGAGATTGACTATGGTTACCTGCGCAAAGGCAGTCTGCAGGTTATTGTTTCCACCGGGTTTGGAACCTGGGGACCCCCCATCAGGGTAGGCAACACCCCGGAAATAGTTGATATCAAGTTACACTTTGCCGGAACCGGACAAAAGCGGTAGTCCCGCCAGGTCCGGTTTCCAGTTTAATAACGGCATTGTGCCGGGCGGCGATACTGTAGCAGACAGCCAGCCCCAAGCCTGTGCCGCTTTCTTTTGTCGTAAAGAAAGGAGTACCTATTTTTTCAAGCAGGTCGTGGTTAATTCCTTCTCCTTCATCCTTAACGGATAAAACCGGGTCTTCCCCGTTCATGAAGGTTGTGACAGTCATGGTTTGACCGGGGGACATTGATTCGATACCGTTGCGGGTAAGGTTTAAAATGAGCTGGCAGATTTCTTTCTTGTCAAATAGAAAATCGGGCAGGTCTCCCAGTTCAATATTCACGTAGTTGTTGGCGAGCATAGCATCAGACTGGATTAGCGGGTACATGTTTTCCACTATTTTATTTAGATTCTGGACTTTTAAATCAAGGGATTTATCCTTGGCCAGGGACAGATATTCTTTAATTATTGAATTTGCCCGGTCTAGTTCCTCAATCATAATATTAAAGTATTCTTTGTAATTAACACATTCCTCTTTTGATCCAAGCATCTGCAGGAAACCCCTTACAGTGGTCATTGGGTTCCTCAGTTCATGACCGATACCGGCCGCCATTTCCCCGATCAGGTTCAGCTGTTCAAGGCGGGCAATTTCCTTTTCCATCTGCTTGTGTTCGGTGATGTCGCGTAAAACAACGAGAGCCGCCGGTTTATCCTGGAAAATGAGCGGAGCGGCTGTTAGTTCCGCAAATAATATTGTACCGTCTAACCTGAATAACTTCTTTTCGGATAAGGGCTGTGCTTTTCCTTCTTCGAACATTTCCCGCAGCTGCTTCAGGGCATATTCCAGGCTGTCCGGGTGGACCAGTTCTTCGATAGATTTGCCTATCAGGTCAACAGGCTCGGGTGCTCTAAGGAGCTTAGCGCCGGCTTTATTAGCAAAGGCTACAACCAAGTCCTGGCTGATGACCCCAATTGCGTCCGGAGAAAGCTCAACGAGCTGACGGTATCTCTCTTCACTTTCCCGCAGGGCGTTTTCTAAATTTCTGCGTTTAGTAATATCACGGGTGCTCAATACAGCCCCGGTGACTGCTTTGTTTTCGTCAAACAGCAGGGTACCGACTGAATCCAACCATAAGTAATGGCCGCCGGCATGCCTGTAGCGAAAAGCAACCTTGCCCGGGGCAGCTGCGCTGATGAAAAGTTGAAAAGTACAAACCACTTCGTTTAGGTCATCTGGGTGGACGAAATCAAAGATTGACTTTCCCAGTAAGTCTTCTGATTCATACTCCAGGGTTTTTTTTACTGATGGTGTTATATATTGCATAATTCCTTTGGGGTCGACCTGGGTAATCATATCATACATGTGGTCGGTAATCCGGCGCAGGTGGGCTTCACTTTCCGCCAAGGCCTGCCGCTCGGCTTCAAGCCGCGTGAGTAATTTTTCCCTTTCAAAAACGGGGATATCGTCTTTATTTATTTTTTCGATAATCATCTTAAAGCCTCCCTGCCAAACGGTATTTCCAAATTTGTTCTAGGCTGACGATTCCCCGGAAATATAGGTGGGGGGAACTTGTGCGGAGTTTCTTCCTGTAATGCAGCAGCACAAGCGGCACAGGGCAATGATATAGTGAAGGCTGTACCTTGGCCTAATTTACTGTCAATCTCAATCCTTCCACCGTGTTCTTTGATAATCTGAAAACAAATACTTAAGCCGAGACCGGTTCCGTAATCTTTCGTAGTAAAGAAGGGCGTCCCGGCTTTTATTTTATCATCTTCTGACATACCTACACCGTTATCGGCGATGATTATATACATTTCGCCGGTTATGTCATTCAAGCCGGTACTGATAGTTAACTGAGGGTTTTCGCATTCTGACAAAGCCTCAATGGCATTTTTTGTAATGTTCAAAACAACCTGCTGCATTTGGTCCCTATCTATCATCACCGTTTTTTCTTCAGACCCAAGACTTAAGATGATGTCAACCCCTTCCATGAAGGAATGGGTTTCTAACATCAATTTCATCGACTGGACCATCTCATTTAATGAAACTTCCTTCAGTATCGGTGGATGAGGCCTGGCAAAAGCCAGGAAATCACTGACTACCTTGTTGACGTTAATTGCTTCACCTTCGATTATACTGGCATAATGCTTAGTCTTTTCATCCTGGGCGTGAGAGACAATAACTTGGCTGAAGCCCTTAATAGCGGTTAGGGGGTTTTTGATTTCGTGACAAATTCCGGCGGCCATTTGACCCAGCACAGCCAGTTTCTCCTGCTGCTGTAGCTTTTGTTCCTGTTGTTTCAGAACGGTTATGTCAGAACCAACGCCGATAGCCCCGAGTACTTCCCCTTCCACATTATAGATAAGGCCTGTATGAACAAATATATCCTTTCTTGTTCCTCTGGGCGTGACAAATGACGCCTCCTGCAATTCGTCTAAGGTTTCTTGTTTCAACAATTTCACGGGAAGTTCTTTTTTGCTGAAATTCATCATTTCATTAAAATCTTTCAGATTCCGGCCTAAAATATCCTTAGCTTCAAGTTCGACAATATCTTCAAAGGTTTTATTGCAGGCAATTATTTTGCGATCAGCATCCATCATAATTACAAAGTTATTTATGGAATTCAGTATAGTTTGGGTTTGAAGCTGTAAGTTGGCCAGTTCCTGTTTCTTCTTGGCTTCGTCAAATAGGTATAACAACCCCCCGCTTTCCAGAATGTGCACATCGATTTTAAGCTTCACGTAATTCCCAGGTTTATTCCTTATCGTTCTTACTTTGTCTATAATCGGGTTTCTCGATATTTGTCTAATCAGTGAAGGTTCTTTAAGGTTTATCAACTCTGTGACCTCGTCAATTGTCAGGCCGTAGATTTCATCCAGTTGGTACCCTAATAGTTCTTGAGATTTCAAATTTGCAAAAGACAATTTTGAACGGCTGTCAAAGGTTATTAATCCTACAGGCAGTTCGTTTAGAATATTGGCCGTATATTTACCGGCTTCCTCCAGTTTTTCATAAGGGTAAGTGACCGCACTTACAAAGACTCCTCTAAACAGGCAATAGAAGTACGCTATTTTGAGAAAGTGCCCCAAGTAATTGTAAAATGGGAGTTTAACCAGGCCAAATGTATAACAAAGCTCGGTGGGAACGGATATAAGCAGGGCCAGGAAAACATACCTGTATGTCAGCATGTCCCTTGCGGGACCCTCCTTTTTCAAATAAAACAATCCTGCCAAGAAAATTGTTATTATAATAAACTCCGCCGCAGTCTTAGCTGGTGTTACTCCCTGTCTGGCGAATAAAATAGGTGATAGGCCGGGGAAATATTTGATGAACCACGAAACACTTAACGCGAAAGATATGGAGAACCATAAGCCTACCCATTTATTCACTCTTAAATGATACATTTTGAGGGTACTCAGTAAAAGAACTAATGCTTCTGTAAACCTGCCGATTATCCAGAACTTCACAGTCAAGTGGGATTCATTAGGGTCGAATGAAATGCCCAGGTAATAATAGGTATGAAATATGTTAAAAACGGCTGCTGTGAGGAAACCGAGAGCTATTATATGATTGACCGGGGAGTTCCGCTTGTAGGCCAGCCAGACAACAAGAAACATGGAAAGGGCAATAAAAATACAGGCCAACTCTAGTATAGTGTGGTATAAAAACGGTTTACTACCCGCTATGGCAGGAGTCACAATATGTGCCAGAAGAGCGGCTGTAAATAATATTATTAAAAAGAGAGCAAATATATTAAGCGTTCTTTTCCCATCGGCTTGATTTTTTAAGTTACTTAAAGACATAACTACCACCTTAATATAAAAATAGTTACTAATTAAAAAGATAGACGGTAAACACGACCTATGATATCATAATTAAAATCAAAAAGTCTCAAATTATATGTCGAAACAGAACGTAAATAATATGTCGAAATGACAATGTAACTCAAGAATTTATTCGCAATATGACTGCAAAAGAAAATGAACACCGCGAAGAATGAAGAATGCTATAAAATAGCAGCCCGAATAATTTCGAAACCCCTAAATGATTGAAGGAAATCGAAAATCGATTGTCGAATTTAATGTAAAGGTTTTGTAGTATAACCAGAGGTGCATTTTTGTACCTCTTTTATTCTGGTATTTTAAGGGATATACTAAATAAAAATGCGGAAACCATATTGCATTTTTATACATAAATGATGTATAATTATAAATTATTGGAGGATAGCACTCTAAGTTGGGATTAAAAGGAGATGAAAGAAATGATCAAGGTGGGAATAATCGGGGCTACCGGCTATACAGGGGTGGAGCTTATCAGAATATTGTCCTCCCATCCCCGGGCTGAACTGGTCGGCCTTACATCACAGACATATTCCAACCAAGGTTTTGATAGCGTGTTTCCAAGCGCTGCTAATATTACGGGACTGGTTTTGGAACCACAGGATGCGGGGGCGTTGGCCGAACGCTGTGATGTTATCTTTACAGCTCTGCCGCACGGGGTTTCCATGGATGTGGTCGAAGAAATCGTGAATAAAGGCAAGAAGGTAATTGACCTCGGCGCTGATTACCGGTTTGACCACATGGATGTTTACGAAAAATGGTATAAAATCGAACATAAAACTCCTGACTTGGCCCGAAAAGCGGTATATGGCCTCCCGGAAATCCACCGGGAGCTGATTAAACAGGCAGATGTCATCGGAAATCCGGGGTGTTATCCGACAAGTATCATTCTTGGTTTAGCCCCTTTGTTAAAAAAAGCCCTCATCAACCCTGATACCATTATTGCCGATTCTAAATCCGGTGTCTCCGGCGGTGGGCGCGGCTTAAACCTGGCATTTCACTTTGCGGAATGTAATGAAAACTTTAAGGCATACAATATCGGTGTCCACCGGCATACCCCGGAAATAGAGCAGGAGCTTAGCAAGCTCGCCGGGGAAAAGATTACCGTTTCCTTCACCCCGCACCTCGTCCCGATGACAAGGGGTATCCTGAGTACGATTTATGCCGCTCTTTATAAACTCCCTTCAACTGCCGAACTCCTGGAACTCTATCGGGAATTTTACAAAGACGAATATTTTGTGCGTATCCACCCTGCCGGACAGTATCCGCAGACCAAATGGGTTCACGGCTCAAATTTCTGTGATATCGGACTTACTGTTGACCACCGGACAAACCGTGTGGTTGTAGTATCCGCTATTGACAATCTGGTTAAAGGGGCTTCCGGACAGGCGGTCCAGAATATGAACATCCTGTTTGGTTTACCTGAAAAAACCGGACTGGACTTTGGCCCCGTGTTTCCATAAAAATAGTTGCTAGTTGCTAGTTGCTAGTTGTGAGTTTCCTAGCATTTTGAGTTATTGTCTTAACAATAGACTGGATGTTTTTAACGGTCTCCGGCTAAAAATTATGTTCTAAGATTTTTTTGCATAAGTTCTTGTGCGTTAGCTTTTTGTTTTTATCATGTTAATTCTAGTCAATGGTTATTTAATAACCCAAGGTACTACCTTAGTATTACTAGCAACTCACAACTAGCAACTAGCAACTAATCGAGGGAGGATAAATAGATGAATCAGGAATTTATACATATAGACGGCGGTGTCACCGCCCCGTCCGGTTTCAAGGCCAGCGGGGTGAAGGCCCGGATTAAATATGATAAGAAAGACCTAGCGGTTATAGTATCGGAAGTACCTGCCGCGGCAGCGGGGGTATTTACTACCAATAAGGTTAAAGCAGCTCCTGTTTTACTGTGCGCCGAAAACCTGGCTGACTATACGGCTCAGGCCGTTGTTGTTAACAGCGGCTGTGCCAATGCCTGCACAGGGGATTCGGGCATGGAAATGGCCCGTCAGATGGCTGCTGCGGCAGCCCTAAACCTGGGCATAAAACCCAGTGATGTTATGGTTGCTTCAACAGGTGTGATTGGCCAGAAACTCCCGATGGACCGGATAATTCCGGGAATCGCTCTGGCAGCCGGGGCAGTCAGCAGTGAAGGCGGTCATGATGCGGCTGAAGCAATAATGACAACTGATACGGTACCCAAAGAAACCGCCGTACAGTTTAAACTTGGCGAAAAGATGGTTACCATCGGTGGAATAGCCAAGGGGTCAGGCATGATTCAACCGAACATGGCGACAATGCTGGCATTTCTCACCAGTGATGTGAATATAGACCCCCTTTTATTAAACAAGGCTTTGAAGTTTGTTGCTGACAGGACCTTTAATATGGTCACCATAGACGGTGATACCAGTACTAATGATTCTCTGGTAATTCTGGCCAACGGGATGGCGGGGAACACGCGGATTGAACAGGAAGACGTCAGCTTCCGGATATTCCGGGATGCCTTGGCTGAGGTCTGCATTACTTTGGTGAAAATGATCGCCCGGGATGGGGAAGGGGCCACCAAATTGGTGGAAATAAGGATCCGGAATGCCCCCTCCTTTACTGACGCTAAAGCAGTTGCCAAGGCAATAGCTAACTCCAACCTCGTTAAGACAGCGATTTTCGGTGAGGATGCTAACTGGGGCAGAATTATTTGTGCTGTTGGATATTCCGGTATTGATATTAACCCTGACAGAATAGATATTTATCTGGGGGAAGAAAAAGTGGCCGAAAACGGGGCCGGTCTTGATTTCAGTGAGGACAGAGCGAAGGTAATTTTGCAGCAGGAGCACATCATAATCACTGTTGACCTGCACATCGGTGACGCGGCTGCGACTGCCTGGACATGCGACTTTTCGTTTGATTACGTGAAGATAAATGCCAGCTATAGAACATAGTGAAGAGTGGAGAGTGGGTAGTGGAGAGTGAAAAAATGCCTACGCCACTCATCACTCACCACTCACCACACGCCACTAATTTGGGGGTACTCCAATGAATATTTCCCGTGTGTTACATCTGGCCAAATATTATGTCCAAGCAAAATTTTTTAATGATAAAAGGCCTATTCTGGCCGGGATGAAGCTGACCCATAGGTGTACTCTTCAATGCCGGCAGTGCCCGTATTGGCAGAGGCCTGTGCCTGATCTTAATTGGTCCCGGATCCGGGAAATAATCCCTGAAATATATGAGAGGGGTATCAGGGTACTTATCCTTGAAGGCGGGGAACCTCTCCTATGGAAAGACGGAGAGTACCGGATAAACGACATAGTCAGGGAAGCGAAGAAATACTTTTACTGTGTGGGAGTTACAACCAACGGGACACTTCCCCTGGATGTACTAACTGATATCATATGGGTCAGTGTTGACGGTTTAAGAGATACCCATGACAAACTGCGGGGGCCATCCTTTGACCGGATTATCGATAACATAAGAAGTTCTGCCCACCCCAAAATATTTGCCAACATCACGATTAACCGCTTAAACCATACAGAGATTCCCGAACTTGTGAGATTTCTTTCACCATTGGTTAAGGGTGTCACCATCCAGTTTTTTTATCCCTATCCTGAAAGCGAAGACCTGCTGCTCACCTGGGAAGAACGGGCCGCAGTCCTTGATAAATTGATAATCTTAAAAAAAGAGGGGTACCCGGTTACTGACTCACTGTTAGCCCTGGAAACCCTGAAAAATAACACCTGGTTTTGCGAACCCTGGATGATAGCCAATGTAGAACCTGACGGTACCTTTAACCAGGGCTGCTATCTGCAGAACCGCACCACAGATGATAATCCCTGCCAACTCTGCGGCTTTGCGGCCCATACTGAGATATCCCTGGCCTACCAGCTGCATTGGCAGGCAATCATGGCAGGCAGGGAAATTCTGGGGATATTCTGAAAAGCAGTGGCCAGTGGCCAGTGGAGAGTGGGGAGTGTAACCCCCAAACAATCTATTCACTCACCACTGCTAGATAAATTTACAGAATGAGGTGTTAAGCTTGCCCAAGGTAGACTTGCCCATAGACCGCTGTGAGGAGATTTTGGATAGGGAGGAATTCGGGTATCTTGGTATGAGCCGCGGCGGGCAGCCATACTGCATTCCGGTTAATTTTGTGTACAGCCGGGGCAGGATTTATATTCACACTGGATTGAAGGGGCTGAAGTGGGAGTTCTTAGCCGAAAACCCCAGGGTTTGTTTTACTGTTAGTGTACCGGGGGCAAAAAGGACAGGGGAGAGCCCCTGCCATTATACTTATGAATTTGAAAGTGTTATAGTTTTTGGTACCGCCTCAAAGTTAGAAGATCCTGATAGCCTTGAGTACTTGAACCGGTTGATTGATAAATACAGGACGGCCCCGGTCCTTCCGGTGCCGGAAGAGAAATTGGCCAAACTCCTGTTAATTAAGATAGATATAGAAGAAATATCAGGCAGACAGAACCTTTAAGCTCAAAGAGGGGGACGATTATGAAAGATGCAGTGGAAAAAGCGGGTATTTTAATTGAAGCATTGCCGTATATTAGGAAGTTTTACGGTAAGACAGTAGTTATTAAATACGGCGGGCACGCCATGGTTAATGATGACTTAAAACAGGCTGTAATTAAAGATGTAATCCTGATGAAGCTTATTGGGATAAATCCTGTTATCGTACATGGGGGCGGCCCGGAAATCACCGATATGCTGAAAAGGCTCAATATCCCTTCTGTGTTTGTAGGCGGCTGTAGGGTGACCGACCCGGCTACGATGGAGATTGTGGAAATGGTCCTGGTAGGGAAAATCAATAAAGAGATTGTGGCGCTAATTAACAGGCATGGCGGGAAGGCCGTCGGCTTGTCCGGGAAAGACGGCAACCTGATTCAGGCTGTGAAGAAAATGGTTAAATCTGTTGACGGTGACGGTCTTGAATCATTACAGGATATCGGCTTTGTCGGAGATGTAAAAAACATTAATCCGGAAATAATCCAAACGGTGATAGGTGAGGGGTATATTCCCGTTGTAGCCCCTGTCGGCGTAAGTGAAGAAGGCGAGAGCTACAACATCAATGCCGACTATGTGGCAGGGGAAATAGCGGCCTCCTTAAATGCTGACAAACTCATCCTGCTTACAGATGTAGAGGGCATTTTTGAGGACTACAGTAACAAAGACAGCCTTATTTCCGAATTGAAAATCGGTGAGGTTGAAGAAAAAATAGTCCGTGGTGTGATCAGCGGTGGGATGATTCCAAAAGTGGAATGCTGTGTTCAGGCTCTCCGGAGCGGTGTGGCGACTACCCACATCTTAGACGGCAGGGTTCCACACTCTATCCTGCTCGAAGTCTTCACCGACCGGGGCATTGGGACGATGGTAGTTAAATAGTTGCTAGTTGCTAGGTGCTAGGTGCTAGTTGTTAGTGGAGAGTGGAGAGTGGAGAGTGCTCTACGCCCTGAAGCTCCGAGGCTCTAGCACTTTCATTCCAAAAATTAAATGAAGGAAGGGATGAGTTTTACCTGGCTTTTACAGCCGGGTGAAGAATAATCATGAATACACAAGAGATTATTAATACAGGTCAAAAATATGTGATGAATACATACGGGCGGCTGCCGATGGCCCTGATTAAGGGCGAAGGGGCTTGGGTCTGGGACGCGGATGGTAATAAGTACCTTGATTTTGTGGCCGGGTTAGCTGTCAATTCCCTGGGCCACTGCCACCCGGAGGTTGTGGCGGCTATCCGGGAACAGGCCGGAAAGCTAATGCATGTATCAAACCTGTATTGGATAGAACCTCAGGTTAGACTGGCCAAACTGCTGGTGGAGAACTCCGCCCTTGACAAGGTGTTTTTCTGCAACAGTGGGGCCGAAGCAAATGAAGGTGCAATTAAGCTGGCCCGCAAGTATGGTAAAAAATACATGGGCGCCGATAAGTATGAGATCATAACGATGGAACAGTCATTCCACGGCCGGACGCTGGCAGCCATTACAGCAACGGCCCAGCCAAAGTATCAGAAGGACCTGGACCCGCTGCCGCCGGGGTTTAAGTACGTACCCTTTAACGATTTTTCAGCCCTTGTTGAGGCCATTTCCCCCAACACCTGTGCCATTATGCTGGAACCTGTTCAGGGTGAGGGTGGTGTAAATGTAGCCGGTTACGAGTACATGCAAAAAGTAAAACAGCTCTGTGCCGAAAAACACCTGCTGCTTATTTTTGATGAAGTCCAATGTGGGCTGGCCCGGACCGGGAAACTCTTTGCCTATGAACATTATGGGGTTGAACCTGATATGATGACTCTGGCTAAAGCCATCGCCGGCAGTTTTCCGATGGGTGCTCTGCTGGCTAAAGAGAAGGTGGCCGGGTGCTTCCAGCCCGGTGACCATGCCTCGACTTTCGGCGGCAACCCGTTAGCTTCAGCGGCGGGCTATGCTGCTGTAAGCATCCTGGCAGATAAAGGATTCCTGGCTGAAACAGCGGCTAAGGGACAGTATTTCTCCGACAAGCTAAGTCAGCTGCACCAGAAGTATTCATTTATTACAGATGTCCGCGGTAAAGGTTTGATTCTGGGCCTGGGAATTACTGTCGAAGGGAAGCCCATTGTCGATGCCTGCCTGGCCCGGGGCCTGCTCATCAACTGCGTTGGCTCAAATGTCCTGCGGTTTATTCCGCCCCTGATCATTACCGAACAGGACATCGACAACGCCGTACAAATCCTCGACGAAGTAATGTCCGGCATCTCCTAAAAAACAAAAGAAACCACAGAGGACCTAGCACAGCAAAGCTGCAATCAAACATTTGAAGACGGCCGCGGATGACGCGGATAACGCGGATTAGAACGACGCGGATAAAACTTTTAATAAGATGTAAACAAAACAGATACTAATCACCCGGATGTCCCAAATTCCGGTTTCTTACTTACTTATCTTTACTTCTCCGAACTATGTTTCTTGTTGATCCTGTTATCCTGTCCGATATCATTTTCTCCTTTGTTAATAGATAAAGCAGACAGGATAACAGGATAATCCGGATACATTGAAAGATGTTAGAAATCCTATAGCTATGCTAGATTCATAAATCAAAAACAATTTTTACCACAAAGTCTAACAGGCACTGCTCAATGGTCTAAGAGCATAAG
>PGZN01000100.1 GCA_002840165.1 Firmicutes bacterium HGW-Firmicutes-8
CACCCGGACGTCCCAAATCCCGGTTTCTTACTTACTTATCTTTACTTCTCCGAACTATGTTTCTTGTTGATCCTGTTATCCTGTCCGATATCATTTTCTCCTTTGGTAATAGATAAAGCAGACAGGATAACAGGATAATCCGGATACATAGTACTATACAGAAAAATATGTCTGTCTTCTTATCTATTATTTTGAAAGCTAACTTGGACTCCATAGATTAATTGCCGGAAGTTACATCTATGTAGGTGAGAAAACCGAGGGTATGAATATCCGAGTAGTAAATATGTTTTTATATTAATAATTTCTCAAGTTACAGAGTTACTAAATAGAATTGGGGAGGACGAATTTCTGCTATCTCTCTGTGTCGCGTGCCCAGCTAAGCACGCATTATCTAACCGGTGCAAGTCCGGTCGGGGTAAGCGCCAAGGCACCCCGTAGCTAGGATACCTGCGTATGGAGAAATCTGTGCGCAGATGCGTATCGACGAAAGTACCTGTCAGAGACAGGGCGAGCGAGTTACCAGACCGCAACATAAAGTGAATCCTGCCGCGTCGTCAAGAGAGCCTCGCAAGAGGGAAGAAGAGGAGTCGAGCCTCGGGCACATGGGCGAAGACCATGGAAGGTGCGAAGAACTTGGAGAGCAACACCGAAGAACCTTTCGGCGTAGGGGGAGCAGTATGGTAACAAAGACAATGTGGTGAACTGGGGAGACCCTCCCCTGCACAGTAAATGTAAAGAGGAAACCTATAAGCCCCAAAGGTGAAATGGTCATCCTGCAGGAAGGGAGTCGGATGAGGTCATAGTACCAATGAACAGCAGGACAACATAACCTGCTGGAGGGAAGGACCTCTGCTTTGTTCAGGCTAATCGGGGAGGTAAAGGCCGTGAATGCCGAGAGGCTAAGTACACCAAAAGAAAAGGTCCAAGAACTCCAAGAGAAGCTAGGTTATGCAGCCAAGGTAAGCAAGAAAAGGAGATTTCATGCACTGTTGGATGTTGAAACAGCAGAAACTACGGAAACTTGCCTGACCGAATGCGCATAAATGACGAACATCGGAAAGCCGTATGAGGGAAAACCTCACGTACGGTTTGATGAGGAGGGGCTGGTATCCCCAGCCTTTCACTCTACCTCCGCCTTTCTCTGTGTCTTCTTTTTAAGAATTCAGCTTCGGAAAATCAAAAACCGTACGGTTGGCTTGCGCGGATGGAAAACATGAATTACATAATAATTTTAAGGGCATTATAGGTTTTGTAAAACAAAACCGGATGTGATGATTGTGAAATATCGAATTGCACATAAACATGACCAAATTATGCATGGCGCAATGGCAGGATTTTTAGGTGCTGCGGTGCAAACATTATTTGCTATTCCAGTAAAACTCCTTCACTTTACAAATTTAATTTATAAGGACTTCGGTGAAGTCCTTGTACTGGGGCGGGATCTTGAAGGAACTGTATCAATAATTGGATTGACTGTTCATTTTGCAAATGCGATTTTTTGGGGAGTTGTCTTCAGTTACATCATGAAGTTTGGGCCGAAGAAATTTTATGTATTAAAAGGGATTGGTCTGGGAATCTTTATATGGGTGTTTAGTATGGCGATAGCAACGATGTTTAAACTTCCTCTATTTAAAGAAATATCAAATTCGACAGCATATGTTCTATTGATTGGGTCCATAATTTACGGGTTAATAATGTCTTTAGTTTACAAGTATTTTGATCAAAAATTGATAAATGATTAAAACCGTACGGGTTGGCTTGATGCCGGTCCGGTAAGGCTGTAAAATTCGCTGTCCGGGACAGGGGCGGAGACACCTTGATTCCCTTCAACCCTGGGCCACCTGAGCTGACTGACCAGATTCGTGCTGCTCACCATAAGGCTGCCGCTGATTATGGTCAAGAATAAGCTGATTCAGTGATAAAAAGAAATCACAGAGGGAGCAGCCGACAAGGCTGAGTAACTAATGGAGTGAAAGTCTCCTGTCACCAATTAGCCGATTCGGGTGACTAGCATATCCAATGCGTGGGG
>PGZN01000101.1 GCA_002840165.1 Firmicutes bacterium HGW-Firmicutes-8
CCTGACTTTTACACCAAACCCACAAAAAAATGGCCGCAATCCCTTGATATAAGGGAGATAGCGGCCTTTCTATTTTGTCATAAATATGTAGTGTAAAACCTTATTTTTTGGTTTGTGCCAAAAATTTTTTAATATCCCCAAGACGGAGTCTTTTATTAGTGAGATCAATTCCCAGCGCTTCCCCAATAGCATCAGAAAGCTCACTTCTGTAATCGAACAAGTAGATATTCTCATGTTCATTGGAACAGGAAATTTTATTGAGACACTCAACAATCTTTTCGGCAGAGTAAAGTTTGCTGGTTTTCTTTTGAATGATCCGCATAATAGTAAGAGCTATGAAACAAGTCAGAAAGTGGGCATTAATGTGATCCTTAAGTGACACATATACCGGTCGTGTTTCCAGTACCCCCTTAGTAACCCGGAATGTCTCTTCAATCTCCCACAGACCGCGGTAAGTCTCAATCACTTCAGCATCAGACATATCTAATTCACTTGTAACAATAGCGTAGTACCCATCATACTTTTCTTCTTCAGCGACTTTCGCAGCATCAAAGACAGGACGCTCTTTAACTTTAAGAATTTCACCGGTCTTTTTATCAAACTTAAGGTTCTTTACATATTTAGCCGCACCGTAAGATGTGGCCTTAGTGTATTTATGGGGATTAGCTGTCAGATCATGAGCCTTTTTTAAAACTTCTTCCCGCTCCGCCTGAGCCTTTAAAGCATACTTTCTTCCCCAGAAAACTACCTGCTTTTCATACACCGTTTTTTTAACCTTTTTCCCGCTTGGCACCGTTACATTTATATCCCGGGCAATTATCCTGCTTTTGACTTTGAAGTCTACATTTTCATCAGCAGGCTTGCCATTTTTATCTACATAGCCTTCATCGGAGAGGACAAACTCCTTAAAAGCCTTGGTACCACCCCTGACTGAAAAACTGAAAACATAACCGTTAAAATTTCTTCCTTTCTCCTTGCCTTGAAGATAAAAAATATTATCTCCCGTAATAATCCCCATATCAGCAACAACAATAATCCGGCCGGTATCATAGTTTCGCCTGACTTCACCTATGACCGGCCGAAACGTCTCCTTATCCACTGTATTGCCCGGAAACAGCTCATAATGCAAAGGTATTCCATCCGCATCCATAGCCAACCCCATCTGCACAATTGGATCCCGGCGTTTTTCCTTTGACAGTCCGAACTTACGAAACTCATCTCCTTCATCAATCTCAAAATAGAAATTCGTGACATCGTAATAGATAGTCTTAGTATTACGTCCATATTTCGCAGCAACCTTAGAGTTCAAATATCTTTGGAATTCAGTGGCAATCTTAGAAAAGTGTGAAAGACAGCGGTAAACATCTGCCAAAGAGAAGTTGAAACGTTCAAAATATCGATCTTTTTCCTCAAAAGCCTTCTTTTTGGAGCCAGGACAGAGCAACCTTGTAACTACAAGCATAATCATGATGGAATCAGTATTGTACTTAAAACTCTCATGCCTGGACTTATTCTTAAAAAAAACGTCCAAGCCCAGTTCGTGGTAAATCTTCAGTATTGCGGCATATCCGAAATTTTTCCTGCTGTCGGTACCGGGAGAAAGTTTCTCATCCATATTGATAGACAAGTTTAACTTTCTCTGAGCTTTTTCCTCTTCGGTCATCTTACGAGCAACTTCTTTAAAATGGGCGATAGGGTCATCGTATTCTTTCTCCAAAACATCTAAGTAACCGAGGGATTTAACAGTTTTAGCTCTGGGTTTACCTGTAACCTTATCACGATAACTTTTTTCAATAGAAAGATAAACCCTGCCATTTTTCCTTGGGGATTGTTTAAGGTTCAATTAGGCACCTCCATAAACAATGGTTATATAGTTATATTATAACATATATTTCTATACATTCCTATACCTAAAAATGATTAAAAAACAAAAAAATATACCCCTAAAGCATTTTGCCACAAGGGTTTCAGGGTTTTTGTTTCTAGTTAAGGTGTAAAACAAACG
>PGZN01000010.1 GCA_002840165.1 Firmicutes bacterium HGW-Firmicutes-8
CACATAGAAATGCCCATTAGCCTTTGTGTTAATGAAAGAGAGTCCGGCCTAGAATCATTTTATTATATTTTTATCCGCGGCTTTTAGATTCTGACTTTTTAATATCCGCGTTATCCGCGACATCCGCGGCCGGCTTTTTGGTTTTAAAAATTGATTGCAGCTTTGCTGCGCTAGGATCTCTGTGTTTTCTTTTATTCTTTATGACCTGCTGCCCGTCACCTTATTTACTAATTTTCTCTACTCCCATGTAGGGCTGAAGTACCTTCGGTACCAGTACGCTGCCGTCTTGCTGTTGGTAGTTTTCCAGGATTGCGGCTACTGTCCGGCCGATAGCCAGGCCGGAACCGTTTAAGGTATGGACAAATTCAGGTTTTGCTTTAGGATTTCTCCGGAAACGTATATTCGCTCTTCTGGCCTGGTAATCTTCAAAATTACTGCATGAGGAAATCTCCCGATAAGTCCCATAGCTCGGCAGCCAGACTTCAAGGTCATACGTCTTGGCAGAACTGAAGCCTAAGTCACCGGTACACAGACAGATGACCCGGTATGGCAGTTCCAGCAGCTGCAGGACTTTCTCCGCATTAGCTGTCAGTTTCTCCAATTCATCATAGGAGTTTTCCGGCAGGGTAAACTTAACCATTTCAACCTTATTAAACTGGTGCTGCCTGATTAAACCTCTGGTATCCCGGCCGGCGGCGCCTGCCTCAGCCCTAAAACAGGCGCTGTAGGCGGCATGGTAGATAGGCAGCTTTTCCCCTTCCAGAATCTCACCCCGATAAAGATTTGTCACCGGGACCTCGGCGGTGGGGATAAGAAAATAATCAACACTGTCAATTCGGAATGCTTCTTCCTCGAATTTCGGCAACTGGCCGGTCCCGGTCATACTGTCCCGATTAACCATAAAGGGTGGAAAAATCTCGGTATACCCGTGTTTGCCGGTATGTAAATCAAGCATAAAATTGATTAACGCCCGCTCCAGCCTCGCACCCAGCCCTTTATAGAATACAAAACGCGCTCCGGTGACCTTGGCCGCCCTTTCAAAATCGAGAATACCAAGACCTTCCCCGATATCCCAGTGGGGAAGGGGGTTAAACGTAAACTCTTTAGGGGCGCCCCATTTTCTTATTTCAACATTGTTCTCTTCACTTAGACTTTCAGGTACCGACTCATGGGGGATATTAGGAATCGTAAGCAGGGTATAGGAGAGTTTTTCTTCTATCTCTTTAAGGTCTTCATCCATTTCCCTTATTTTCTGTGATACCTGCCTCATTTCTATAACCATAGCTTCGGCTTCCTGGCCTTGCTTTTTAAGCCGACCAATCTCCTCTGATACGGTATTGCGCCTGTTTTTTAACTGTTCCACCTGGACAAGTTCCTGACGCCTCTGTTCCTCCAGAGCCAGGAAGTCGTCCAGCCCGACAGCAGACCCGCGCTTGTTTAACGCCTCTTTAACCTTATCGGGATTAGTCCGGACAAATTTCAAATCCAACACAATATGCGCCCCCTGAATTATTGATAGGAAATAAAACCTCTCATCACTGACAGAATTTCCATCATGGATGAGAGGTTACATCCCACTGTCACATCCCCGGAATACACCGGGTTCCTTAATTCTAAATTATACTATAAGGGTGACTTTATTTCAAATTTTCCGGGTGGGTTTACAGGGTTACCATTTTCACATCAAAGACACCGTCGACCTTAGAAATCTTGGCTATGGTTTCGTCAGGTACCGGAGCATCAACAGCCAGCATCATAATTGCTTTTCCGCCTAGAACCTTGCGTCCAACCTGCATAAAAGCAATATTGATATTATGCTCACCGATCAAATTAGCAACCGGACCGATAATCTTGGGTTTGTCTTGATGTGGAACAACCAGAATATTTCCTTCGGGGACAACATCGATTCTGTAACCATCGATTATTACAATTCTCGGGTCATCTTCCCCAAACAGCGTGCCGGCTACTTCTTTAGTGCAATCAGATTTAACGGTAACAGAGATGAGTTCAGTATAGTCCCCTACTGCGGCGGTCTTACTTTCCTCAACTACGAGGCCTCTCTCTCTGGCCATAATCGGTGCATTAACAAAGTTAACCGAGTCTTCCACAATTTGCTCCAAAAACCCTTTGAGGAAGGCCGTGGTCAGAGGGGAAACCTCTACTTTGCTCAAATCCCCGCTGTAAGTAATCTTGATGTTTTTAATAGCGCCGGTGGCCAGTTGGGCTTGTAATTTACCGAGCTTTTCAGCCAATGTCAGGTATGGTTTTATAGCCGCTAAGACCTCGGGCTTAATAGGCGCCAGGTTAACGGCATTTTTGGCCATTTCACCCTTTATTAGAACATTAACAAATTCTTCAGCCACGTCGAGGGCTACATTGACTTGAGCCTCTTTAGTTGAAGCGCCAAGGTGCGGCGCAACCACAACTTTGTTTAGTTCAAAGAGAGGACTTTCAGTGGTAGGTTCAACAGCCCAAACATCGAGAGCGGCGCCGGCCAGTTTACCGCTTTTAACTGCTTCATAGAGGTCTTCCTCATTTACAACTCCACCCCGGGCTACGTTTATTATCCTGGCTCCGTCTTTCATCGTAGCAATAGTATCTTTGTTAATCATATTGAGGGATTCCTTCGTCTTGGGAATGTGCAGGGAAAGGAAATCCGCCTCCTTAATAACATCGGCCTGCGATTTTACGATAATCCCGTTAGCTGCAGCAACTTCGGGGGAAACCATAGGGTCATATCCGATTGTTTTCATCTCAAATGCTTGGGCCCGTTTGGCCACAGCTGTACCTATCCGGCCGAGGCCGATGAGGCCCAGGACTTTACCACGCAGTTCTACACCGGTGTATTCTTTGCGGTTCCACTTACCTTCCTTGAGGTCCTTGTGGGCCTGGGGCAGGTTGCGGGCTAAGCCCAGCATAAGGGCTAACGTTTGTTCCGTAGCGGCTATGGTATTGCCGTCAGGGGCATTGACGACGACCAGACCGGCATTCGTAGCTGCCGGAATATCAATATTATCGACACCCACACCGGCCCGGCCGATTATTCTAAGGTTCTTTCCGGCCGCAATAACCGGAGCGGTAATCTTTGTGGCGCTGCGGACAATTACTCCATCGTATTCCCCGATAATCCCGCAGAGTTCATCTTCTGTCATTTTATTATTATTTACTACTGCTTCAATTCCGCCTTCCGATAAAATCTTAACTGCCTTTTCAGCAACATTATCCAATACCAATACTTTCATGTGTTCGTATCCCTCCTAATTAAGTTACGAGATTAAGTTACGAGTTTTTCTTCCGGAAGTCGGCCATAAATTTGGCTAACTTCTCGCACCCCTGGATGGGCATCGCATTGTAGACCGAAGCGCGGACACCGCCAACTTCGCGATGGCCTTTAAGCCCGGCTAAACCGATTTCACCGGCTTCAGCAACAAACTGTTTATCAAGGTCCTCATTCGGCAATTTGTAGGTAATATTCATCAGGGAGCGGAATTCCTTCTGGGCATGGCCTTTATAGAAACCGTTGCTGTTATCAATGGCATCATAAATAACAGCTGCTTTCTTCTCATTCATTTTTTCCAGTACATCCAGGCCGCCAAGCCCTTTGACCCAGTCCAGGACGAGCTTAATCATATATACTGTGAAGCTGGGTGGAGTGTTATAAAGAGAGTTGTTCTTGGCGTAGGTATCATACTTCAGCATAACAGGCAGTTTTTGATTCGACTTTTCAATCATATCATTACGGATAATAACGACCGCAACACCGGCCGGGCCGAGGTTCTTCTGTGCTCCGGCATAAATCAGGGCAAACTTTGAAACATCAATTTTCTTGGAAAGGATATCACTCGACATATCGGCAACTTGGGGAACATCACCAAAACTATAAAACTCTTTCCATTGTGTACCAAAGATAGTGTTATTAGAAGTTATATGGACATATGCCGGGTTTTCGCTTAACTTAATCTGGTCTTTGCTGGGTATGCTGTTGTGTCCGGTATCAGCCGTCGAAGCAGCAACATGGGTCGGACCAACCTTAACCCCTTCTTTATATGCCTTATTAGCAAAGCTCCCGGTAACAATATAGTTAGCAATTTTTCCGTCCACCAGGTAGTTCATCGGAACCATATCAAACTGACCGGTAGCGCCCATCCCGATAAAAAGAACCCGGTAATTTTCCGGAACATTCAGCAGTTCCTTAAGCAGGGCCTCCGCTCCGAGGATGATTTCCTCAAAATTCTTGTGGCGGTGACTGGTTTCCAGAATCGACATCCCACTACCCTTATAATTAACCATTTCGGTTTGGGCCCTCTCCAGAACTTCCAGCGGTAACATCGCCGGTCCGGGGTTAAAGATAAACTTGCGATCACTCATTAAAAAACCTCTCCCTTCAAAAATGTTTTTTGTGCTTATATTTTTTTATTTCAAGACCGTATTTATGTAAGAAGATCTCTGCTGACCACCTCCCAAAATGTGAAAAGAAAAAAAATAAAAAGAGGCCAACCCCATGGTTTGACCTCTGAAAGACAACAGAAGATAAGTCTCTCTTACAGCTGTAAGAGAAACCGTCCCCTTCCCCTGTCCTTTTGCCTGAGAGATTAGGCCGGTGATAACCGGTTTTGCTCCTTCGGCGCTTGTTATCAAGTCTCTCCAGAGGTCTGTCCTGTTACAGTATCATACTCATGGTATACCTGAGAGTTTTGGTCCGGTTCGGGTAAATCCGTACCTTGCCCCTTCGGCGGGTTACCCCTTCTTCTGTAACAATCATTCAGATTTTTTATTGTTCCAATTTCATATTATATTCTGCCCAAATCAAATTGTCAACGAAATTGTGAAAGTTTTTACAATTCCTTGTTTACTGTCTGTTGGCCCTTTTTATCTGTTCTAAAAATAGGTTGTGAATCCTGTAATCGTCTGTCAATTCTGGGTGGAAGGCCGCAGCCAGAAAGTTTCTCTCCCTGGCTAACACTATCTTATCACCAACTCTGGACAGCACCTCTACCCCGTTTTTTACCTCTTTAATGTAAGGCGCCCTGATAAAGACCGCTTTAAACGGCTCCCCGTCCAATCCCTCAACCTCCAGGTCGGCCTCAAAACTGTCAACCTGGCGGCCAAAGGCATTGCGGTGGGCTATTATATTCATCAATCCCAAGCGCGGCTGATCACTGGCTACAATTTCTTTGGCCATCAAAATAAGGCCGGCACAAGTCCCAAAAATAGGTATACCGCTTTCCGCGATTTCCTTAATCCGGTCGGTTAGCTGGAACTCATTCATCAACTTACCGATAGTTGTGCTTTCACCACCAGGAATAATAAGACCGTCGATACCGTCAAGCTGTTCCCTTTTCTTAACCTGTACCGTCTCACATCCAAGGTTTTTTAAAACCTTTTCGTGTTCTATAAATGCCCCCTGTAGGGCCAGAACGCCAACCCTCATTTATCCATTGCTCCCAGTATAAAAGTTTACCATCCTCTTTCCTGCATCCGGTCAACCGCAGCCAGAGTGGAAGTATTAATTCCCACCATCGGTTCACCAAGGTCTTTAGATACCTCAGCCAGGACTTGGGGGTCATTGTAATGAGTCGTGGCCGCAACAATGGCTTTGGCCCTTTTCGCCGGATCACCTGATTTAAAAATCCCGGAGCCGACAAAGATACCGTCACAACCAAGCTGCATCATCAACGCGGCATCAGCAGGTGTGGCTATTCCACCGGCCGCAAAATTAACAACCGGCAGGCGGCCCAGTTTGACGACTTCCAGGATCAGTTCATATGGTGCTCCGTTTTCCTTGGCCGCAGTCATCAATTCTTCTTCAGGTACGTTCTGCAGTCTGCGGATTTCGCCCATTACCATCCGCATGTGTTTTACTGCTTCAATAACATCGCCTGTTCCCGGCTCTCCTTTGGTCCGAATCATGGCGGCCCCTTCCCCTATTCTGCGTAAAGCCTCGCCAAGATTCCGGGCGCCGCAGACAAAGGGAACTTTAAAAGCTTTTTTGTTAACATGAAACCTATCATCTGCCGGAGTCAGGACTTCACTTTCGTCAATATAGTCAACCCCTAGCGATTCAAGGATTTGGGCCTCTGTAAAATGCCCAATCCGGCACTTTGCCATCACCGGAATAGTCACCGCATCCATGATTTTTAAAATTACAGCCGGGTCAGCCATCCTGGCTACCCCTCCGGTAGCTCTGATATCTGCCGGGACGCGCTCTAAGGCCATGACCGCACAGGCTCCGGCTTCCTCCGCTATCTTCGCCTGTTCGGGGGTTGTGACATCCATGATAACCCCACCTTTAAGCATTTCCGCAAGTCCTTTTTTTACCCTCCAGGTTCCCTGTTCAGCCATTTTAAAACTTCCCTCCCACATTATTTAAAAACGGTATTATAGTATTCCGGGTAGATACACCTCATCGTGTATTGATATACCCTAATATTTTACTACAGTTTTAAGTAACAGACAAGTAGGACCTCGGAAAAGAAAGAAAAGCCACGAAAAGTAACCTTTTCGTGGCTGTAACCCGCAGTAACCGTTAATCTGTACTACCAGGGCTTTTCCAAAAAACTGGCCTTACAGAATAAGCCAGCATGTATTTTGCTGGCATCTGGACATCTTATTTATATTCAATTTTGGGCCGATATTCTTTGGCCAAGGCTTCGTTTTCCTGCCCTTCCTGATCAGAAAATTCCAGAATCACGAACCTTTTACAGTGGCGGCACTTGATGAGGACAACACTGCCTTTTAACTGGCAGACAATTTTGCCGCACTTGCATCTGACGTTCTCCATATTTCCACCTTCTTTGTTAAAGATTCACCCCTTTAGTGACTTCCCTAAAGAGTTTTCGTATTCCCCGATTGCGTTGCTTTTCACAAACGCCGCGCAGCTTTTGTGGACTTGTTATATTGTATTCCTATCCAACACTAAAACTCCTTCTTTTTTGGTGGGGAACTTCCGTTTTTTTTGTTTCGCTTAGACAAATATGAACCTGCTGCGGCACATTATATCTCAGGCACGAGTTCAAAAGACAAAAAAGACCAGTACATACTGGTCTCTGGATATTCAGCCTCGGGACTCGTGCCTCGGGACTATTGGTTTGAAAACGGAAGCATTATCCTTCCGTCAATATATTCTATTCGCCGGACAATACAAAATTCCTTTTTTATTCCTCAAACTTTTCAGAAAAATCGTTTAATTGTCTTCTTTCATGACAACCTTGGCTAAAGCCACTACTGAGTCTTTTTTGTCAAGCCTCATTAAAGTAACTCCCTGGGTAGTCCTTTTCATTTTTGAAATATCCCCGGTGATGATTCTGATGATAATTCCTTCCGCAGTAATCATCATTACCTCTTCGTCTTCGTTTACTACTTTTATGCCAACCAACAATCCGTTCCGCTTGGTAGGCCTTATCGTCAAGACACCTTTTCCGCCCCTGCCCTGGGTATGATATTCGTCAATAGCAGTTCTTTTACCGAAACCGTTAGCCGTAACGACCAGCAGATAGGCCCCGCTCTGCACCAGTTCCAAACCCACAACTGTATCATCGCCTACGAGGGTTATCCCTCTAACCCCCCTGGCCGGCCGGCCCATGCTCCGGACCTCCCGCTCAGAGAACCTGATGGCCTTTCCCTTACGGGTGCCAATAATCAACTCGTCATTACCGGAAGTAAGTTTAACTCGGATTAGTTCATCCTCCTCATCCAGCGTTAATGCTATCAGCCCGTCTCTCCTGGTAGAGGAGTAGTCATGAATGGGTGTCTTTTTGACAATCCCTCTTTTGGTTGCTGTAAAGAGATAGCCTTCCAAATCAAATGACTTGACTGGAATAACGGACGTTATTTTATCGTCACCCGTTAACTGCAGCAGGTTAACAATGGCCGTTCCTTTGGCCTGCCTCCCGGCTTCAGGAATTTCGTGAACCTTGAGCTTATATACCTTCCCTTTGTTTGTGAAAAACAGAATAAAATGATGGGTGGTCGTAATAAACAGGTGTTCCACAAAATCTTCTTCTTTGGTACCCATACCGGTTACGCCGCGGCCGCCCCGCTTCTGGCTGCGGTATGTATCGAGAGAGATGCGCTTTATGTATCCGTGATGGGTAATGGTAAGAACCATATCCTCTTCGGCAATTAAGTCCTCAATATCCATTTTGGTATCTTCGTCGGAGATAACAGTCCTCCTTGGGTCGTTGTATTTTCTCCTCATCTCCTGCAGTTCTTCTTTGATAATATCCAGAACCATTTTTTCGCTGGCCAGGACAGCCTTATAATAAGCTATCTTTTCCATCAACGTCTTATATTCTTCCTCAAGCTTTTCTCTTTCGAGACCGGTCAGCCTCTGAAGGCGCATTTCAAGAATGGCCTGGGCCTGTTTTTCAGTAAAACCGAACCGCTCCATCAAAGCGGCGCGGGCTATATCGACAGTCTGGGATTCCCGGATCGTTTTGATAACCGCATCTAAGTTGTTCAAAGCAATTCGCAGGCCTTCGACGATATGAGCGCGGGCTTCGGCTTTATTCAGCTCGAACCTTGTTCTTTTGGTGATAACATCCTTTTGATGTTCCAGGTAGTAAAACAGGATGTCTCTCAGATTCAGGACCCTGGGCTGCCCGTCGACAAGGGCTAACATGATAACTCCGAAGGTTTCCTGCAGCTGGGTATGCTTGTATAGTTGGTTAAGAATTATATCGGGATTGACATCTCTTCTAAGTTCAATAACAATCTGCATCCCGGTCCGGTCTGACTCATCCCGGAGGTCTGTAATCCCGTCAAGTTTTTTGTCCCTGACCAGCTCGGCTATCTTTTCAATTAATCTTGCTTTGTTAACCTGATATGGGAGTTCATGGACGAGAATTCTCATCTTACCGCTGGCCATTTTTTCAATTTTGGCTTGGGCCCTGACCCTGATTACCCCGCGTCCGGTTGTATATGCGGAGTTTATTCCGTCCCGGCCCATAATGGTACCCCCGGTCGGAAAATCAGGTCCTTGGATTGACATCATTAATTCTTTGGGAGTTGCTTCGGGATTATCGATTAAAGTAAAGACCCCGTCAATTACTTCCCCGATATTATGGGGCGGTATATTTGTGGCCATCCCCACCGCAATCCCGGAAGAACCGTTGATTAAAAGGTTGGGGACCCGGGCCGGCAAAACCACCGGTTCCTTCAGTGTGTCATCAAAGTTGGGCATAAAATCAACAGTTTCTTTTTCGATGTCATGCAGCAGCTCAGTTGCCAGTTTGGACATCCTGGCCTCGGTGTACCGCATAGCCGCGGCTGAATCCCCGTCAATTGAACCAAAGTTGCCGTGCCCGTCAATAAGGGGATACCGGCAGGCAAAACTTTGAGCCATTCTAACCATGGCATCATATACAGCCGTATCTCCGTGCGGGTGGAATTTACCGAGGACTTCCCCGACGATCCGGGCTGACTTTTTATGAGGTTTGTCAGGGGTCATCCCCAGTTCGTTCATGGCAAACAAGATCCGGCGGTGCACCGGCTTTAAGCCGTCCCGTACGTCGGGCAAAGCCCGGCCGACGATAACACTCATCGCATAATCCATGTACGAATTTTTCATCTCATCATTAATATCAATAGGTAAAACCTTTCCTGTACCAAATCCCGTCAAATTTTTCACCTCTTAGTCTGTGGGCCTAGCCCGCGTCTGTAGATTAAATATCCAAATTCCTTACAGCCTTAGCATTGTTCTGGATAAACTCCCGGCGGGGTTCAACCTTGTCTCCCATGAGAATCGTAAAAATTTCATCAGCCAGCATGGCATCATCCAGTTGGACCTGCAGGATCGTCCTCGTCTCCGGGTTCATGGTGGTTCCCCACAGCTGGTCCGGGTTCATCTCCCCAAGGCCTTTGTACCTTTGCAGGGAAGTACCATCCCGGCCTTTTTCAATAAACAGCTTTTCCAGCTCGCGGTCACTGTACACATAGTGTTCCTGTTTATGCTTTTTGACGAGGTACAACGGCGGCTGGGCGATATAAACATAGCCGGCCTCAACCAGAGGACGCATGTAACGGTAGAAAAACGTCAACAGCAGGGTTCGGATATGAGAACCGTCAACATCCGCGTCAGTCATAATAATTAGTTTATGATAACGGGCCTTACCAATATCAAAATCATCAGAGATTCCCGTCCCGAGAGCTGTGATCATGGCCCTGATTTCTTCATTGTTGAGGATTTTGTCGAGCCGCGCTTTTTCGACATTCAAAATCTTCCCTCTAAGGGGGAGAATCGCCTGGAACCGGCGGTCCCTGCCCTGCTTGGCCGATCCTCCGGCCGAGTCTCCCTCAACCAAATACAACTCACTTATGGAAGGGTCATTAACCGAACAATCCGCCAGCTTTCCGGGAAGAGAAGTATTCTCCAGGGCGCTCTTCCGGCGCGTCAATTCACGGGCCTTCCTGGCTGCTTCTCTGGCTCTGTTGGCATTTACCGATTTCTCAATTAGTCGTTTGGCTGTGGGTGGGTTTTCTTCCAGAAATGTTCCCATACCATCAACGACAACGGAGTCAATAATTCCTCTTACTTCACTGTTCCCCAGCTTCGTTTTAGTCTGCCCTTCAAACTGAGGCTCCCTTACTTTGACGCTGATAATCGCGGTCATGCCTTCCCTGATATCCTCTCCGGAGAGGTTGTTTTCGTTTTCCTTAAGGATGTTGTGTTTACGGGCATAATCGTTAACAACACGGGTCATGGCGGTTTTAAATCCGGCTTCGTGGGTTCCGCCTTCCTGGGTATTTATGTTATTGGCAAACGAAAAAATGTTTTCCGTATACCCGTCATTGTACTGCAGCGAGATTTCTGCTACTACACCTTCTTTTTCGCCGGAAAAATATATCGGTTTGGGGTGCAGGACATCCTTGTTTTTGTTTAAGTGTTTAACGAAATCAATTATTCCGCCCTCGTGCTGAAAAACCTTTTCCTGGTCGGTTCTCTCATCAGTTAGAATAATTTTCAGGCCTTTATTCAGAAATGAAAGTTCCCGCAGCCTTTGTGAGAGAGTGGTAAAGTCAAAAATTACTTCTTCAAAAATTACTTCATCTGGCTTGAAAGTAATCTTCGTTCCAGTAGAATCAGCATTGCCAATCACTGTTAGTTCTGAAACAGGGATGCCTCTTTCAAATCTTTGGTGATGGATAGAGCCATTACGTTTTACTTCCACCTCTAACCATTCTGAAAGGGCATTAACCACAGAAACCCCTACCCCGTGCAGCCCTCCGGAAACCTTGTACCCTTCCCCGCCAAACTTGCCGCCGGCATGGAGAATCGTCAATACAACTTCGACAGCGGGTTTTTGCACTTGTGGCTGTATATCTACGGGAATCCCTCTGCCGTTATCTGTAACGGTAACGGTATTGTCAGGGTGAATATATACTTCAATCTTATCACAAAAACCGGCCAAGGCCTCGTCAATACTGTTATCTACAACTTCAAACACCAAGTGGTGCAGCCCTTTGGAGCTTGTACTGCCTATATACATGCTCGGCCGGAGTCTTACTGCTTCCAGTCCTTCCAGAACCTGAATCTGTTTTGCGCCATATTCCTGGTTTGTTACCTCTTCCATAAGCTATCCCCCGTTCATGAATTACCTCTAAAACATTATTTTACCACATTATGTCTTTTATCACAAGGACAAAGCAAAACCGTGGGCTACCACGGTTCTTCACTGCTGAAGCTGTCTAGATTGGACAGTTGTTCATCTGATCTCTTCTTTAAAGTCATTGATGAGATTGGAGACATGTATACCCTCTTTGATGTAATAATTAAGGCCTTGGCATTAGCTTTTGCCGTGATAAGGCTGAGAAAACCGTCCTCTTCTGCCAATTCCATAAATTCTTTATTAATTTCGTTTTTTTTCATTAATTGATTGTTTAGGATGGTAATTACTTCGTCTTTAGAAACTACAACGTCTCCTCCAAGATGAATGAACATATTAACCCTCCTGTACAAGAAATATTTTCCCGTTTTTTACTTCGAATATCCGGCTGTTGTTTTCAATCGGTTGGTAGACCTCCTCTATTTCGGTTGTCGTCATAAAGATCTGTACTTTTCCTTTTACCGCCCCCAGTAAAAATTTTCTGCGGCCGGCATCAAGTTCGGACATTACATCATCGAGCAGCAGTATCGGATACTCCCCGGTTTCCTTTTTCATAAACTCTATTTCCGAGAGCTTCATACTAATTGCCGAAGTACGCTGTTGACCCTGTGAACCAAATACTCTGATATCAGTGTCCCCTACTTTAATGTCAATATCATCTCTGTGGGGACCTAATAGTGTTATCCCTTTTATTATCTCCATACTTCTGGTTTCTTTAAGCCTCTGTAAAAAATAATCTTCCATCGACGTTCCTTCAGTTCCCTTGTTTACATCAACGGAAGGAATATAGGATAGATTTAATTCTTCACGTCCTGCAGTTATCTTCCTGTGTATCGACCGGGCCAGAGGTTCAATCTTTTGGATAACCTCTGCTCTCTTTTTGATAATATGAGAACCGAACTCCACCAGCTGCATATCCCAAACATCAAGCAGCTCAGGGCTTTCTTTTTGGTCCCGGACTGCCTTTAAGAGATTATTGCGCTGGCTTACCACCCGGTTGTAGTTGGCCAGGTTATGACAATAAAAAGGACTGGTCTGGGATATTTCTATGTCCAGGAATCTTCTCCTGATGGACGGGCCTCCTTTAACCAGCAACATGTCTTCAGGTGAAAATAATACAGCATTAATAGTTCCTAAAAGTTCGCTGAGTTTTTTCTGGGTTTGATTATTTACCTTTAATAGTTTTTTTCCGTCTGCTCTTGCAGATATTTCTATTTTCACACTGCCGGCGTATCTTTCGCCAGACAGGTTAATGTAAAAGAGTTTCTCGCCTTTCGTAATAAGGTCTAAGTCATTGTTGGTCCGGTGTGATTTCCCTGTTACTGTATATAAAATTGCCTCCAAGAGGTTCGTTTTTCCCTGGGCATTTTCCCCTATCAGAATATTATACGCCGGATGAAAATCTACCTGCAGATTCTTGTAGTTTCTGAAATTGCTTAGAGATATGCCGCGAATAAGCAATTACTCACAACCCCTTTGTAACTACACCCCTAAACAATTCTGATTGGTAATATCAAATAAATATAGTTTTCGTCATCTGCCGGTTTTATTATACCGGGGCTTAAGGACCCAGTCAACTCAAGTAGTATTTCTTCGGCGTCAACTACCTTCAGGGAATCAATCAAGTATTTGGAATTAAAAGCTATCTGGGTATCTTCACCTTCCATTTCAATAGACAACTGTTCTTCAATCTTCCCAATCTCAGGACTATTGGAGTTTATTATCAGGGTATCTTTACTGCTCGTTAATTTTATAACATTTGCGCCTTCTTTAGCCAGTAATGAAGCCCTTTCGGCAGCTTCCAAAAATTCTTTTGTTTTAGCCCTGACCTTTGTTTTACACCCCTGTGGAATAACCTGTTTATAATTAGGGAACTGGCCTTCTATTAATCTTGAAATGAGCCTTATACCAGGCATTTCGAAAACTACCTGGTTATCTCCAAATGAAATTTTTAAATCCCCGGTTTCACCTGTCATAATCCTGTTTAGTTCGTTAAGGGTTTTTCCGGGAACTATCACAGACTTTCCGAAATTTGTTTCTCCACAATCAATACTTCCTGATCGGAAAGCCAGTCTATGAGTATCAGTAGCTACTAATTTAATACTGTCATTTTCTATTTCCATTAGAATACCTGTAAAAATAGGTCTGTTATCATCTGAGGACACGGCAAAACCAACTTGTTTAATCATGTTTTTAAAGAGATCCTGCTTAATAGTAATAGTAGATTCACTGTCTATTGCCGGAAGGATGGGAAAATCATTAGGCGATAATCCTAATAAACTAAATTCAGACAGTCCATATTTAAATAAGGTGTTGTTGTTTTCCTTATCTGTCTCAATATCAATTTTGACATCAGGCAGCCTCCTTACTATTTCTCCCAGGTACCTGGCCGGCAGAACAACCCCGCCTTCTTCAATAACCGATACAGGAACAATACACTCTATTCCTAACTCAAGGTCTGTGGCTGTGAAAATAAGCTGGCCGTCCTGCGCTTTAATAAGTATCCCCGACAAAATGGGTAAAGGGTTCTTTGAAGATACGGCCCTCTGGACAACTTGAACTCCATGTGATAGAACATCTTTGGTAGCAGAGATTTTCATGCAAAAATCCTCCTTTGATCCCAAAAAAACATAAATTCTCAAGTATCTATATTATATAGTTAAATTAAGGAGTAATAGTAGTAGGGCCTGTGAATAAGTGGATATCTCTGTTGAACCTGTCCCATTCTATTTGTTAAGGCTGTTGAAAAGATGTAGATAAATAGGAGTAAGATATCAACATATCCAGAAAAATAAAACTAGTTTGATTGAAGGATATTATCTTTCAATTGTTTGACAGTTAATTGGAGAGTAGTATCTTCTTTGAGGTTGGTGGATATTTTTTCATGTGCATGCATAACAGTTGTATGGTCTCTGCCACCGAACTCTTCACCGATTTTAGGTAAGGAGTTATCAGTTAGTTCACGGCTTAAATACATCGCTATTTGTCTTGGAAAAGCCACGGAACGAGTACGTCTTTTTGATTTAAAATCTTCAAGTTTTAAACTAAAGTAAGCGGAAACAATTTGTTGAATCAATCCTATTGTGATCAATTTGGGTTTCGGTGCAGGCAGAATATCTTTCAGGGCTTCGCAGGCCAGTTCGTTTGTAATTTGATTATGGGTAAGAGAGGAATAAGCCATTACTCTAATAAGTGCGCCTTCCAGTTCCCTTATATTAGAATGAATCTGGTTGGCAATATAGGAAATAACGTCATTAGATACCTGCAGATTTTCTAATTTAGCTTTTTTACGAAGGATGGCAATCCGGGTCTCTAAATCCGGTGGCTGAATATCCGTAATTAAACCCCATTCAAATCGTGAACGAAGCCGGTCTTCTAAAGTAGGTATTTCTTTGGGGGGTCTGTCACTGGAGATTATTATTTGTTTATTTGCTTCATATAAAGCATTAAATGTATGAAAAAATTCTTCTTGGGTTCTTTCCTTACCGGCCAGAAACTGGATATCATCAACAAGAAGAATATCCATATTCCGGTATTTGTTTCTAAATTCGACTGTTTTATCGTCACGGATAGAATTAATAAGTTCGTTCGTAAACTTTTCGGAAGAAACGTAAACAACCTTAGTGGCAGGAGCGCTGGTTAAAATATAATGGCCAATGGCCTGCATCAGATGAGTTTTTCCCAAGCCAACGCCCCCATATATAAAAAGAGGATTATAAGATTTGGCGGGGGATTCTGCTACCGCCAGAGAAGCTGCATGGGCAAAACGGTTGCTGTTGCCAACCACGAACGTATCAAAGGTGTACTTGGGATTTAAGTAAGTAGAAATAATATCCTCACCTATATTTCTATTTATAGAGGATACCGCATTAGCTAAATTTTCGGGAACACTAAAATCTCCCAATCCGGGGAGGACAAAAGAAAGCCCAACTTCCCGGTTCGTGACTTCCTGTAATGAGTCCTTGATTAAATCGTAGTAACGGCTTTCTAACCAATCTTTGGCAAAGCCATTTGGTACTTCGATTACCATTGTGTGGTCACTAAACTTTATAGGTTTCGTAGACTTAAGCCACGTTTCGAAAGATGGCGTGCTGACCTGTTTTTCAATAAGTTCCAAAGCCTTTCGCCATATTTCGGCACAATCTAGTAGTAGCATTAGCGGACCTCCCAAATAATTAAGAGAAAAATATACTTATTGAGAACAATTCACCAAAAGTTATCAACAGCATTGTGTAAAAAGCATATAAATCACTAATACCGTTGGGTTTGTCGGAAAGGAACAGTATATAAATCAATCTGACCCCTACAGAATAAAGGGATGAAATAAGTTGAGCAAAGGGAAAAAAAAGCCTGGTATTATTTTAAGAAGGACCTAGAAAGGCACACAGAACACAAAACAAAGAAGTTATCCACAGGTTTTACACAAGAAAACTCTGCTCAAGTAGACCCGGGGAAATGTTTTACAAAACGACAATAACTCCTGAAAAACGAAATAAAAATACCATTCTAAAAAATGGTATAAAATTTAAATAATCGTTAACTTATTCACGGATTATCCCCAACCTGTACCTTTATTTTCAGAAATATCCAAAACGGCAGCCGAAAGTAGATGAGACGCATGGACATTAAAAAAACGTCTTTACGGCTACCGGTAAAAAGCTGTTCGGTAGGTGGAAAAAAAATCATATAGAGAGTAAATTTAGTAAGTTAATGATATCAAATTTCAGGGGGGTTATCAACTGTTAATTTCAAAGTTATACACAAGTACAGGGAGTTCTGCACATCCTGATAGGCCAGCGGAAAGGAAAAAGAACGGTAGACCTTGACGGTGTAGTCGTATTAATATATAATTTTGTATGTATGTCTCAGGAAGAAACTACCCTGTATTACAGGTTTGCTTAAAAGGAGGTGTGTTAGTTTGAAAAGGACATATCAGCCGAAAAACCGGAAACACAAGAGGGTTCACGGTTTTTTGAAGAGAATGAGTACCAAGGCAGGTCAAAATGTTATTAAAAGACGACGTCTCAAAGGAAGAACGAAACTTTCAGCATAAGGGCCGCTTCTAGTGGCCTTTTGATTGTTATGGAGCTATGATTGACTGAATCAAAGAGTATTTTCGGGGCATATTATATATGTTAGCCAGAATTTGCCTGCGGAGTTAAGAAGATGACTTTTATTAAAGGGCTTAGACTAAACAAGGAATTTGCAGAGGTGTACAATAAAGGCGGCTCTGTTGTAAACAGGTTTTTGGTGCTGTATTACCTTCCTAAAGACCAGGAATACACAAGGGTAGGTTTTTCTGTCGGGAAAAAATTCGGTAATGCCGTAAAAAGAAATAGAATGAAAAGAATTCTGAGGGAAATCTGCAGACTGCATATGAAGCAGATAAATAAAGGTTTTAATTGCATCATCATCGCCCGGCCAAGGGGCGCCGGGGAGAACTACCAGACAATAGAAAAAAGTTTCCTCAAGCTCGCCGACAAAGCGAGATTGTTAAGAAAAGAGATGCTTGATTGTGAAATCCCTAGTGATAGCGGTGATCCAGTTTTATCGTAAAGTTATCTCGCCCTTGAAACCGAGCGCCTGTCGTTTTTACCCGACCTGCTCCGAATATGCGGTCCAGGCTGTGCAAAAGTATGGTGTTATCAGGGGTGTGATAAAGGCTTTGGGAAGAATATTGCGGTGTCACCCTTTCAATCCCGGAGGGTTTGACCCGGTACAATAAATGTGCGTATTTGAAGGAGGGTTAGGACTTGACTTTTTTCGATCCATTGGTAAACGGGATGACAGAGATCCTCAATTTTTTTTACGGGCTGACTAAAACAATAGGCTTGCCTAGTTACGGCTTGGCGATAATTCTTTTAACGATTGCAATTAAAATGCTTCTGTTTCCCCTCAGTGTAAAACAGATGAGGTCATTAAAGATTACACAGCAGCTTCAGCCCAAAATTAAGGAGGTTCAGGAGAAATATAAAAAGGATCCTCAAAAAGCCCAGGCGGCTGTGATGGAGATTTATAAGCAATACGGCGCGAGTCCTCTATCGGGATGCTTGCCATTATTGATTCAGATGCCAATATTGATCGCTTTATACCAGACGCTGTATACTTTTAAATTTTCAGTGGCAGCACACGCTACTTTCCTATATAATCCGGATTGGAACTTTTGGATACACAGTCTGAAGAATCCTGATAAGTATTTTATACTGCCTGTGCTTGCGGCGGCCACTACGTTCGCTTTACAGAGAATGACGACAAATATGCAGGACCAGACCCAAAAAACCATGCTTTTCGCGATGCCTTTATTTATCGGTTTTATTACATACACGCTGCCGTCCGGATTGGGACTATATTGGGTAATTACTAATATTGTTGGGGTACTCCAGCAGTATTTCATAAACAAACAGCCAATGCCAGTTGTAGTTAAGGAGGAAGTTACCAGCGATGAGGGAACTCGTAAGAAGCGCAAGAACGACCGAGGAAGCAATTGAAGCAGCTCTAGAGGAATTGGGATTAAGTAAAGATGAAGTGGAAGTTGAAGTTTTAGAAGAACCAAATAAAGGGTTGTTCGGTTTCCTGGGTGTTAAAGACGCTACGGTTAAAGTTAAAGAGTGTGCCAACCCGGAGAAAAAAGCGGTTAAAATTCTTAATGACATTTTTAGCTGTATGAAGCTGGAGGTAGACATTACGATAAGTGAAATTGACGGCCGCACACTGATTAACCTTAACGGGCCGGACCTGGGAATTCTTATTGGACGCCGGGGGGATACGCTTGACGCTATTCAGTATTACATAAACCTGGCAGCCAACAAAAACGCTGAGAAACGCGTGCGGTTTATCATTGATGTGGAGGGCTACCGCCGGAGAAGGGAAGAAACCCTGAGCAACCTGGCTCACAGGCTCGCTGACAAAGCTAAACGTAAAGGAAAAGATGTTGTTTTGGAACCGATGAACCCTCACGAAAGAAGGGTTATTCATACGGCTCTGCAGAATAACAAGGATGTCTTTACATATAGTGAAGGCGAGGAACCATACCGCAAGATAATCATCGCGCCAAAAGCTTAATTAAAACAAAGTTAAACTTTAATAAATTCCTGAAACCCAGTAATAACCAATATTACTGGGTTTTTGCGAAGGAAGTGTTATCGTGCTTGATGACACCATCGCGGCAATTTCCACCCCTATTGGGGCCGCTGGGATTGGCATTGTCCGGGTTAGCGGCAGAAACGCTATTCCGGTTGTGGAAAAGATATTTAGCAGTAAAAAAAAGAAAATGACCGACGCCCCCAGCCACAGTATGTTATATGGCCACATTGTCGACCCGGAGGGGAAAGTAGTAGATGAAGTATTGGTCTCGGTGATGAGGGCGCCGCATAGTTTTACAGCGGAAGATGTTGTGGAAATCAACTGTCACGGTGGCGTAGTAGCCGTCAGGAAAACGCTGGAGACTGTATTAAAAGCAGGCGCCAGGCCTGCTGAACCGGGAGAGTTCAGTAAACGCGCTTTTCTAAATGGGAGAATAGACTTGGCTCAGGCCGAGTCCATAATGGATCTGATTAGCGCTAAAACAGAAAGAAGCCTTAAGGTAGCTGTCAGTCAACTTGAAGGGGCGCTTTCCGCCGCAATAAAAGCAATTCGTACGGAAATATTGGGTTTGCTGGCTCATATTGAAGCAGGGATTGATTTTCCCGAACATGATTTAGAGGATATCAGCAGGATACAAATCGAACAGAAAACCAAACTGATTTTAGACAGGGTGAAAAAACTGATAGATTCTGCCGGGACTGGAAAGGTTTTTCGCGAAGGACTCAAAACAGTTATTATCGGTAAACCTAATGTTGGTAAGTCATCTCTCCTGAATGCCCTGCTGAAGGAAAAGCGGGCTATCGTTACCGATATCCCGGGTACCACCAGGGATGCTATCGAAGAGATTGTCAGTTTAAGGGGTATCCCCCTTAAACTGGTTGATACAGCAGGTATAAGAGAAACTGATGACATCGTTGAAAAGATTGGTGTGGAGAAGACGATGGAAATGTTTGGAGAAGCTGATCTGGTCCTCTTTATGATCGACGCCTCCACCGGGCTTACCGCTGACGATAGGGAGATATTTCCTCTCTTAAAGGGAAAAAACCGGCTGCTGATTATTAATAAAACTGATATTAAAAAGGATATCGATCTTTCGGAAGCGGAAAATCACATAGAGCCGGAAAACGTTATCGAAATGTCCCTTTTCCAAGAAAAGGGGCTTGATAGATTGGAAGAAAGAATAGAAACCATGGTTTATGCGGGACTGGCGTCAGGCCAGGAAGAACTGCTGGTAACAAATATAAGGCACAAAAATGCTCTCGAAGAAGCAGGGCTGAGTATTGAAGAGGTACTTAAAGCATTGGCGGCAAATCTGCCGACAGACTGTCTCGCGATAGACTTAAAAACGGCCTGGGATAAACTCGGAGAGATTACCGGGGAAACGGTTGAGGACGATCTGGTGACCCAGATTTTTACACGGTTTTGCATCGGTAAATAGGCGCTGTTTTTGTTGGGGAGGAAAACATGGAATACTTTGCCGGAGAATATGATGTGATTATTATCGGGACCGGGCATGCCGGCTGTGAGGCTGCTTTAGCCGCAGCGAGAATGGGCTGTAAAACCCTGGCCCTAACCCTCAATATGGAAAACGTCGCTTTTATGCCCTGCAATCCCGCTGTGGGGGGGCCGGCCAAAGGACACCTGGTCAGGGAGATTGACGCCTTAGGTGGAGAAATCGGGCTGAATACTGATGAAACAAATATCCAGGTCAGAATGTTAAATACCGCCAAAGGCCCGGCGGTCCATGCCTTAAGGGCCCAGGCTGACAAAAAGTCGTACCAGGCAAGAATGAAAAGGGTTCTGGAAGGCCAGGCCTTGCTTGATTTGAAACAAGCTCTAGTAGAAAGACTGCTCCTCAACGGTGACCAGATTGACGGGGTTGTGACCGGGTCGGGAGCCATTTTCAAAGCCCGGGCCGTAGTTGTTACGACAGGTACGTTTCTGCGGGGTAGAATTATTGTCGGAGATGTATCATACAGCGGTGGCCCGAACGGCCAGGCCCCCTCCATTGGCCTAGCTGATAGCTTGCGGGAGTTAGGTTTGGAGCTGGGCCGGTTTAAAACCGGAACCCCGCCGCGAGTCCATAAGAAAAGCGTTGATTTTTCTAAAATGATTATTCAGCCGGGTGACGAAAAACAGCACAAGTTTTCTTTTATCGGGGCTAGACCGGTCCGGGAGCAGGTGCCGTGTTGGCTTACTTATTCAACTGAAGAAACACATAAACTTATCAGGGACAATTTACATCGGTCGCCGCTATACAGTGGGAAGATAGAAGGTGTTGGACCCCGCTACTGCCCCTCTATCGAAGACAAAGTGGTTAGATTTGCTGACAAACCCAGCCACCAGATATTCCTCGAACCTGAAGGGCTCGATACCGCTGAAATGTATGTTCAGGGGTTTTCGACGAGCATGCCTGAAGATATTCAGATTAAAATGCTGCGGTCAATTC
This sequence comes from Firmicutes bacterium HGW-Firmicutes-8, assembly GCA_002840165.1. Lineage (GTDB taxonomy): Bacteria > Bacillota > Thermincolia > Thermincolales > UBA2595 > GW-Firmicutes-8. Next base: position 21,136 of record PGZN01000010.1, read on the forward strand.
CAGGTCTGGAGCGGGTAGAGATGATGAGGACGGCCTATGCTATTGAATATGATTATCTCCCTCCTACCCAGCTCAAATTATCTTTGGAAACAAAGATGATCAAAGGGCTTTTTTCCGCCGGACAAATCAATGGCACGTCTGGTTATGAAGAAGCCGCAGCCCAGGGTATTGTAGCCGGGATAAATGCCGCTCTCTATATTAAAGAACATGAACCGTTTATTTTGCAACGGTCTGATGCGTATATCGGGGTGCTGATAGACGATTTAGTGACAAAGGGTACCAATGAACCATACCGGATTATGACTTCAAGGGCAGAATACAGGCTGCTTCTCAGACAGGATAATGCTGACCTCAGGCTTACTGAAAAAGGCCGGCAGGTAGGTTTAGTTGACGAAAAACGTTACCGGATTTTTGAAGAAAAGCATAAGTTAATAGAACGGGAAAAAAACCGGCTGGCCTGCACAACTGTGGCGCCTGTTAAAGAGGTACAGGAAATATTAGTGAAAAAAGGCAGTTCTGAAATCAGGCAGAACATATTATTAATGGACCTGTTAAGACGCCCGGAGATAACACTTGAAGACATCCGAGAGATAGAAGGCAGTTCCCCTTCCCTGCCTGAAGAAGTTGATGAACAGGTTGAAGTTCAGGTTAAGTACGAGGGCTACATCAAACGACAGCTGGAACAGGTTGAGAAGTTTCACCGGCTGGAAAACAAAAGAATTCCGGTCTGGATTGAATATAAAAACATCAAAGGACTATCAACCGAGGCAGGCCAAAAGTTGGCCAGGCTCAGACCTGAATCTGTCGGACAAGCTTCCAGAATATCAGGTGTTTCACCTGCGGATATCTCGATCCTATTGGTTTACATGGAACAAAAAAGACGGGAACGCCCGCAGCAGGAGGACTAAGAAATGGAAACTACTCTGGAAGAACTGCTGGTTAAGGGCGCTGCCGGTTTCGGTGTTCACTTTGGGGAAAATGAAGTAACACTGTATTTTAAATACCTTCGCCAGCTCCTTGAATGGAATGAAAAAGTTAACCTCACGGCCATAAAAGCGCCTGACGAAATCGTCATTAAACATTTTTTGGACAGCATATCGTTACTGCCGTACTTACAGCAAAAAGAGAAGATTAGGCTTTTAGATGTTGGCTCAGGGGCCGGATTTCCCGGGGTTCCTTTAAAAATAGCGAACCCGGAAATTGATGTAGTATTACTTGATTCTTTAAAAAAGAGGATTTTGTTTTTGGAAAGCCTTATTACAGAGCTTAATCTCAAAGGAGTTACCACAGTTCATGGGAGGGCTGAGGACTACGGTCACTGCAAGGGGTACCGTGAGGGGTTTAATGTAGTAACTTCGAGAGCTGTTGCCAAACTCTCGGTATTAGCAGAGCTGTGCCTCCCCTTTGTAAGGGTAGGCGGGGTATTTGCGGCCTATAAGGGGCCAAGGGGAAAGGAAGAACTTATAGAAGCAGAAAGTGCTTTAAAAATTCTGGGTGGAAAACTGACAAGGCTGGTAGAAATCAGTTTACCTCAAACAGATGAGACCAGAATGCTGATTATTATACGAAAGGAAAAAGCGACCCCGCAAAAATATCCCCGGAAAGCAGGTACACCCGAAAAGAAACCGCTATGTAAACACCAACACCTGTAAAAACGGCAGGCAAAAACGAACAAGCGTTCCCGGCCCAAAAAGACCTGTGCTCCATTAAAAATGAGGGGTTAGTATAAAAACCTTTATAAATAAAAACCCGTAATTAAAACGGAAAAATGAACTGTTAGAGCTTAAATGGAAAAGAATGGGGCCTATCACCAGATTGACAATCAATATCACCTCCCCAAATTTGACAAAACAAAAATAAACAGAGAAAACAGGGAGGAACTGAAATCTTTATGTGGAATAAACAAACAATAAGTTTCAGGAAAAACAGGTGGTGTAGTGATGGGCCAAATAATAGCAATTGCCAACCAGAAGGGCGGCGTAGCAAAAACAACGACGGCTGTCAACCTTGCTGCATGTATAGCTGCCCTTGGGAAAAGAGTTCTTTTAATTGATATTGACCCCCAAGGGAACGCCAGTAGTGGATTGGGAGTAGATAAGAAGAGTCTCACTTACTGTATATATGATGTTCTTATCAATGGGCTTCCCATCGAAAGTGTAATCTGTAAAGGTGAAATTGAAGGATTAGAAGTAGCCCCGGCTACTATACAATTGGCTGGGGCGGAAATTGAACTGGTAACGGCAATATCAAGGGAAACAAAACTTAAGAAGGCAGTCCATGAGCTCAAAGATAAGTATGACTATATTTTTATTGACTGTCCGCCGTCGCTGGGACTGTTAACGATAAATGCCCTGACAGCGGCTGGTTCGGTTATTATCCCGATTCAATGTGAGTATTATGCTCTGGAGGGTTTGGGGCAGCTCATCACCACAATCGAATTAATAAGAAAACATCTGAATTCGGGGCTTGAAGTTGAGGGTGTGGTCCTAACCATGTTTGACGCCAGGACCAATCTGTCAATTCAGGTAGTCGATGAGGTAAAATCATATTTTAAGAACAAGGTATACCGTACTATCATTCCCCGAAATGTTAGGCTCAGCGAAGCGCCAAGTCACGGCAAGCCAATTATTCTATATGACCCTAAATCAAAAGGGGCGGAGGTATATCAGGAACTAGCGAAGGAAGTGACTGAAAATGAATAAGAAAGCGCTTGGCCGGGGACTTCAGGCCCTGCTGCCTAACACAGCGGACGTAGTTGCTGAAAACACAGGAATCACTGAAATACCACTTAAGGATATAAGGGTTAACAGAAAGCAGCCGCGGCATACTTTTAATGAAGAAAAACTAAACGAACTGGCACTCTCGATAAAGGAACATGGGGTGGTTCAGCCAATCATTGTACGGACAACCCCCGGAGGCAAATATGAGCTTGTAGCCGGCGAACGAAGATGGCGGGCCTGCAAAATCGTTGGCATTGAGAAGGTTCCCGCGATTGTAAAAACACTTACAGAAAAAGAAACATCTGAAATATCTCTCATCGAAAACATTCAGAGGGAAGACCTTAACCCGATTGAAGAAGCCTCGGCTTACAAGACCCTAATGGAGGAATATGGGCTGACCCAGGAGGAACTGTCCAAGCGTATCGGCAAAAGCAGGCCATTTATTGCGAACACGGTGCGATTATTAACCCTCCCTGAGCAGACAAAAAACATGTTAACTCAAGGGGTAATAACAGCTGGCCACGCCAGAGCGCTATTAGCCTTGTCAAAGACGAAAGACTTGGAGGATGCTGCCAGGAGAGTCGCATTAAAGGGCTTATCAGTTAGGCAGACCGAGGATTTCGTTAAAAACATAGCCCGTGAGAAAACGAGGACAAAGAGTAAAACCTCAAAAGCGGACCCTGTGCTTCAGGACCTAGAAGAAAGATTGAAAAAGAGGTTTAGCACAAAAGTTTGCATAAGACACGGGAGGAAAAACGGCAGAATAGAAATTGAATATTATGGGGCCGAAGAACTGGAACGGCTGCTTGAGGCGCTTCTGGGAGAAACGGAACTCTAATAGTTTCACGTGAAACATTTTAGAGAGTACCCCTAATTAAAAACGCATTAGTTTGGAATGGCAGATACTCTTTGTACTACTACTTCGTGAAAGTTTGTATAGTTCTATGTATCCGGTTTATCCTGTTATCCTGTCTGCTTCATCTATTACCAAAGGAGAAAATGATATCGGACATTTAGTTTTTTTTGCAAACTTTCACGAAGTAGTAGTCCAAAGGGTCCCCCCCCTACCCTGCTGGATTTATGGGTCTTGCTCGAGAATTCCGATCCATTATCCTGAAATTGAGTGAAGATACATGGTTTACAAGGGAAACCGCGGATGAACCCGAAACTTTTAAGGAAAAACTAATTACTGATATCACAGGCAGGTAAATACCGTCATAGGTGTAGTAATCAATGGAGGAACCGCAAATGATATATCTTGATAATGCAGCTACAACCTGGCCAAAACCCGAAGAAACAATTGCGGCTGTCGCTAATTGTATGAGAAGGGCTGGGGCAAATCCTGGCCGTGGTGGACATAAAATGTCCCTAGAGGCTGGCCGGATTATCTTTGAGACGAGAGAAGCTCTGGCTAAAATGTTTGGGGTAAGTGACCCGGCCCGGATCGTTTTTACCGGAAATGCCACAGAATCCCTAAACATAGCGTTGAAGGGGTTCCTTAAACCCGGTGACCACGTTATAACCAGTTCAATGGAACACAATGCGGTGGCCAGACCTTTACAGGTTTTAAAAGCTAAAGGGATTCAAATAACAGAGGTATCGTGTTCTCCCCAGGGGGAACTGGATCCCAGGGATGTCGACAGAGCTGTTAAAACAAATACCGCCGCTGTTATAATAATGCATGCCTCGAACGTTACCGGAACGATAATGCCGATAGGTGAAATCGGTAAAATTACGCGCCAAAAGGGACTCTGTTTTATTGTTGATGCAGCTCAGACGGCAGGTTTACTGGATATTGATGTAGATAAGATGAACATCGACCTGCTGGCGTTTACCGGCCATAAAGGCCTGTATGGACCGCAGGGGACGGGGGGGCTGTTTATCAGGGACGAAACCGGGTTGGAGCCCCTAAAGCAGGGGGGAACCGGCAGTAGTTCCGAATCCCCGGAACAGCCGGAGGAAATGCCGGACAAGTTTGAGAGCGGGACTCCCAATACTCCGGGTATAGCCGGACTTAAGGCAGGGATTAAATTTATCTCCGGTCAAGGAATTGACAGCATCCGGAAACACGAAAATGAGCTTTTATCTAAGTTCCTGGCAGGACTTAAACAAATAAAGAAAATAGAGATTTATGGGACCGCCAATCCTCTCCTGCAGGTGCCTGTTGTTTCGCTTAATGTAAAAGGCCAGGATTCTGCGGAAATAGCGTTTATAATGGATAAGGTCTTCGATATTGCCTGCCGCAGTGGGCTGCACTGCTCACCGTCGGCGCACAGAACCATCGGAACGCTGGGCCGGGGGACGGTGAGGTTTAGTTTTTCATTGTTTAATACCGCCGAAGAAGTGGATCTTACCCTGGAAGCGCTCGAAAGAACCATTACCGAGCTGCCATAAAAAAAAAGGAAGCCCCTTAGGGGCTTCCTTTTTTATATGCTTCGGCTTTGGCAATGTCGTATACAGTTTTGACGGGGACTTGGTTTTTTGCTGCTATGTCTTTGCAGTCCTCCCACTCCGGGGCAATGTTGGTGACCTGACCGGTACCCGGATGGCGGCCCAGCTTGACTGTAACCTGGCCGTATGGGGTCTGGACAGCGATAGTCTCCCTGGCCAATTTATACCTGTGGCAGATAAATGTCCGTACCCCCAGGGTGGTAGTCTCTGTGAGAAGGGTAGAAACCACGCCGTTCATTTTATCGTTTGAGACAAGACAGGTGACGACTTGGGCCGGCCGCCCCTTTTTCATAATTACCGGGGTAAGATAAACATCTACAGCCCCGGCGGTGAAAAGTGCGGGAATAATGTAATCGTAGAATTCCGGGTTCATATCATCTATATTTGCTTCTATCACAGACAGAAAATCTTCAGTATAAGGGGTGGCATCTAAGCAGCAGTTATGGCTGCTTCCGGCTTCCCCGAGCACCGCCCGCAGCAAGTTAGGTATTTCGCGGTCAGCATTTCCCGCACCATAACCAACAGTCAAGATCTTCATTTGAGGCATCGGTTTGAAATCAGCGGCCAGGGTTTTTACCAAAGCGGCCCCTGTGGGAGTGACTGTTTCCCCGTTAATGCTGCACGCCGTGGTCGGAACTCCCTTAAGCAGTTCGAGAGCTGCCGGGGCCGGCAGGGGCAGTAAGCCGTGGGCACATTCCACAAAACCGGCGCCGAGCGGAAGAGGGGAGCAAAGAACCTCATTCACACCCAAAATATCCAGGGCTGTAACGGTTCCTACAATATCTATAATGGCATCAATTGCTCCAACTTCATGGAAATGAACCTGAGATAAAGAGATCCCGTGTATTTTAGCTTCCGCGGCGGCCAGGTTGTTAAATACCGCAGCGCTTTTCTCTTTTACGGATCCGGGGAGGGTACTTTTATTTATAATACTCACGATATCAGGCAGTCGCCGGAAGTGTTTTTGCTTATGTAAAATGCTTACAGTGGCCTTAGTCCCACATATACCGTTCTTTAGTACTTTTTCGGCGGTCAGGGAGTACCCCTCAAGATGTAGGCCGGCGAGCCGGCTCGACAGTTCATCCAAAGAGACACCGAGGTCCAGCAGAACACCCAGGAACATATCTCCGCTAATACCGGCAAAGCAATCCAGGTAAAGAGTTTTCATTATTTCCCTTCCTTCAGCCTGACAATTGACGCCGCCATCGTCGCAGCCCCAAAGCCGTTGTCAATATTAACCACCGCGATGCCTGCCGCACAGGAGTTAAGCATTCCCAGAAGAGCTGCCAGGCCGCCAAAACTAGCCCCGTACCCGATGCTGGTCGGAACTGCTACCACCGGGACATCAACCAGCCCACCAACAACACTGGCCAGGGCGCCTTCCATGCCGGCGGCAACAATAATTACAGATGCCTCAGCAAGCAGGGTCTTATAATGTAAAAGCCGGTGGATTCCGGCTACACCCACATCATAAAGACGGGTGACATTATGGCCCAGGGACTCCGCTGTCACTGAGGCCTCCTCGGCAACAGGGATATCGGCAGTACCGGCGCTGATTACCAGAATAGGGCTTTGATATTTACGCTGGGAGTCCCTTTCAATGGTGATGCAGCGGGCTAAATCGTGATATTTCGCATCAGTACATATTCTGCTGACTGCGGTAAAGACACCGGCATCAGCTCTCGTCGCCAGAATGTTGGATCCGGTGGACAAAAGGGTTTCTATTATTGAAACGACCTGACCGGGCTGTTTGCCCTGGCAAAAAACCACCTCCGGAAAACCCGTCCGCAGGCACCTGTGGTGGTCTACCTTGGCAAACCCCAGGTCTTCAAAGGGCAGTCCCTTAAGAGTGCCCAGGGCGTCTTCAATATTGAGGGTACCCTGTTTGACTTGGGTGAGGATGGTTCTGAGGGAATCTTTATCCATTTAATATCTCCTTTGACAGCACCTCATTCATGCTTCCACTGCGAAATCCGTTGAGGTCAAGGGTAATATAATTAAAACCCAGAGTTTTCAACTTTGCGGTTACCTTTTTGCGGATAGTCGAGGAGGCAACCTTTTTTATCATTACTTCAGGGACCTCGATACGGGCTGTATCACCATGGTGGCGGACCCGCAGTTCATCCAGACCAAGGGAGCGCAAAAACCGCTCTGCCTCATCCACCTGGTGAAGTTTTTCCGAAGTTATCGTATGTCCATAAGGGAATCTTGAGGAAAGACAGGGCATACTGGGTTTGTCCCAGTTGGGCAGCCTGCGTGCCTTCGCAATCCTGCGAATTTCAGCTTTTGTTATTCCTGTTTCCCGAAGGGGGCTTCTGACCCCATGTTCGGCGCCTGCCCGCAAACCAGGCCTGAAATCACCGGCATCGTCCGCATTGGCGCCATCTATTACATATTCTAAATTGTAACTGCGAGCGATTTTGGATAATTCTCCAAAGAGCTCCTGCTTACAGTAGTAGCATCTTTCCGGGGGATTTTCGAAAAACCTCTCATTTTTAAGTTCCCCTGTCGAGATAAGAAGATGCCTGGCCCCCAAGGTTTCAGCCAGGTGCTTAGCTTCCTCCAATTCCTCTCTGGGGTATGTTTCCGAAGAGGCCGTGACGGCTAAAACCTTTTCCGGCCCTAGGGCACGCAGAGCAGTTTCTAACAACAGGGTGCTGTCAATTCCGCCGGAAAAAGATACCAGAACTGATTTCATCTCAGCTATAACTTGAATAAGATGCCCAATCTTGGTTTGTGTCATGTTAATTGTAACTCCTTAGAATACATAAGACTAATGTGGTTACATTTTAATATAGGGTGGAACCCTTGTCAACTTAAGGGAAAAGAAGAAAAGGCCGAAAAAAATTTGCTGCTTTTGAGAGGATTTTAGAGAATTATGTGGAATCCAAAAGGACTGAAAGATTTGAAGAGGAGTGGCCTTAAAAATGGAAAGTATTTTGTCGAACGTTAAAACAAATATCGAGACTCTTGCTCTGGCTGCCACTTGTATATCATTGATTTCCCTGGTATTGTGGTTGGTAAACACCTGGCGCACAAGTAGGTTAATAAAGAGATACAAGGTGTTTATGCACGGTATGGATGGAAAAAACCTGGAAGGTATGTTGACTACCCATCTGGATAAGGTTAACAATGTCCTGGCCAAGACAGTGGAAGTGGAAAGGGCGTACAAAGCTGTCAGGAAAATGGCTGAAAGCTCTATTCAAAATGTTGGCATAGTTAGGTTTAATGCCTTTAATGACATCGGCAGTGACCTTAGTTTCGCTGTAGCGCTGCTTGACCATTATGGAGACGGAGTGGTTATTAACAGTATCTTTGGCCGCAGTGAGACCCGTACCTACGCAAAACCGGTGAACAAGGGTGTGTCCAGTTATAATCTTTCAACAGAGGAGGAAGAGGCGATCAGGAAGGCCCTGGAAAATAAAAAAGAGTAGAATTCAGATTCCGGGAATAATCAAGAATCCCCCTGCGAAAAATAAAAAGAACTTAAATCGGGGGGAGGATTTTTAATGCCATTAAAGGTTGCTGTACAAAACGGATTGGAAGATATCGCCAACAGCCTTAAAGACCAGGGGTACGACGTTGTGGCGATGGAAGATAATACAGAGCCGGTTGATGTCATTGTCTATTCCGGAGTCTCGAATGACCTTACGGGATTTGACACCGTGGATTTTTATGGTGATGGCGTCACAATGGGGGTCGAGAGCCCCTCTGGGGTTATGCTGCTTAATGCCCACAGCCATTCTCCGGAACAGGTGGTGTCAGAAATTAACAATTGGTTCGGCAGGACGGAGGGATAGGTGTGTTTTTTGAAAACCGTAAAGACGCAGGGGAAAAACTCAGCCGTGTTTTACAGAAATATAAAAACGAAGACACTGTCATCTTGGGAATCCCCCGCGGCGGAGTGGTGCTGGCGGCCGAGGTGGCCAAAAACCTGGGGACCCCCTTTGATGTGATAATTCCGCGGAAAATAGGCGCTCCGCATAACCCTGAAGTAGCTATCGGAGCCGTTACCCAGGATGGAACGGTGATTAAAGATGAAGCAATGGTTCAGCTTTTAGGTATTTCCGATAATCAGATCGAGATACTGGCAAATAAGGTGGCCGGTGAAATTTCGAGAAGGGTGAATGCATACAGGGGCGGGAGGCCGGGTTTGGAGCTGGCCGGGAAAACTGTAATAGTTGTTGATGATGGAATTGCTACCGGGTTTACAGTACAAGCGGCCCTAAAATCCGTAAGAAATATGGACCCCCGCCGCCTCGTGCTGGCGGTTCCGGTTATGCCTGCCGATACGGTCCGGCTTCTGAGGGACAAAGTAGATGAACTTGTTTATCTGCATGCCCCGGAACTGTTCTACGCTGTAGGACAATTCTATATGGAATTCGACCAGGTTTCAGATCAGGAAGTAATAGAATTACTGTCTGACCAGAGTGGTTAAATAAATAAACAAATGAAAACTAAAACCCTTGCCCAGGCAGGGGTTTTTAATTACCAACAATCCCTTTTTAAAAGATACCCTAGCGCAGCATAGCTGCAATCAAAACATTTAAACCGAAAAAACAACCACGGATGAACACGGATGGCTCGGATGAACACGGATTCTAAGCAGGTGTCTCTAAAAACCATTATATACAAAAACATATTTATCAACAGGTATCCCAACCCCCGGTCTTCTCATTGAAATGTGGACCTGGCAATCAATCCATATCTCACTGTAAGCCGCACTTTTGTTGAGTAGAAAAGTAAACTTGAATGACCGGAGACTGTTTTTTGTTTTATTAACTTATTTATTTTTGCTCCTAAATTCTCGGCATCCAAATCAGTGTCCATCCGTGCCATATCCGTGTTCATCAGTGTTATCCGTGGTTCTTTACTTCCCCGAACGATGTTTCTTGTTGATCCTGTTATCCTGTCCGATATCATTTTCTCATTTGGTAATAGAGAAACCAGACAGGATAACAGGATAATCCGGATACATAGTATTATACAGAAAAATTCGAAGTAGTAGTACAAAGAGTATAGAATTAGGCCAACATCAGCCTTCTACCCAAAAACATCTTATACTATCAGAGTAAAAAACCATTATAAATTATCAAATTAGAAACACCAAAATAATGTTAGAAATCATTTTGTAAGCAGTACCACTGTCTCTTTGTGTCCTTAGACCATTGAGCAGTACCCGTTAGACTTTGTGGTAAAAATTTGTTTTTTGGCCTCTTAATTATTAGCTTCCTTCGGAAGAAGGTATTAGTATGGGCAACTGATATCTCTCTGTGTCCTCTAACTCGGCCTCTGTGAACTCTGTGGTTTCTTGTGTTCCTTATTTTCCTCAAAGCTTTTAGTTTTGCCTATTGGAGTTTTGATTGACTCATCGAGAACTGCCAGAGCCTCGTCAAGGCAGGCTACATTATTTGTCACGACTGTATTGTACTCATTAATAGTCGCTGGATGCAGCCACTAATCTGGAGCCCCGGTTAATTCCCTCACTAATAATTTTGGACATCTTCATTACTACATTTAGTCTTGTATTTTGTAAAACGAAATATTCCATAAAACCACCGACATTAACAACCCCGGTAATGTGAAGGTCACCGACGGGCGGTAGAAGCTTATTCACTCCGGCGCCGGGTTTTATGGCCCCCTCTCCGATATTTATATAGCCCACATTGTCAATGTTCCCCAAACAGGCATCAATGGCTATCACAAAGGGGTTTGCCAATTCGTTTACTATCTTAAGATATTCGGTAAGGTTACCGGCATGGACGGGGTCTTGAAGGGTTCCTAAGATCTTAAAGTATTGGTGGTTTATTTCCTGCAGCCGGCTGCCTACAATCGGCCCGAGACTGTCACCTGTTGACCTGTCTGTGCCTATACAGACAATGACCCTTGACTGATCGGGGTTCAGTTCTTTTTTTAAGATATTCTCTGAAAAGGCTGCGGCAAATTTATTCACCGCTTCAAGGTCTTCGATATGTATTCTGGTTGGAGTTGTAACGCTCTGTTGAATAGGGGAAAATAGCGACATTTTTGACCTCCCGGAAAAGTTAACTTTTCCGAGATATTTATATGTAGATGAAATGAAAAATATACTTGTCCGGTAAAAAATGCGGATACTTCAGAAAAAAAGGAGTTTTTCTGTTAATTGTCGAAAAATAAAACGTTTGGCCGTCCCTTGCAGGGTCTCTGCTGCCAGTATGGATATAGCCCGCCCGAAAAACCCACTTTATCGCTATGTACATGATTATTTTTGGAATGCTTATCAGGATATACTATTCCTATGTCAGCAGGGACTATCAGGACTTACCGTGCCTGGGCTGTTTTGGTTTTTTTGCATGGGCTGACCAGGATGTTTGTTTAGTAAACGGAGGGTTGGGTATTGCACGAGATGGCCTTAATGGCAGGTGTTTTTGATATTATTAAGCAGTATACGACCGACCTGGAAGAAAGCAGGGTGACAAAGGTAACCCTCGTCGTCGGTGAAATGACGAATGCTGTCCCGGAAGCTTTACAGTCAGCCTTTGCGGTATATTCCGCAGGGACGGTTGTTGAGGGGGCTGAACTCCTGATTAGGGAAATACCTCTAACAGCCGAATGTATGTCATGCGGCTGGGCAGGAAAAACAGAAAAACACTTGTTTATTTGCCCGCAGTGTTCGTCTCTGGGGTTGGAACTTAAAACCGGGCGGGAACTGTATTTGGAAAGCCTGGAGGTGGAGTAGGTTGGAGATAAAGATTAATACCGGTATTCTCAGTTCAAATGACCAGACAGCGGTAGAAAACAAAAAGGTCTTTGATCAAACCGGGCTTTTCGTAATCAATATGATGGGCTCTCCCGGAGCCGGTAAAACAACGGTGCTTGAGAAAGCCATTGATATTCTCGTTGATTCGGTACAGGTGGCTGTTATTGAAGGAGACATTTATACAAGCAAGGATGCCCAGAGGATCGAAAAACACGGAGTACCGGTGAAACAAATAAATACCGGAGGAGCATGCCATTTAGAGGCGAAAATGATTTCCCGGGTATTGGCAGAATTTAACCTTGCCGCGACTCAGCTCCTTATTATTGAGAATGTTGGAAACCTGGTTTGCCCAGTAGAGTTTAACCTGGGGGAAGATATTAAAATTGCCGTTCTCAGCATAACTGAAGGTGACGATAAACCATTAAAATACCCGCTCCTGTTTAGGGAGTCGGGGGCGGTAATTCTAAATAAAGTCGATCTCGTAGATTATACAGATGTGAACATGGATGTGCTGCGGAGGGATATTATCAGGATAAACCCGGGAATACAGATATTTGAAGTTTCCGCGAGGACAGGCCGCGGCATCGGGGAATGGGTACAGTGGCTTTTGGAAAAAGTTAAAGAGAAAAAAATTAGGTTACCCAAAAACAGGGTTTTTCTATAAGAGAATAGAATAATTTTGGTATTTTATTCTAATAATGAAGCTGGGGGCTAATATGGATTTGCTTGATATTATACTGATTGCTGCATTGGGATTTTCTTGTTATAAAGGCTACAAGAGAGGTGTATTTAAGGCGCTTTTTTCAATCGTCGGTTATGTAGTCAGTTTTGTGGGGGCATTGTGTCTCTATCAGCCGTTAGCCCTATTTTTGGGAGACAAGCTGCCGCTTGGCGGACAACTGTCATCATGGGTGGCTCAAAAAATGGCTATTCCGGCTGCGGCCGCTCAGACCCGTATCAGTGATGCGCCCCTTGAGAAAGCAGTACAAATAATAAACAACCAGCAGCTGCCGGAGGTTTTTAAAAAGGCTATGATGGAATACGTCCAGGATATCTCCAAACTTCCTCTGACGAAAGGCATTAACACCCTAGGAGAGGGAATTTCTTATACAATCAGCAATTTTTTAATTGGCGCCCTCAGCTTTTTTTTGATTTATATCGGTTTATCGCTGGTCTTTCGGAAGATTTTGCCTAAGCTATTTAGTACTGTCAGCCCAAAACCTGTCACGATTACGGATAAGATGGGAGGCGCCGTTCTGGGCTTTGGTGGCGGACTGTTGACTGTCACAGCATTTGTTATCATCCTTCTGCCGACGGCATCATTAGGTGGGTTAAAGGGAAACCCCGGCTTTTTGGCCGGCCAGGTGCAGAATTCGTTGATTGTAAATTTACTAATGCCGTACATTCAAGATCTGCTTTAAATCAAATTTTCGGGAGGTACCTAATGGATAAGGGAAATAAGGAAAATAAGGAAACAAAAGAAAGGTTAAAAAAACTTAAAGAAGAGCTGTGTTTTAACCAAAAACTTGTCTGGGATCACATTTCCCAAATCGAAAAAGAAGAAGCCTTAAAATTTTCCGAAGAATATAAAACATTTCTTAATGAAGCCAGGACTGAGAGGGAGAGTATCCGCGAAATAGTCCGGTTGGCGGAACAAAACGGTTTTGTCCTACTGGACGAAATAACGGCGAGAGGCAAGAAACTTCGCCCGGGGAACAAGGTTTATACAGTAAATAAGGAAAAAAATGTGGCCCTTATCGTAACCGGTAAGGAGCCGGTATGGCACGGAATCAATGTTATTGGTTCTCATGTCGATGCCCCCAGGCTTGATTTAAAGCCCTGCCCGCTTTACGAGGACCAGGGCATAGGCCTTTTGAAAACCCATTACTACGGAGGGATAAAGAAATACCACTGGTTATCTCATCCCCTGGCTATGCATGGGGTGGTTATTAAGCAAAACGGTGACAAAATCGATATTCGAATTGGGGATACAGAGCACGACCCGATCTTTTTGATTACAGACCTTCTACCACATCTGGCCAAAGAACAGATGCAGAAAAAGCTGGGTGAAGCAGTCAGTGGGGAAGCTTTAAATATCTTGGCCGGGACTCTTCCGATAGAAGTCAAAGACGCTAAGGAAAGGGTAAAGCTGGCTGTTCTGGAACTCTTAAAGCTTAAATATGGTATCATCGAAGAAGACCTGACAAGCGCTGAACTGGAGTTGGTACCCGCAACGACGGCCCGTGATGTGGGTTTTGACCGGAGCATGGTAGGGGCCTACGGTCAGGATGACCGGGTATGTGCATATACCTCTCTGCGGGCTCTTCTGAACTGCCAAAATCCCGTCCGCACGGCGATTTCACTGTTTGTTGACAAAGAGGAAATTGGCAGTACAGGCAATACCGGGATGCGTTCAAGATTTTTTGAGAATACAGTGGCCGAACTCCTTTATCTTTTGGCCGGAGATTATGACGAGATATACTGCCGTAAGGCACTGGCTTTAGGACGGGCTCTTTCGGCAGATGTTGGAGCAGCGGTTGACCCCAACTGGGAAGGCGTATATGACAAATACAATGCTGCCAAGCTTGGATACGGAATAGTTATGACGAAGTATACCGGTTCGGGAGGCAAGTATGGCGCCAGTGAGGCTAATGCTGAGTTTGTAGCCGAAATTCGCCGGGTGTTTAACGAGAAAAAGATTATTTGGCAAACAGCCGAACTGGGTAAAGTTGATCAGGGGGGCGGGGGTACGATAGCCCAATATATGGCCAGGTATGGCATGGATGTCCTGGATTGCGGACCGGCCCTTTTGAGTATGCACTCTCCAATGGAGGTTGCCCATAAGGGCGATATTTACATGTGCTACAAAGCATATGAGGCGTTTTTCAACAATTAGCACCGCTTTGAACCAGGCCCGGGGTGGGTAGGAAAAAAGAGAAAGTGTCGAGGTGAGATGGTGTGGGCTGGATCCTCTTTGGTCTGCTCATATTGGGAGGAACCCTTATAGGTGGTGTTTTCCTGGTCAGGAACAACAAGGGCAAGTCGAGTTGGGAACCTGCCGCGCCGAAAAACACGCGTTCCCAGGTTTTACTCAAAGATTCGGCTGAACTTATCCCGGAACTGGAAAAACATATCCGGGAAGGTAATTACGAGCTAATTGATGAGGTCGTTGATGAAGCAGAAACATTTCCACCAGACAAGCAGGTGATAATCAGGCAGTTTATTATTGAATCAGGGGCGGTAGAACGTTATAAAGCCGGATTATCCGATGTCGACTACAAAATAAGGGCACTCAGTGCAGACCGGCTTGGCAAAATCCGCGCCAGGGATACGTCGGCGTTACTTTTTCAGGCGATGGCTGATAAGAATGAAGAAGTCCGGTTGATAGCTGCAACAGCGCTAAAAAGCGTGGGTGACCCTTCCATAGCGGGGATGCTGGTGGCAGCTTTAAAAGAGCCCAACAGGTGGCTTCCTGCCCGGGTGGCAGAAGTGCTTATTTCTTTTGGGCAGGACTCCCTGCCGGCGCTGCAGGAAGCATTAAAGGAAAAAGACCCCGTTCTGCGGGGATACGTAATAGAAATTCTTGGTGAAATAGGGGATGAGTCCGCGACTGGGAGTCTTCAGGAAGCACTTGGGGATGAGGACAGTAATATCAGGCTGCGGGCTGCTGCCGCCCTTGGGAGTATAGGACAAAACGATTCGGTCATCCATTTACTGAAACTGCTTGAGGACCCGGAAGTAAAAGTACGGGTGCAGGCAATCCGGTCTTTGGGCCGAATCGGCGGGGCAGAAACAGCCGGGCGGTTGGCCGGAACAGTAAATGATGTTGATGCTGCAGTAAGGTATGCCAGCCTGGAAGCTCTCCGCAATATGGGTCCGGAGGGTATGAATATACTGAGAGCAACGGCCGCTGCAGGCAGCCACCCGGCGGCTGGCAGGGCCAGGGAAATTATTAAGGAAGAGGGTAATCAGGGTTCAGCCAAGGTTAATATTATATATAAACAGTAAAGGAACGCAGGTAGAACAAACCTTCAAACAGGAAGGTGAAGATAATTGGCTTTTTGGTCTTTGCTTATCCAAAACATCCTACACTATAAAAACCATTTGCTAAAAACCGGGGGTACTATTTTGGGTACCCTCATTTTGGCTTATGTCGGTATCAAAATAGGAGATGCCGTCATTAACCGTATTTTTAAACCCCGGGGTCAGAAACCGTATTTTGATGAACGAAGGGTACTCACCCTGAAAACCCTGACTAAAAGCGTTCTTAGATATGCAACATATTTTGTTGTTGGGTTCACGATAATAGGCCAGCTGGCCCAGTTAACAAATACTGACCCCAAAGGGTTTTTGGCGGGCGCCGGAATTTTAGGAGTAGCCCTGGGGTTTGGCGCTCAAAGCCTTGTCAAGGACGTGATCACCGGGTTTTTTATCCTTTTGGAAAACCAGTATGGTGTTGGCGAGTACATAACCACCGGAAGTTTTTCGGGATTTGTGGAAGAGCTGGGTCTAAGGGTTACCAAGATTCGTGATTGGGGTGGAGAGTATCACATTATTCCCAATGGACAGATAACGGCTGTTACTAATTTCAGCCGGGGCAGTATGAGGGCAGTTGTGGAAGTGGGCATTGCTCCCGAAGAAGATATTGATAAAACATTGAGGGTCATGAATAGGGTTGTCGAGACAGTCGGGCGGGAATTGGCAGAGGTCATCGTGGAAGGGCCTGAGGTCCTTGGTGTGACGGCTTTTGGCTCGGGGGAGGTCGTTATCAGGACGATTGCCAAGACGAAGCCGATGGAGCAGTGGCGGATAGAGCGAGAACTGCGCAAGCAATTCAAGGAGGCGTTTAACCGGGAGGGTATTAGAATTGCATAAATATATGGTAGGTGATATCGTCAAAATGAAAAAAGCCCACCCCTGCGGCAGTGACCAGTGGGAAGTCACCCGTACAGGCATGGACTTCCGGATTAAATGCCAGGGGTGCGGCAGGCAGGTTATGCTCCCCCGGCCAAAGTTTGAGAAGGGGGTCAAGAAAATAATTAAGGCTGTAGAAACCGGGGCTGTCTAAAGAGGCAGCTTCTTTTGTTTTGGCGTGACCGGAGGGGCTGGTGTTTTCCTCCGGGCCAGGGGTTTCCCCATTTTGTCGGAACGGCGGGCGACATAATACCTGGTATCAATCAGAGCCCGGGGTTCCGGTAATAAAATGGGGACGCTCTTAGCGGGGCTTGTTGGCAAATAATCGTAGGTCGAGGGGATGGCTGTTCGCAAAGGGGTTTCTCTTGTTCTCCTTGTCCGCCACTAACCTCAGATACTGGCAGAGCCTTGGGTTTCACCCGCCCAAGCGCCGTCCGTGGCGCAGGGCGGCTCCGCCTTCCGTGGCTCCGCCCTGCGGCTCTGCCAGTATCTTCGGCAAGTGGCGAATCAAGGGGAACAAAGGAAACCCCGTATGCGGACAGCCATCCCCTCTGACTTTGGGGCATTTGCCAACAAGCCAATCTGAATTTACCCTCCAGAACACACCCACCCCTCCTGAGCTAAAAGTGAAAGAGGCCGCCTCTTTAAGACAGCCGCCGTGGGGAGGGAGAAGAAAAAATAACGATTATCCAACCTCTGACATCTGACGACCGACATCCAGTTTCGGCGGCCTTCGCCGTCTTCAGACATCAGGGGTTTCCCCATTTTGTCGGAACGGCGGGCGACAGTATTACCCGGTTTGAATCAGAGCCCGGGGTTCCGGTAATAAAATGGGGACAGGACACAGTCCGGAGGGGTTTCCCCAAATTGTCGGCGACTCGGTCGTTTTTTTGACCGAGTTACGGTAACAATTTGGGGAGGGACCCCTTGCCTTGCGGCCTGCATGTGGCAGCAAGATTGCCAACGACGTCAGCGCAAGGGAAACCCTTATAAAATACCCAACCCCTCCCATTCTCGTCAGCCCGCCCTCCGGAACACACCATCCCCTCCTGTGCCAAAATGAAAAGGACGCCTCTTTTGGAATCACCCTTTCCGGGGAGAGGAATAGTGGGCTGGCGGCAGCGCCAAACGTGAGCCCTACGGCACCGCCAGTTTCTTCGGTTAGTGGCGCAACAATGGAAACAAAGGAAAGCCTTATGCGAACAGCCATCCCCTCTGACTTTGGGGCATTTGCCAACAAGCCAGTCAGGTTGGCCCTCCAAAACACACCAGCCCCTTCTGAGCCGTAAGTGAAGGAGGCCGTCTCTTTAAGACAGCCTCCGGGCCACTTATACATTCCCTGGTTTCTACTTCTGGCGATTGCTGAAATTTATCTGGGGGTAAAGCTTCAGGTTCATCTGTGTTCCCCAGTGTTTTATCGGTTTTTAACTTATAAGCGTACTGAAACTTACCCCATATTGAGCTCCCTTTGGTTTCAGAGAGGCGATACAGGACACTTTTGTAGCTAACCTGGAATATCCGCTTTATTTTAAAAACCCGATTAACAAAGGGCAAGCCGATGGGTATACTTTTATCCCACTGGATTCAAGTAATCCTGCTATGTCACGGATTGGTTCCTTATTGGTTAATTTTAAAACTTTTCTTGCTCGTTCAGCAGCTAATTTAGCTCTCTTAGCACCTCCAGAAGTTGAAGATAAGTCAGTAGCAAGATTTTTAAATTTATATTTGCCATGTTCATTTAACAGTTTTTCAAGGAAATTAAAATCTTCAAGCCATTGTGCCACTTCGTTTAAAATACTATCCCTGCTAGTCATCTTTTTTAACGCTCGAAACCTAACCTTCTTTGTTTCTTCTGACGGATACGGCCCGGGTTCCGATAATAAAATGGGGACTTGGTTAGTTTGCTGCGCAAAATATCTTTTCAGTTGCAACAAGTTATCAGATGCGGTATAATTTTCAAGGTGAAAACTGACAGTATGACCGAAAGGATGAAATATTGATGCAGCTGGGAATTGTGGGGCTGCCCAATGTGGGCAAATCGACGTTATTTAATGCTATAACCAAGGCCGGGGCGGATGCGGCTAATTATCCGTTTTGTACTATTGACCCCAATGTTGGTGTGGTTGAGGTGCCTGACCGTCGTTTGGACAGGTTGGTGGAAATGGTTAAACCCAAGAATGTTGTGCCAACCATAACTGAATTTGTTGATATTGCCGGGCTGGTCCGGGGCGCCAGCAAAGGGGAAGGCCTGGGCAATAAATTTCTGGCCCATATCAGGGAAGTAGATGCCCTTGTTCATGTCGTCAGGTGTTTCCATGACACTAATGTTACCCATGTGGAAGGTGAAATTGGGCCGGCCCGGGATATTGAGACAATAAATATGGAACTTATCCTGGCTGACCTGGAGACATTGGAAAGGCGCCTTGACCGGGCCCGTAAGATGCTGAAAACCCATGACAAAAAATATGAAGTTGAACTAAAGGTTTTAGAGCGGGTTCAGGCGGCGCTTAATGCCGGCAGCCCGGCCCGCGGGGTGCAGCTCGAACCGGAAGAAGCGGCAGTTATTAAGGATGCTAACCTGCTTACTTCCAAACCTGTTCTATATGCAGCCAATGTAAGTGAAGAGGACTTGCCTGAGGCGGCGGGTAATCCCTTAGTTGAAGAAGTTAAGAAAATAGCCGCCCAGGAAAATTCCGGGGTGGTTGTTGTCTGCGCTAAGATTGAAGCGGAAATAGCCGAACTCGAAGATGATGAAAAAGTGGAGTTTCTATCTGACCTGGGCTTGGCCGAATCAGGTTTAGATAAATTGGTTCGGGCCGGATACCTGCTCCTGGGACTGATCACGTTTTTTACGGCAGGGGCGCCTGAGGCCAGAGCCTGGACTATTAAACAAGGGACTAAAGCGGCGCAGGCAGCCGGAAAAATTCATACGGATATAGAGCGGGGCTTCATCAGGGCTGAGACCGTATCCTATGATGACCTGATCTCAGCCGGGTCTCAGCTGGCGGCCAAAGAGAAGGGTTTGGTAAGGCTGGAAGGCAGGGAATATGTAATGCAGGACGGGGATGTAGTGTATTTTCGATTTAACGTATAAATGAAAAAGAGGGTGTCTCGTAAGAGACAGCCCCTTTTGTTTTGAAGAAACAACCCCGTTTTTGAGAAGATTTTACAGTATCCTTTCCGGGCAGCGGCAAAAACGCTTTTTTGTTGTTTGTAATGGGAGTTACAGAATTACAACGTTAGCAGCCTGAGGTCCGCGGTTGCCTTCCACGATATCAAACTCAACAGTTTGTCCTTCTTCAAGGGTCTTAAATCCTTCTGTTTGGATAGCTGAAAAGTGAACAAAAACGTCTCCGCCTTCTTCTTTTTCGATAAACCCGAAGCCTTTCTCAGGGTTGAACCACTTAACTTTGCCTACCATATTGGGGGCCTCCTTAAAATAAATTCATGAAAAAGCGGACTTTTTAACATGTTAAATTTAACAATAACATAAAAGAAGTTGATTTGCAACTATTAAGCCCCATATAAGTAAGCCCCTATCCATTTATTTCTTGCCAGACATAGTTTTATATGTTATAATAATTCATCGAGGCCCTGGGGTCTCTTTTTACAGCCCTGCTCTACCTTTGTGGTAGGGCCGTTAGTCCATAGGGAGGAGGTGAATAGTTATGCGAGCTTATGAGGTATTGTATATTATCAGGCCGGAATTGGACGAAGAACAAACCAATAATGTAATGGAAAAATTTAAAAGCCTGATTGAGAACAATGGTGGTGAAATCACCAAACTCGATAAGTGGGGAAAACGCAAACTCGCATACGAAATCAAACATAGCCGGGAAGGGTTTTATGTTTTGATGGAGTTCAACGGTGGAGCTGGTACTTCAGCCGAGTTGGACCGGGTTTTCCGCATTACTGACGAAGTGCTCAAACATATGATTTTGCGGGAAGAGGAATAACGCCCGGAATACCTGGAACGCCGGAGAAAAAAACTCCAAGGTGGTGCATACTAAGTGTTAAACCGTATTGTTTTAATCGGAAGGTTAACCAAAGACCCCGAGCTGCGTTACACGCCCAATGGTAAAGCCGTTGCCGGATTTACCCTGGCTGTGGACCGGCCTTTCAAAAATCAACAGGGTGAACGGGAAACAGATTTTATTAACATAGTTGTCTGGGGGAGCCAAGCCGAGAACTGTGCCAATTACCTCTCCAAAGGTAAATTGGCGGCAGTTGACGGGCGTCTTCAGATACGTACCTTTGATGGACAGGACGGCCAGCGCCGGTGGGTAACCGAAGTGGTTGCTGATAATGTTCGTTTCCTGAGCCCCAAAGGCGGTTCCGAAAGCCCCAAAGGCGGTTCCGAAAGCTCCGTGGGACCCGGAAATATGGGCAATGAGGTCGACTTTTCAGATGACGACATACCATTTTAGATCGTAGGAGGGATATAATGAAACGCGACCGCGGCAGGAGACCCCGGAAAAGGGTCTGCGCTTTTTGTATAGATAAAGTTGAGAGCATTGACTACAAAGAAGGCGGTAAGATGAGGAAATACGTTACAGAGCGGGGGAAAATACTTCCTCGCCGGATTTCCGGAAACTGTGCCAAGCACCAGCGCCAGCTAACGATAGCGATAAAGCGGGCCCGCCACATGGCATTACTACCGTTTACTTCGGAATAAACTACTTAAGGGGAGCACTGGAGGCTCCTCTTTTCTATCTGCTGCTTTGTGACTGGAATAAATTGATTGTTTTGCGATGAAGGAAAACCAGAAAGATTTGCAGAATAGTAGAAAGACATTTGGCATATCAGGAGGGTTAAGTATGTCTGTTTTTGATCAGGGAGTAGACATTGCCAGGAATATCAGGGTTATCGAGTGGCTTAAAACAGAACTTCTGGGGACAGTTTCGGCATTGTTCAAAGCAATGATGAAAAATAGTGATGAAGCTATCGAAGATGCCCTTGCCAGTATGGTTATCACCATTTATGTACTGGCCCGCAGGGTGGGCATAAGTTTTGCCCAGCTGGATATCAGGGTGGAAAGCAAGCTTAGAAACGCGATTAAGGATAAACACGAGGTCGAGGATTGGTATGGGGACTTGACAGCTTTTTTAAGCTACAGAGGCGATAAAAAGAGGTGAAACTATGTCTCAACAGCAGAGGGTAAACCAGCTGGCTGAGGGCATGATTCTAGGTTTTCTCACGGCCGGTATGGGCGCTCTGGCAATTTATTATTTGCCTGTTAAATTTCTCGTCGATTTTGTCTGGGGCATACCTATCATTATCATTCTAAAAAAGTATGACTTACAGATAGGCTTATTTACTTTAGTGACAACGTTTATAATGACCTTGATTTTGATTCCACCAATCGATTCCCTGCTTATGTTTGTTGTCTTGGCGCCCTTAGCATTGACTTTCGGGCTTCTGTTTAAATACGAGATTACTCCCGGCGCCTCTCTGTTGACCGGTGCAGCAGTGTCGGTACTGTCAACGGTCATAGCAGTTCTAATATTACTTAATATTGACCCCCTGATAATTATGCCGACCGAACAGGCGCTGAGGACACAGGCTGTGCAGTCAATGGCTTTATATGCCAAGTTGGGTTTAGTTACAGCCGATGAGGCAAGTATGTATGTGGAATCCGGGATCAAGCTGGTACGTACTTTAATCCCCAGCGCTTTTGCGATAGGGTCTTTGATCCGGGCTTTTTTTACTTACATACTGGCGATTAAAGTTCTGCAAAAACTGAACTATAGGGTGCCCCCCCTTCCTGCTTTTAGTGATTGGAGGCTGCCCTGGTATTCGGTCTGGCTTTTGATTACAGGTCTTGGAATGAGCCTGGCAGGGGACCAGTTCAGACTACCTGCTTTGGCTATTATTGGGAAGAACATGGTTTTTATCGTGTTTCCTTTGTTCCTAACTATAGGGACAGCAGTTGTGGCGTATTTTTTTAAGACATGGAAAATTTCCACGTGGATAAAGGCTTTACTTGGTATCGCCGCTGCTGTCAATTTTAGTGGGAGCCTTGTTCTGTTTACACTGATAGGAATATTTGACCCTCTGGTTTCTTTCCGTAAGTGGAAGAGACCCGCGGAGTAGTAAGGAGATTAAGATGAAGGTTATCTTATTGGAAGATGTAAAAAAAATTGGTTCTAAGGGAGATGTCCTGAATGTCGCTGAGGGCTATGCCCGCAATTTTTTATTTCCCAGGAAACTCGCTGTGGAAGCTACCGCAGGTCATTTAAAAGACCTGGAACAAAAAAAGGCCTTAGAGGCGAGAAGGAAAGTCCGGGTAACGGAAGATGCCAAAAATATGGCTGAAAAACTTGCCACCCTAATTGTAAAGATTCCCGCCAAAGCAGGGGAAGGCGGTAGGCTTTTTGGTTCAATCACCAGTAAAGACATTGCTGACGCTATAAAAAGCCAACACAATATTGATATAGATAAGAAAAAAATTAATTTGGAGAATCCCATTAAATCCCTTGGAGTTTATCCTGTTACCATTAAATTACACCAGGAAATTCAAGCAGTGTTTCAAGTACATGTGGTAGAAATCTAGAAAGGGGTAAACTATGAAAAGTTTTCTGGAAAAGTTTATCACCAGAACCGATAAACCCGATTTGACCGAAAAGTTTTCCGAGACAGAACATCTTAAACGCCAGGTCAATGCGTTATATAATCTTGTGACTAATATTTACGGGTCAGACAAGGTTGTATTAAAAGCAGGTAAATTAGAGGCCTTGAATTTAATCCGGTCAGACATTTTTGAGGAAAGAGTCCTGGCTCTGCAAAAAATTGTCTTCGAAGACCCGACGATTGACAAGGTTCCAACAGTTGAAGAGATTCCAAAGATAATTGATGATGTGGAAGACGAAATTGCCGACATTATTGCCCGCAGGTCTGTTGAGGACAAGCTGGAGAAAAAGATTGCCGAGCGGATGCAGCAGCGCCATGAGGATTATGTGAAAGAAATAAAAATGCAGATTATCAAGGAAACTACGGGACCGGAAAATGCTCAAACCTTAAAAAAACTTGCGATTCTTGAAAAACTCGACCAAAAAAAATTAGCGCGTTCCGCCATTGAAGCCCTCAGGCCGGATACCTTTGAGGAAATAGTTGGCCAGGAGAGGGCTATTAAGTCTTTAATGTCCAAGCTGGCCTGCCCGTTTCCCCAGCATGTTATTTTGTATGGGCCGCCCGGGGTAGGCAAAACTACGGCTGCCAGATTGGCTCTGCAGGTTGCCAAGAAAGTAAAAGGCACCCCTTTTAAAGATGATGCGCCTTTTGTTGAAGTTGACGGAACAACTTTAAGGTGGGACCCGCGTGATGTTACGAACCCGCTGCTCGGCTCTGTACATGACCCGATTTACCAGGGGGCGAGGCGCGACCTAGCTGACACAGGAGTCCCCGAGCCCAAGCTGGGCCTCGTCACAGACGCCCATGGGGGAGTGCTGTTCATAGACGAAATCGGTGAACTTGATCCTATGTTGTTAAACAAACTCCTTAAGGTTCTGGAAGATAAAAGGGTTTCTTTTGATTCCGCGTACTATGACCCACATGATTCCAGTACCCCTCAGTATATCAAAAAGCTTTTTGAACAAGGGGCTCCGGCTGATTTTATCCTTATCGGAGCAACTACGAGAGATCCTGCCGATATCAGCCCAGCCATCCGTTCCCGCTGTACGGAAGTATATTTTGAACCCCTTACCCCTAAAGAGATTGAAAAAATAATTGTAAAAGCTGCAGGCAAATTGGAAGTAGCTATAAACAACAAAGTTCCTGAAATTATTAGTGAATATACCATTGAAGGCCGGAAGGCTATTAACATCCTGGCTGATGCTTTTGGTCTGTGTCTTTATAATCAACAGGACGCAAAGGTTCCTGATCAGGTAATTATTGGAACTGAAGAAGTCCTTGAGGTTGTCCAGGTCGGCCGGTTGTCCCCATACCTTACATTAAAGGGGTCACCCACTTATGCTAAGGGAAAAATATTTGGTCTTGGAGTAATGGGTTTTGTAGGGTCCATTTTGGAAATCGAGGCCGTTATTTTCCCGACCCAATCGGAAGGTAAAGGCTCAATCAGGTTTAATGATACAGCCGGAAGTATGGCCAAGGATTCTGTTTTTAATGCTGCCTCGGTGATTCGTAAAATCACCGGAGAGGATATCAGCAACTATGATATACATGTCAATATCATTGGCGGTGGGCGAATTGACGGGCCGTCAGCAGGTGTAACCATTATGGCGGCAATTCTCAGTGCGCTGCAGGACCGTTCTATCCGTCAGGATCTGGCCATAACAGGGGAGATTTCAATTCAGGGCCGGGTGAAAGCTGTCGGCGGGATTTTTGAAAAGATTTATGGAGCCAAACAGGCCGGGATGAAAAAGGTCATTGTCCCAAAAGAAAACAAAAAAGATGTTCCGGTGGATTTAAAAGGAATAGAAGTTGTTTTTGTAGATACTGTTGAAGAGACCCTTGAACACCTGTTTGAACCAGCTAAACAACAACCACTGGTTGGGTAATTCGATTCTGTCTAAGGAGGTGGGTGGATGAGTGTCCTTTTGGAAAAGATTCCACCACAAAACCTCGATGCCGAGCAATCGGTATTAGGGGCTATGTTGATTGATCATGAGGCTGTCGCAAAAGCTATAGAAACGCTTCGACCGCAGGATTTTTACCGGGATGCCAATGCCCATATCTATGAGGCCATTGTGAATCTTTTTGACCGGAGTGAAGCCGTTGACCTGATAACCCTCTCCGAAGAACTGCGGCAATCTGGTTTGCTTGACCAGGTAGGGGGCGTTTCATACGTGGCCGGCCTGGCTAATTCGGTGCCAACCTCGGCCAATGTGGAGTACTATGCCAGAATTGTCCAGGAAAAAAGCCTTTTAAGGAGCCTTATCAGCGCTTCGACCAGAATAGCCCAGATGGGGTATGAAGGCGATGAGGAAATAGAATCACTGCTTGATAAGGCCGAACAGATGATTTTTGAAGTTTCCCAGAGGAAAACGAATTCCGGTTTTGTTCCTCTGAAAACAATCCTGATGCAGACCTTTGAGCGGATTGAATTCCTTTATCAGAGTAAGGGCGGGATAACCGGTGTCCCTAGCGGGTATACAAACCTTGATAAACTGACTTCGGGATTTCAGAATTCTGACCTGATAATCGTCGCGGCCAGACCGTCAATGGGCAAAACTTCTCTCTGCCTTAATATAGCCCAACATGCCAGTGTGCGGAAAAAGCTGCCGGTAGCGTTGTTTAGTCTGGAGATGTCAAGAGAGCAGTTAGTTACCCGGATGTTATGCGGGGAGGCTATGGTTGACCAGCAGAAAGTCCGTACAGGGAAACTGACTGACGAAGACTGGCAAAAACTGACTCAAGCGGCCGGGCCTCTTTCCCAGGCCCCATTGTTTATAGATGATTCACCCGGTGTTTCCGTTGTGGAAATGCGGGCCAAGTGCAGGCGGCTTAAATCGGAACACGGCCTGTCCCTGGTTGTTTTAGACTATCTGCAGCTGATGCAGGGAAGCCGCCGGTCGGAGAACAGGCAGCAGGAGATTTCCGACATATCCCGCTCCCTCAAAGCCCTGGCCCGGGAGCTTCAGGTACCGGTCATTGCCTTGTCCCAGCTGAGCCGGGCGGTTGAACAAAGGCAGGAGAAAAAGCCGATGATGTCTGACCTGCGGGAGAGTGGGTCGTTGGAACAAGATGCCGACTTAGTTATGTTTATATATAGAGACGAATATTACAAGCAGGACGAATCCGAAAAACGGGGCATTGCTGAGATAATAGTAGCCAAACAGCGAAACGGCCCGACCGGGTCGGTGGAACTAGGCTTCTTGAAGGAGTATACCAAGTTTGTCAATCTCGAACGCAGACCAGAAGAGTAAATAGAAGGGGTTGTCTCAAAAGAGGCAGCCTTTTTGTTTTGGCTCAAAAACTTTGACAAAAAGGGGTTTGCTTTGATACAATGATAATGCTGACTTTTGTCAATACGCAGACTTTTGCGCTTTGGGGGGATAAGGTAAAGGGATAATTCTACGATACACTCATCAGAAATACTGTATGGGTTATTTTTATGTTAAAGGATAAAAACTTGTCAGACAGGAGGAGCCAATATGATTGGTCAGCGGTATGACGTAATTATTGTTGGCGCAGGCCCGGCTGGAATTTTTGCGGCTCTCGAACTATTAACTGCCAAAACAGACCTCCGGATTTTGATTTTGGAAAAGGGCCGGGATATTGAACACAGAAACTGTCCTTCGAGGGGGAAAAGTGAGGGCTGTGTTAATTGTTCACCCTGTTCGATTTTATGCGGCTGGGGCGGAGCCGGAGCTTTTAGTGACGGTAAAATAACACTTTCCACAGAAGTCGGTGGAATCCTCGGGAGTTATATTGGTGAAGAATCCCTGAAACGGCTTATAAAATATGTGGATGAAATATACTTGCAGTACGGTGGACCTGAAACAGTCTACGGGATGGACGAGGAAATCGTCAGGGAAATTCAGCAAAAGGCAATCTTTGCCGAATTAAAGCTGATTCCTGCCCCCATCCGTCACCTGGGCACCGGCAGGTGCCAACGGATTCTCGAACGGATGAGGGACTGCCTGCTTTCTCAGGGAGCAGAAATCCGCACCGGAATGGGAGTTAAGAATCTTGTAGTGGACAACAATTTGGTCAGCGGGGTAGAAACCGAAGACGGGCTGATAATTAGTGGAAAATATGTGGTTGTAGCCCCCGGCCGTGAAGGATCAGAATGGTTGTCCCACCAGGCCCAGCTGCACGGCATTAAAACTGCGGTAAACCCTGTAGATATCGGCGTAAGGGTTGAACTCCCGGCAGCGGTCATGGAGCACCTAACCAGTGTTATATATGAATCGAAGTTTATTTACTATTCCAAGTCATTTGACGACAGGGTCCGCACTTTTTGTATGAATCCACATGGTGAAGTAGTGACGGAAAACAACAGCGGGCTGATTACAGTTAATGGACACAGCCATGCCAACCAAAAAACGGACAACACTAATTTTGCCATTCTGGTCAGCAAAACATTTACGGAACCGTTCAAAGAACCAATCCTCTATGGGAAATATGTGGCCAGCCTGGCTAATTTACTGGGCGGCGGGGTAATTGTCCAAAGGCTGGGAGACCTGATTAAAGGGCAGAGGTCTGACAATGACCGGATTGCCAAATGCCTCGTTGAGCCAACCTTAAAAGATGCAACTCCGGGTGACCTCAGCCTGGTGTTTCCATACAGGCACCTGATGAGCATTGTGGAAATGCTAAAGGCTTTAGATGTAATTGCACCCGGTGTCTATTCGAAAGACACGCTTTTATACGGGGTTGAGGTAAAGTTCTATTCATCAAGACTGGAACTTAATCATGAACTGGAGACCAAAATAACTAATCTTTACGCAGCCGGGGATGGAGCCGGAGTGACCAGAGGCCTGGCTCAGGCTTCGGCGGCAGGAGTTGTAGCCGCAAGAGCCATTTTAAACAAGGAAAACTAACAGATAAAAAATTTGGAGGTGCAAGGAACATGCCGTCAGTTGTTTTAGTTGGAAGTCAATGGGGTGACGAAGGGAAAGGCAAAGTAACGGACTTTCTTGCTGAAAAAGCCGATTTAGTGGTACGGTATCAGGGTGGTAATAATGCCGGCCACACGGTTGTGGTGGGAGAAAACGAGTTTAAACTTCATTTGATCCCTTCTGGCATTCTCTATCCGGAAAAGACCTGTATTATTGGTAATGGAGTGGTCATAGATCCGGCAGTCTTAATTCAGGAATTGGAATACCTGGCGAGCCGGGGCATTAACACCGACAACCTCCGGATCAGTGAGCGGGCCCATATAATTATGCCTTACCACAAAAAACTTGATGAGCTTATTGAAGAGAGCAAAGGCGATGCCAAGATTGGGACTACTAAGAGGGGAATTGGCCCGGCCTACATGGACAAAGCCGCCCGGGTTGGAATAAGATTTATTGATCTGCTGGACGAGGAAGAGTTTTCGCTTCTCCTGGATAGGAACCTGAGAGAAAAGAACAATCTGTTAACTAAAGTATATGGTGTTGACGGTTTTAACAAGGACGATATCATGAGAGAGTATCGGGTATACGCAGAACGTCTGAAGAGATATGCCACCGACACTTCTATCGTAATTCACGATGCCTTAAAAGGCGGAAAAAATGTTCTGTTTGAGGGCGCCCAGGGTACACTCCTTGACCTTGACCACGGGACATATCCTTATGTTACCTCTTCTCACCCTATAGCAGGAGCAGCCTGTATTGGGGCGGGTCTGGGCCCGACAGAAATATCGAGGGTATTAGGGATTATTAAGGCATATACAACCAGAGTTGGTGAGGGACCGTTCCCGACGGAACTCCGGGAAGAAGTGGGCCGTCACCTGCAGGATATAGGCCATGAGTTTGGAACTACTACCGGCCGCCCCAGGAGGTGTGGTTGGTTTGATGCTGTTATTGCCCGGTACACTGTCCGTATCAGTGGTTTGAACAGCATGGCTGTTACGAAGCTTGATGTCCTTACAGGGATGGAAATGATAAAAATATGTACGGGTTACAGGCGGGGAGACAAGATTGTCAACGACTTTCCGGCAAGCCTGAAGACCCTTGCCGAGTGCGAACCTATATATGAGGAAATGCCTGGCTGGCAGGAAGATATTTCTTCAGCCAAGAAGTTTGAGGACCTGCCGATAGCTGCTCAAAATTACCTGAAAAGGATCAGCGAACTGGCCGGGGCTCCGATATCTATCATCGGCGTAGGAACCCGCAGAACGCAAACGATTATCATAGATAATCTTTTTTAGAAGGGCAGTTGTTCATTTTTGGATTGACACAGGTTATAGATTTTGATAGCATTAATACAACAAAAAATAAACATACTAATTTTCGGTATGTTCTGGTCCGCGAGTATCTTCTTTCGGGCATCCCACCGAGTAGGTTTGACCTATTCGGTTTTTTATTTAAATAGGGGGGAATAAAAGTGTTTAAACCAACCGTACAGGAATTCTGCAGCTATTTTAAACAGGGGGTTAGGGTTCCTGTAATGCTGGAAGTGCCAATGCCGGAAGAAAACCCGGTTACAGTGATTGAGAAACTCCACTTGGCCGGTTCGCCGCTCTGCCTTTTGGAGAGCGGGAAGGGGACCGAAAACCTAGCCCGGTTTTCGTTTTTGGGGTTTGAGCCTCATTGTGTTTTTAAAAGTAGAGGTACTTCTGTTGAGGTCATTGAAAACGGAGTTTGTTACAACTATGAAGATGACTCATACCGGCGGTTACAGGCTGTTATAGAATCTTACCAAGGGGTGAGATATGATGGCCTTCCCAAGTTCTGGGGCGGCGCCATGGGTTACTTCAGTTACGATATGGGCAGGTATTTTGAAACCCTGCCTGAGTCAACAATTGATGATTTAGAAGTGCCTGAGACCTATTTTATGTTTTTTGACAAAGTCATCTGTTTTGACCATGTCAACCACACAATTAAAATTATCGTTACAGTTTCTCCGGAATCTGTCTCCGGATCGATGCCGGCATATCGGGAGGCGCGTAAGGAAATAGGCCGCATACTTCATCTAATCAGGCACGGCGGCCCCGGGGGGGACGTTGTGATTGGAAACCGGGCCCGGTCGGTACAAAATAGATTTAATCCGGAATGTAATGTTACGAAGGAACAATTCAAAGAGATGGTAGCTAACTGTAAAGAGTATATCAGGGCCGGCGATATCTTTCAGGCCAATCTGTCTCTCAGGCTGGGTAAATCAACTTCTGTAGACCCGTTCTTTCTGTACAAAATCCTGCGGCAGGTCAACCCGTCACCATACATGAGCTATATTGATTTTGGGGACATGCACATTGTCGGTTCCTCCCCTGAGCTGCTGGTCAGGTTAACCGGGGATCTAGCCGAAACCCGTCCTATAGCGGGGACAAGGAGGCGGGGCAGCAGTAAGGAAGAAGACCTTGCTTTGGCCAAAGAACTGATTACTGATGAAAAAGAACGGGCTGAGCATATTATGCTTGTTGACCTTGAGAGAAACGACCTTGGTCGGGTCTGCTCATTCGGTACTGTTGAGGTCAATGAGTTAATGGTGATTGAGGAGTACTCTCATGTAATCCATATCGTATCTAATGTGAGAGGACAGCTTGCCGAGGGAAAAACCAGGTTTGACCTGTTTCGCGCCTGTTTCCCGGGGGGGACAATTACCGGGGCGCCTAAAATAAGATCGATGGAGATTATTGAGGAACTGGAACCAACCCGCCGCGGTCCGTATACAGGGTCGGTTGGCTTTTGGGGCTATGCCGGAGAAATGGAAATGAATATAGTTATCCGCACTATCCTGATGAAAGACAGTATGGCCTATGTGCAGGCAGGTGCGGGGATAGTAGCTGACTCAATCCCGGAAAGGGAATATTATGAATCAATGAAAAAAGCCGAAGCCCTGCTGCGGGCATTGGAGATTGCTGAGGAAATGGCGGAATCCGGGGAGCTGCATGATGTCAACGGAGCGAACAGAGCCGGAGGGGAAGTGGCCAGTGCCTGATTTTATATATTTGAATGGAGAATTTGTCCCTTCCACAGAGGCGAAAATTTCTGTCTTTGATCACGGGTTTCTATATGGTGACGGCCTTTTTGAAACAATGAGGGCTTATGACGGCAAAATATTTTTAATGAAAGACCATCTGGTCCGGCTTTTCCGCTCAGCCCAAGCTATCGGACTGAGGATCCCCTCATCGTATATGGATTTAGAGGAGGCTCTCAAACGAACGGTATTGTTGAATGGAGAAAACTTATATATCAGACTCACTGTCACAAGGGGGCCGGGCCCGGTAGGGATTGACCCGGGGCTTTGTTTACAGCCGACAGTTGTAATCATGTCCAAAGAAATTAAATACAACGAACGATTATATCGTGAAGGCGCTAAAACTGTATTCGTTAAGACCCTGAGAAACTTGGCTGGGGCGACAATGCCGGAGGTTAAGTCTCTTAACTTTCTAAATAACATTCTGGCCAAACAGGAAGTAATCAAAGCTGAAGCGGATGAGGGTTTTATGCTGAACCATTTGGGCCAGGTCACGGAGGGGACTGTCAGCAACGTGTTTCTCGTAAAAGACGGATGTGTGATGACACCCGGCCCGGATGCAGGTCTGCTGGTCGGAATAACGCGGTTAAAGGTCATGGCTTTAGCAGGAGAACTGGGCCTGCCGGTTAAGGAACCGGTTCTGTATAAAGAGGATTTTGCTTCAGCGGATGAAGTCTTTTTTACGAACTCAGGTTCAGAGGTGGTCCCGGTGACAATGCTTGATGGAAGACCGGTGAATTCAGGCAATGTGGGTGAGATAACATTGAAGCTGCTGGAGAGTTACCGAGATTGTATATTGAGAGGATAGCATTGATTCATATTGGGGGCGTGCATGCTGAGAAAAATGGCATCTGGCGTTGTTGCCGACCCCACCGCAATCCTTGGAGTCGGGGGATTCCCTGTTTTGTCGGAACGCCGAGGTGC
Source organism: Firmicutes bacterium HGW-Firmicutes-8 (assembly GCA_002840165.1). Taxonomy (GTDB): domain Bacteria; phylum Bacillota; class Thermincolia; order Thermincolales; family UBA2595; genus GW-Firmicutes-8. The sequence continues at coordinate 53,470 of PGZN01000010.1, forward strand.
CTTTCCTCGGGGTTTCGGTAACAAAATGGGGGCTTCATCCGGTACGCCTGTGGTTGCGGTGGGGTCGGCGCCTAGCCAGCTGCCATTTTTCTACCTCTGGGTTGGTACTGGAGCCATGCTGGGGCGACTGTAGCCGATGTTCGGCGGCCTTCGGCCGCCATTGGCTCAGGGACGACAGGGGCGCAAAAATATTATAAACAGGTTGACAAGATATTATCTTTGTAGTAAGATATGTAGCTGTGAGACTCATTTTTGAGCCATTAGCTCAGTTGGTAGAGCACCTGACTTTTAATCAGGGTGTCGCTGGTTCGAGCCCAGCATGGCTCACCATTGTGAAGTGCGAAGTGGGAGGTTAGAAGTGGGAAACTAATAGTATCTCACCTCCAACATCCCACATCACATATCTCAGTTGGCCCCTTGGTCAAGCGGTTTAAGACACCGCCCTTTCACGGCGGTAACACGGGTTCGAATCCCGTAGGGGTCACCAGGCAATGACCGGGGTGTTGACATTTAGTCAACACCCCTTTGATTCATTTTAGGGGCGTGCATGCTGAGAAAAATGGCATCTGGCGTTGTTGCCGACCCCACCGCAATCCTCGGAGTACATCAAGTACACCTGTGGTTGCGGTGGGGTCGGCGCCTAGCCAGCTGCCATTTTTCTACCTCTGGGTCGGTACTGGGGCCATGCTGGGGCAGCTATAGCCCGGGGACTCG
>PGZN01000011.1 GCA_002840165.1 Firmicutes bacterium HGW-Firmicutes-8
AAAAAGCATGAATTTTATCCATAAATTACCTTGTAGAATTTCCTGGGTTCAGAATCGGAAAATTCCCAACTATATTTCAGCACTAGAATCATAAGTTATATAAACAAAACAATAAAAATATCACAGGGTATATGAGTTTACTTTTACACCCAACAAAGTTAGGACTCCGGTGAAACCTGGATATATTTCATCAACCACCAAGTGAATAAATTTTATTAGTCTCCCAAAGATAAATATGATTTGTCTCGTTACAAGTCACACCTTTCTATGATTGGAGAAGAAAAATGTATCACCTGTAACTGATTGTTGGTTTTTCTTTATGTATTTTTCATGTTTTATCCGCGTCGTTCTCTATCCGCGTTCATCCGCGTCATCCGCGGCTGATTTTTTGGTTTATTTTTTCACTCACGCAATAGGTGTTTCTTTCGTCCTAGGTAGTTCAATATCTTCTCTACCGAAGTGTTCAGGACCTGTTCCTCTTTGATTCCGGCGGCAAGCGCCGTTTCAATGGCATGCTCAAATCTGCCTACATCACGGGCAAAGTGGGCATCACTGCCGATAACTACGGGCCCCCCACCGGCTGCAATCATCCCGGCGATTTCACAGCAGTTATCCCCGCTCCCCCGGCGGCTTCCGCAGAAAGAACTGTTGTTGATCTCCAGGGGCATCCCTTTTTCAGCCGCCCTTTTAATTACAGCTTCGTAATCCACTGGGAACTCAGGATTACCGGGGTGCACAATAATATCGACATAGGGGTTTTCCATCGTGTTAAGCATAGCCTTGGTGCATATATCCCGGTCTGACGTGGGAAAACACTGGGCATGAAATCCGGCTAAAACTATATCCATCCGTTCCAGGTAATACTGGTCTAAATCGAGTTCCCCTTTTTCATTCATGATATTGGCTTCAACACCTTTGAGGACCCGGACCCCGCCGATTTCATCAGGCAGAACGCGCTGGTTACCGAAGTAATATAGATGCGGCCCGCCCGGCAGAGCCGGCCCATGGTCGGTGATTGCTATCATAGCCAACCCTTTTTCCGCAGCGGCAGCCGCTATCTCCGTGACAGTGCTGTAGGCATGCCCACTACCGATTGAGTGAATATGTAAATCTGCGACGAGTTTGATAACTGATCACCTCTTTAGTGGTTAGTGGCTAGTGGTTAGTGGCTAGTGTTAAAAACCAAAACCACAAAGACCAACAGGTACTACTTACTGGTCATAAACAAAATTTTTACCACAAAGTCTAACGGGTACTACTCACCGGTCTAAGTACACAAAGAAAAGATTTCTTACTAATTATTATTCTACATATACAAAAGATTGCGGTGGCGTAATGCCGTATCTAGACTTTAACGAATACGGTGTCTCATATTTAATTGAGCTTTTTATTTTTATTGCATACCCCTGATTTTTGTCCGAAAAATAATCGTAAAAATATTCTTCAGTTATTCCAGCATATTTCTTAGTTAGATTCCAAAGGTTCGGTAGCTCTTCATGCAAAATCTTATCAATTTCAAACTCTCCTATTACCATGCTAATCGGTGCAGAAGCATATACAACAACTTTTTCAACATCTGTTCGTTTGAAAATCAACCTTCTAAATTCAAACTTTTTTAAGCCGTTAAAAATCTTGTTGGCAAACTCCGGCTTGATCGACAATAATACTTTCATCAACTTCAGCCTCCCTAATAATATCTTGAAAATTCTTCTTACTAATTTTCGTGAATCCTCTTGGGGCCGAGTTAACATCGGGAATAACACCGAGTTCTATCAATCTTTTCATATTAAGTCTTTTCGGAAGTGAGTGGACATATAAGAAGTTTACAATAAAGGGCCTGCTGTACCTCCGATAATTCCAATGCTCTGCGAGCTCTTTGTCAGTGAACACACTTCTTTTCTTGCATAGGTCTATAAATTGTCTTTCGTCTTTTATATCCGTAACAATACCTTCCACAACACCTACAGTTGTAACAACGCTTTTATAGTAACCACCTGTTCTGTAAAAAATAATTATGTCTCCAGGGTTTAAATCTCTTTCCATTGATCGTGAAATATACACCTTACTGATGGCATTTCTAAAAGGTTCGCTCTCAATAAAATCCTCAGGCGATTCTGTTTTTAAAATTGAATCAGGAAATAAATTTGTGTGATAATTGGGGTAAATAGGAACAATGAAAATGTCTCCCTGAGTCGATATGTATGGGTACGTAAGTTCAGGACAATTTAAATTAACTTTTTTTCTAAAATCCCTTATATATACAAGCTCTTTTCCAGAAGCACTAGTCTTGTACCCATGCTGTTTAAAACCATAGTCTTTTAAAAGATTAATTAAACGCTGCTGTTCTAAGGTTTTATCAAAGATAGTTACATATATCTCATCAACCTGGCATCTTAAAGCATTGTCGAAAATAATCTTTAAGAACCTTTCTCCCAGCTTAAGCCCGTTTAAAGTTACTTTAAATGTACCTACTTTTAACCTTTTCCTTTTTGAAAAAGGTGGGGTTATATCTGAATAATCCTCCTTTTCATTTTCTGGCTTGAGATACAAAAAGGCTATTATTTGTTCATCCGATTTACATATATATGCAATTTCGTCCGCCTTTCTATTGAACCACTTCTCAAAGTCAACATAATCATCTTTTAAGCTATCAAAAAATTCGTCTCCTAAATCTATATTTCCAAAATACTCTTTCTTGACTGATAGTACCCTGTAGTCTACAAGTTCTGGATTATCGGTCGTTACTTTCTCAAGAAACGACTCAATTGAGTAGACCTTTTCCGATAACCCCAGTAAACCAGCCTTATAAATTATTTTTCTGTCTTCGGTTATTAAAACATCAACTCTATCATTGAACAGTTCGTTCAGTAGCTTTGTATCGTTGATGTCATTAGGGCCTTTATCGACCTTACCAGAAACCTCTTTAACTTTGGGGCTTAGGGATGCCTCAGTACGCAAAACATTATAATTATCTAACTTAACTGTCAAGGATTTGAGAGTCCTGGGGTCTTTATGCTGGTTTATCTCCTGAACAGTGACGGGATGAATACACTTTTTATAATGTAAATTATCAAGCCATTTAAATAAAATGCCAATACCAGTATTAATCACACTGGTAGCCTCTCGATGAATTACAATATTGGTATCAAGTAAAACCCTCATACAATCACCCCGCCGGCGGAACGTATGTTCGGCATTATTATATTCTATTTTGCGTAATTGTTAAAGAGAATTTTTTTAATGTCTAGGTTATTTACCCCAATTAATATACGTAAAACGAATTGCATTTTTTTATTATAATCGAGAGTTTGCGTCAGCAAACTCTTCCGACCCCCTCGTAGCCCCGCAGGGGCGTAGAGCATGGTTTTACTGGCCACTTGTGTGCCTTTCTCGAAGATGTAAGCTTAGAGTACTGTCAACTGTCAACTGTCAACTGTTTAGCCCTGCGCTAATTTATTTTTTAGGAAATCAATATTCTTCACAGGTGTGGGGTCAATGCCGTACATGGCGGCCAGGTATACGCTCACATGGTCGCCGATATAAGCCAGGGAGAAAAGCTTGGACAGCCTGCCTTCACCGCTGGACCATACTTCGGTGACGCCGCTGACGACATCTTTAATAATCTCTTGACTGATGTCCATTCGTCTCTGTACACGGGGATGGTCATCTTTGTCCCTGAGAATGACAATTTCAAGCTGTTCCAATAACTCCACCGGCTCTTCAAAACCCACAATCTCATTATGGTTAAGCTCAGGGAAGACGTTCCAGTAAGCGGGTGCTTTAGCATTTTCGTTAATCTGTCCCTTCCATCTGGTGGCCACAACCTCCGTATTGCCGCTGGCCGCCCAGATAACAGGGATCTTCCCAAAGAACCTCTGGGCTATCTGTTTGGCCAGATTCCGCTGGATCGGAAGGCTGAAATCAAGCTGCTCCCTGAGGTTTCTAAGAGTGGCAGTCAGATCGTTCATTTCTTCTGTCAAGTCTGCTATCAGCCCCAGGCTTTCCAAAACAGCCAGGGTTGGGATAAGCAGAAATCCGGTGGCAGCCCGGGGAGAAATCCCAGCCGGCACAACTATTACCGGGGCCCCATCCTGTTCAGCCATAGCCCGCAGTTTGCCGCCATTTGTCAGGGCAATAATCTTCGCTCCCATCTCCCGCGCCTGGCTGTAGGCGCTGAGAGTTTCTTCCGTGTTCCCTGAATAGCTTACAGCGAAAAGGAGGGTTTTGTTATCAATAAACTTCGGTAAAATATAATCACGATTGACTACCACAGGTATCCCCAATTTATCATTCACATACAGCCTCAAAAAGTCGCCTCCTATTGCCGACCCGCCCAAACCGGTAATAACAATATTGGAAACAGCCTTGTAGTCTGGAGGGACCTGGACACCGCGTCCGATCGTAAGAGCCTCTTCACATTGTTCCGGTAAGTTCCATAAGGCTTTGAGCATCCCGCCGGGATCATTGGCCAGTATTTTTTCAACTTTGTTCAAATCAATCGGGTTTTTCAATCTTATTCCCCCTTCTTATATTTACTACTTAACCTCTTTCTCTCAGTACAACCGAAGTCTCAATCTGACGTTCAGGAATGTCCCAATACTTTTGGAGCAGCCTGTTCTTCTCTTCTACAGAGACCAGTTCAAAGCCATGATTTTCGTAGAACTTGACAGCCCAGGCGGCATCTGCCCAAGTGCCTACTAAAATAGGCCGGTCAGTCAAAGTACGTAAATGGGCCAGCAGCTTGCCGCCAATACCTTGATTTCTTCTTGCTGTCCGAACATAAGCATGTCTGATGAGAGTAACATCCTGAATGGGTTGTATACCCATTATGCCAATTAATTCACCGTCATCGGCCAATCCCCAGAATTCTACTCCATCATCAATTTCATGGCGGAGTTCCTCTTTGGACATATATTCATCATTCCAGCGGTCAGCTGGAATTACTCCTTTATAAGCCTGAGCAGCATCATTAACGATGGTATAGATAGTCTCAAAATCCGATTCCGTACACTTGCGAATCATCTATTCCTCCATTGAACACATCTGTCAACTATCATCTGTCAAATTGTCAATTGTCAATTGTCAACTGTCAATTGTCAATTGTCAATTGTTGTTCGGCCCTACGCCCAGGACATCTTCCACATAGGCACGCAGTACCTCGGCCACACTCCAGGCCTGGGAATAACACCCGCGGGGATAGTTAGGCGGGTCACCGTCAAATATCTCTGATATCGACCCGACCCCATGGTCCCACAGATGGGCTTTTAAAGGGGCCATAAGCTTTTCCGCTACTGTTTTGCTCTCAGCCGAATAGTCGTGGACCTTCCGGAAAGCGGTAATAAAAGGGCCCAGCAGCCAGGCCCAGCCCGTCCCCTGATGGTATGCCGAATCCCGCTGCAGGACATTACCAAAATAACGGCCGCAGTAATCAAACGAAGAAGGGGCCAATGTGCGCAGGCCGAATGAAAAATACAATTCCCGCCAGACAGTATTGACTACATCTATCTGTTTCCGCAAGTCGAGCGGTGAGTAAGGCAGAGAAACGGCAAAAATCTGGTTAGGCCGGATGGAATCATCTTTGTCATCAGCTGTAATCACATCATAAAGGCACTTTTTAGCAGGGTTCCAGTACTTTTCTGTAAAACTGGCCCTGACTTTTTCAGCAAGTAATGCGTAATCATTTTCTTTATCATTATAGTTATTGGCCAGCTGGTCCATTACCCGCAGGGCATTGTACCAGAGGGCGTTAATTTCAACAGGTTTGCCGTGCCGGGGAGTGACAACCCAGCCGCCCACCTTGGCATCCATCCAGGTCAGCTGGATACCGAGTTCCCCTGCTGAGATCAACCCGTCTCCGTCCATTTTTATATTAAAATCGGTCCCTGAGCGATAATTATCAATAATCTGCTTGAGCACCGGGTAAAGCTCTTTCCTGACAAAGTCGTTGTCCCCAGTGTAGTTAATATACTTGTGAACAGTATGAAAAAACCACAGGGAGGCGTCCACGGTGTTATACAGCGGTTCTTCCCCCTGGTCAGGGAACATATTGGGGATTAGACCCTTACGGCAGTAGTCGGCAAAGGTCTTAAGAATTTCTTTTGCTTCACTGAATCGTTTAGTCACTAGGGTCAGTCCCGGCAGAGCAATCATTGTATCCCGGCCCCAGTCTGTAAACCAGGGGTAGCCGGCAATAACGGTCTTGGCGCCGGTAGACTGCCTGGCTACAATAAACGTATCGGCAGCCAGAATCAACCTGTTCACAAACTCTTCCTGAAACCCCGCGTCCTCGACCAGGTGGGCGAGTCTTCGCTCAGCGCTGACCTGCTCCAGAAGAGGGTTTTTCACTTCTTTCTCGCCCTCGGTGGAGGCGATTATACCACAGGAATGCCCATCGGTCAGCTCAAACTCGAACCGGCCGGGCATGAAGTGGTCTTCCCAGGGGTCAAAACCCCTCTGATCCTCTGACTTATAGTACATTCCCTCAAACCAGTACCCCGGCCCCGGTACGTAAACAGCCTTATCCGAATACAACCGGAGCTTAGGGGCGCCTGGGTAGGCCTCGATTGTAACTGAATTTTTTTTAGCTGTCCGGTCAAAAGGCCAGTCGTTTTTTTGAGTGGTATGGTGGTAATGCCGACAGTTAACGAGAGGAGTGACCTTAAACTTTATAGAAGTCTTACCGCCTGCATAAACCGTGTATCTGACAATAGTAATGTTGGCTTCCCGGACCATGAAGATCACTTTCTCCAAAATAACGTCCTTGATAGCATACGTATATGTCGGATAAGGTCTTAACTCAAAGCTCTGTAAATAACTGTGCCCGGCAGGGAAAATACCTGTCCCGGTATGGTTAACTCCGATAGAGTAGGACTTCTCGTCGATAATTAATTCCTCATCCAATTTAGCCAGTAATAATGTGCGCTCCCCAGGCGGCCTCAGGGCGGCAAACAGCAGCCCGTGGTACTTGCTCGTATTTGCCCCGAGAATCGTGGAAGAGGCGTAACCTCCCAAACCGTTGGCCACAACCCACTGTTTATCTGCGCCACGTTCATAAATCCCCAGTTCATTGCGGCTGAAAATCATAACCTAACCTCCCATTCAAGCGGCCTTACTCAGATATTTTATCCAATTTTTTAGCCTCAGACAGCATCCTAACGAGCATCAGATACATGGCATGGGACCAGGCCAGGGGCACCACCCAGGCAGTATTACCGGTTACGCGGTCAATCTGTTCCGGTAAAAACCCGAGTGGTGTTCTTTTATCCAATGCCCACTTCAGGTAACCGGCAGCCCTGTTCCAGTTGCCGCAGGCGGCTTCAAACATCCCCAGCCACAGGGTTGTCACTAACCACGGGTTACCGCCTATATAACAGTCCTGGTTATATCTTTTGATTCCTCCCGTATTTGGGTTAGTCAGAGTTCTGACGAGATGCCGGACGGTCCCCAGGATTCTTATATCATTCGGCGGGATTACGCCAAAAGGCACTGTCAGTCCAAGCAGGCTGGCATCGGGGCTGCCGTCTCCGAAAACCTGATATGACACATTCCCTTTAGGGCCTGTAACCTTTCGGACCCGGTCACCGACACCTTCCCTGTTATCAAACTCGTGCCGTTCTACAGCTACCCATGCCGAACGGATAAACATGTTTAACCCGGGGTCCCAGAAATATTCCAGGATTTTTTTTCGCAGGCCGACAGCGGTTTCCCGCCACTTGACAGCCAATTCCGGCTGCCCTAAAACCCCGGCCATCCGGCCCGCACCCCTTAAACCGGCATATACGGCTGCGGACGAGTATGCGTGTTCCCCAAACCGCTCTTCCCATAGATCATATGACAGTTGTGGTAAACCCGCATTTCCGTCGAGAGAGTTCATCAGAAATTCGGCGGCCTTGTTCACAGCAGGCCAGATTTCCTCAACGAAATCACTATCTGAAGTTGCTTCAAAATACTCACTGATACCCCACAGGACAGTCCCTGTTTCATCTATCTGGTAACCCCATCCGGGGGCCAGATCCCCGCTGGTGTACTGCCTTTGCGGCCATCCTCCGCCGGGGTCCTGGTGATCAGCCGCCCACCGGTAAAAGTCCCGGGCATATTCCGGGTATCCCGCTTTCAACATGGCATGGGCGATAAAAGCTCCATCCCTGGCCCAGCAGTAAGCGTAACCTCCACTATGGCTGTATGATTCATCAAACTCAGGGGCTGCTATAATCCCACCGGTCTCACGGTTCATTAACAGTTTACTGACCATCACCGAACGCTTAAAAAGTTGTTCTACGCCCCGACCGGCCTCAACAGGTAAACAACCCTTCTTAAGGTAAGCTTCCCAAAACGACGTCGTTTCTTTCAATAAACCGTCCCAACCGTGCCTCCTGGCGTAAAAAACATTCTCCTGCACCTGTTCCCTTGTCCTGCCAGCGGCGAGGAAGATTGCTACAATCTTGTCCTGACCCGGTTCAATCATGCCCAAATCCCAAACCTGGCGCCCACCCGGGGACAGGGCAATGCTGTTTCCGTTCAAATTACCGTAAAGACTGTCCTCACCACCGCAGCCGCATTGAAAGGCGGTTGGGACCAAGTTGCCGGCCACAGCAAACCAGGTATCCCGCCGGTAGTGCAGCAGGGTATCATGCTCAAGGTCAAAACAGTTAGAATTGTAAAGACGACTTTCGTCAAGGTAAAGGGAAGCAAAGTACAGAAAAACTAACGGTAACGGATAAATCGACGTGTTTTTCATCTTATAATACCGAACCAAAATATCCCGGTCAGGGACGACAAAATCCAGCATTGTGATATGCAGGTTTTTATCTTCCGCCCAGGACTCCGTTTTCAGGATATTCGAATCACTTACATACTCCTGGGAATGGGCCCAGCCTTCATTAACATCAAAACGGACGGCCTTATCCCCGAAGGCGGGGCTTAAAAGGGCCGGCCAGGTATTATTTATATGTTGGGCCGAATCTATATGGGGCCAAAACAGGCGGTACAGTTGACCCTGTGAACCAAGGGCCGCCAACATCCTGCCATTGCCGATTACGGCTGTGTTGATAAAAGGTTTCACGAATTGCCTCCCTTAATTACAGCTTGACTTTTAGCTTCTGTACCGCCACCCTGACCGTCTTTTTATCAAGCAGGAGTTTGAGAAAAGAACCACTGTTATTTTTCCCTTGGCCAATTCCATATCCCCCTATAACAGCACATATTTTTCAATCACTTCTGCTACGCCATCATCATTATTTGTACTTGTGACATAATCGGCCTTTTTCTTAACATCTTCCGGGGCATTGCCCATAGCTACACCCATCCCGGCAAATTCAATCATGTCCAGGTCGTTGTAGCTGTCACCAAAAGCCATCGTTTCATCCCGGGCGATCCCGCACCTCTCCACTAAAGCCTTTAGGGCACGCCCTTTGGTAGCCTGGGGGTGCATAAACTCCAGGTAGTTTGGTTTTGATTTGGTGATATAAAGACTTTGGGCAAACTTTTTCTGTAATTCCCCTTTGAGCCTGTCCAGTAGGCTGGGGTCAGCAATATATAATACCTTTGTGGGGTCGTTCTTCAGAAATTCAAGCAGACTGCCGACCGGGACCATTTCAACTTGGGCTAGTTTAGCGTACCCCGCGCCCTCAGGGGTTATGCTGTCTATCAAAAGGGTATCGTTAAGGTAAACATTCATGTGCACGCCGGCCTTGTACCCTTCGGCCAGGACTATTCTGGCAAGGTCGAGAGGGACCGGCCGATCGACTAAAACCTCCCCGGAACAGGAGTTTTTCACAAGCGCCCCCTGATAAGTGATAATCGGTCCCCCAATGTTCAGGTCGAGGGCCATAGGCAGGGCCGAACGATACATCCGGCCAGTGGCAATTGTCACTATCATGCCCTTTTCAGCGGCTTTTTTCAAGGCCTGCCTCGTCCTCAGGGAAACCCGCAGGTCGTCATCTAATAGGGTATCATCAAGGTCAACCGCAATCAACTTGAATTGTGGCAATTATATTGTACCTCCCGAAAAACCTTGTTTTGTCTTTTTTTTCTTTTTCTTTTTTTCGCTCCCCACTAGCAACTAGGAACTAGCAACTAGCAACTAGCAACTAGCAACTAGCAACTAGCAACTATTTGTCCCCCGAATGGTCCAGAATAACCGCACTTAACAAGCCGCTGACTATAGTCAGGACAATGGAACCGAAAAAGGCTGCCCAGAAGCCGGATACTGTAAATCCGTTGACTACTGACCTGACAATGAGCAGCATCAGGGCATTAACTACCAGCGTAAAAAAACCAAGGGTTAAGATGTTCAGAGGCAACGTAAAAAACAGTACTATTGGCCGGATTATGGCATTAATAACCCCCAGTACAAGAGCGGCTATTAAGGCGGCGCCGAAACTCCTGATTTGGATTCCCGGCATCAGCCAGGCCGTAAACAGCAGCGCTAAGGAATTAAGCAGCCAACGCAACGCTAATCCTCGCATAGCAATCCCCTTTCTCATATTATTACCTTATTCTATATAATACCACAAAAATTGCCTGTTTCCTGTAAGGAACCAGGCAAAACCTACTCTTCCTGTTGAAAAAACTCGTATACTGCATCTGCCACCGCCCCGGTTATTCCCGGTACTTCTGCCAAATCGTCAACCGTCGCCTTCCTTAGGGCCGCCATAGTACGGAAGTGCTCGACCAAAGCCTTGCGGCGTTTGGGGCCTACCCCTGGGATATCATCAAGGATTGACTTCAGTGACCGCTTTCCTCTTAAGTTCCGATGATAAGCGACCGCAAACCGGTGGGCCTCATCTCTTATTCTCTGAATGAGGTAAAGACTTTCCGAATTCCGCGGCAGGACTATGGGGTCCGGACTGCCCTCACCATACAGGTATTCATGTTCTTTCGCCAAACCGAAGGTAGCTATGGGGTCGAAACCAAGTTCCCGCATAGCTTCCCGGGCCGCGCTTAACTGACCTTTGCCCCCGTCAATAATAACCAGCGAAGGCAGTTCGGCAAACTTGGCTTTAGCCTTATCGAGCCGGCCCTCCCCGATAGCCGCCGTTTCCTTTAAAGCCCGGCTGAAACGCCGCCTGATGACCTCCTGCATACTGGCGAAATCATTGGGGCCTTCCACTGTTTTTATCCGAAACCTCCGGTAGCGGTCATTCCGGGGTTTTCCATCGACAAATACGACCATTGAACCTACCGATTCGGCGCCCTGAATATTCGAGATGTCATAACACTCTATCCGCCTTGGCGGCTGGTTTAAGTGCAGGAATTCCCGCAGCCCCAGCAGGGCCCCTTCAATCCTGGCTTTGGCCTGCTCCTCCCGGGCCCGGTGCTGGGCCAGTTCTTCCGCCGCGTTTTTGGCCGCCATTTTTAGGAGCTTAGCCTTCTCACCGCGTACCGGCACTCTAAAACGCACCCGGCCTCCCCGCCTCCGTTCCAGCCAGGTCGTAATCACTGTCAATTCCGTCAAATCAGCGGCCAGCAAAATCTCCCCCGGAACATGTTCAGCCTGATTATAGTACTGCTTAACAAAAGCTGTCAGGACCTCACTGTCATCCATCCCGGAGGTCTCCTCCAGGATGAAGTGTTCCCGGCCCAAAAGCTTGCCGCCCCTGATGAAAAACACCACCACACAGGAGACCTCTCCCTCCCGGAACATCGCCATGACATCCTGGTCAGCCGCATCAAGAGATACGATCTTCTGTTTTTCCACAACCTTCTCGACCGCCTTAATCCGGTCTCTTAAAGCAGCCGCCCGCTCGAAATCAAGGTTGGCTGAAGCCTCATCCATTTTTCCGGTCAGCTGTTTGACGAGGTCCTCCTGCTTTCCCCCCAGAAACAGGCAGACATCCTTAATCATATCACTATAGCTTTCGGCGTCAACCTTCCCCGTACAGGGGGCCAGGCACCGCTTGATATGGTAGTTAAGACACGGCCGTTTCTGCCCTGCCACCGATTTCTGCCGGCACATCCGCAGAGGGAAAATGCTTTTTAACAGGCTCAGGGTTTCCCTGACAGCCCCAACATCGGTATAAGGCCCATAATAACGCGCCCCGTCCCGGATGACCCTCCTCGTCATAAAAACCCGCGGGTATTTTTCGTCAAGGGTCACCTTCAGGTAGGGGTAGCTTTTATCATCCATTAACCTGACATTATATCTGGGGCGATGCTTTTTAATCAGGTTGCATTCCAGGATAAGAGCCTCTACTTCCGAATCTGTAAGAATATAATCGAAATCGGCAATCTGGTTGACGAGGTTGGCAGTTTTGGGGTCAGGATGCCGGGATGAGCGAAAATAAGACCTCACCCTGTTCTTTAATGATACAGCCTTACCCACATACAGAACTTCCCCGGCCTCGTTTTTCATCATGTAAATACCGGGCTTATCCGGTAACCGCTTTAGTTTTTCGGCCAGCGCCATTCTTTTCACGCTCCAGTACCTGGTTTAAAAAATGTCCGGTATAAGAGGCAGGGATAGCGGCCACCTCTTCCGGTGTCCCGACTGCCACAACGGTTCCGCCCATGTCCCCGCCCTCGGGACCCAGGTCGATGATATAATCAGCCGTTTTGATTACATCAAGGTTATGCTCGATAACTACCACCGTGTCACCTGCTTCAACCAGGCGGTCTAAGACTCCCAGCAGTTTTTTGATGTCCGCTATATGAAGTCCGGTGGTGGGTTCGTCCAGGATATAGAGGGTCTTGCCGTTGCTCCGGCGGCTTAATTCAGTGGCCAGTTTGACGCGCTGGGCTTCACCGCCCGACAGAGTAGTAGCGGGTTGGCCGAGCCTGATATAGCCAAGCCCGACATCCTGAATTGTCTTAAGCTTCCGGTATATTTTCGGGATATTTTTAAAGAACTCAACTGCTTCATCTACTATCATATCCAGGACATCAGAAATAGTTTTGCCCTTGTATCTTACCTCCAGGGTCTCCCTGTTGTACCTCTTGCCTTTACATACCTCACACTGGACATAAACATCAGGCAAAAAGTGCATCTCGATCTTGATAATCCCGTCACCGCGGCAGGCCTCACAACGGCCCCCCTTAACATTAAAACTGAAACGGCCGGCTTTGTAGCCGCGCATCTTGGACTCAGGGGTCCCGGAGTATATCTCCCTGATCGCGTCAAATACCCCCGTGTAGGTGGCCGGGTTCGACCGCGGGGTCCGGCCGATCGGTGACTGGTCAATATTTATCACCTTATCCAGGTGGTTCAGCCCCTTGATATTCCTGTGTTCACCAGGCCTGTCCTTAGCCCTGTGCAGGTCCCTGGCCAACCGTTTGTATAGTATTTCATTAATCAGGGTGCTCTTCCCGCTGCCGGAAACTCCGGTCACACAGACAAATACCCCCAGAGGCAGCCTGACATCAATACTCTTTAAGTTATTTTCGGCAGCCCCTTCTATTTCAAGCCAGTTGCCATTTGGCTGTCTCCTGAAAACAGGGAGCGCAATCTTCTTTTTCCCGCTCAAATACTGGCCGGTGACAGACTTCTTGGAGGCTATGATATCATTCACCGTGCCCTGGGCCACCACATGGCCTCCGTGTTCCCCGGCCCCCGGGCCGATATCGATAATATGGTCAGCGGCCAGCATAGTCTCTTCATCGTGCTCCACAACAATCAGGGTATTTCCCAGGTCGCGCAGGCTTTCCAGAGTCCGGATAAGCCTTTGGTTGTCCCGCTGGTGCAGGCCGATACTGGGCTCATCAAGAATATAGAGCACCCCGACGAGGCTGGAGCCAATCTGCGTAGCCAGCCTGATACGCTGGGACTCACCACCGGCCAGGGTCCCGGCAGCCCGGTCCAGGGACAGGTAATCCAGCCCCACATTAACGAGAAAACCCAGACGTTCTCTGATTTCTTTCATTACCTGACGGCTGATTATAGACTCCCTTTCGGTAAGAACCAGTGCCTGAAAAAACTTGAGGGCCTCTTTCACTGTCAGTCTCGTCACTTCATAAATAGACAGGCAGCCCACCTTAACGGCCAGGCTTTCCGGCTTCAGTCTGGCCCCCTGGCACTTGGGACAAAGGCTGCTGCTCATAAATGACTCTATTTCTTCTCTCATCCATTCGGAATTTGTTTCCCGATAGCGGCGGGACAAGTTTTTGACAACCCCTTCAAAGGGCGCCTGAAACACGTGGCTGCGGTCTTCCCGGGTAAAACGGAAGTTCAGCTTCCGGTCACCTGTCCCGTAAAGGACAGCATTCAGCTGTTCCTCGGAAAGTTCATTGATCGGCGTATCCACACTGAAGCCGTATGCCTCACCCAGATTGGCCAGGGCCTGAAAATACCAGCTGGTATTAGAACTCCACGGCGCAACTGCCCCCCCGGCGATAGATTTTGTTTTGTCCGGAATGACCCGGTCGGGGTCAATCTCCATTTTAGTCCCCAAACCACTGCACTCCGGGCATGCCCCATAGGGGTTATTGAAAGAAAACATGCGGGGAGATATTTCCTCCATACTGAGCCCGCATTCGGTACAGGCAAAGTTCTGGCTGAAGACGAGCTCTTTCCCGTCAACGAGGTCAAGCAGCACAGTGCCGCCGGCCAGGTTAAGGGCCAACTCGATGGAATCCGCCAGGCGCGAAGCCGCGTCCGGCCGGACAACTACCCGGTCTACAACAACTTCGATACTGTGTTTTTTATTCTTGTCCAACAAAATTTCATCGGTAATTTCCCGCATTTCCCCATTAACGCGCACCCGTACATAACCGTTTTTCCGGATATCTTCGAAGACCTTGACATGCTCGCCCTTGCGTCCCTTGACAAGCGGGGCCAGGATCTGGACCCGCGTACCTTCCGGCAGGCCGAGTAAACTATCAACGATCTGTTCCACCGTCTGCTGGGATATGGGCCTGCCGCACTGCGGGCAGTGAGGATGCCCAATCCGGGCAAACAGCAGCCTGAGGTAGTCATAGACCTCGGTTACGGTACCCACAGTTGACCGCGGGTTGCGGCCGGTCGTCTTCTGGTCAATGGAAATGGCCGGGGAAAGTCCCTCGATGTAATCTACATCCGGTTTGTCCATCTGGCCCAGGAACTGCCTGGCATAAGCCGACAGTGATTCCACATACCTCCTCTGACCTTCGGCATAGATAGTATCAAAAGCCAGGGAGGATTTCCCCGACCCGGAAAGCCCCGTAATAACGACGAACTTGTCCCGGGGGATAGCCACATCAATATTCTTCAGGTTATGCACCCTGGCGCCTTTTACGATAATTTTGTCTTTTGCCATTTTGACCTCCGAAGAAAAAGTTGTCAGTTGACAGTTGTCAGTTGACAGTTGTCAGTTGACAGTTGTCAGTTGACAGTAGTTTGGTGATTCATAGTCTAAAAGAAATCACAGAGTACCTAGCGCAGCAAAGCTGCAATCAAATTTAAAAAATCAACCGCGGAGAACGCGGAGATGTAAGATTCACATGTAGCCGGAGAGCGCGGAGAGGGAACTCTTTGTACTACTGTTTCGTGAAAGTTTGCCAAAAAAACTAAGTTTTATTCTTTTTAACCACGGATAACACTGATGAACACGGATATGGCGCGGATGGACACTGATTTGGATGCCGAGTATTTAGGAGCAAAAACAAATATTTTAATAAAACAAAAAACAGTCTCCGGTCATTCAAGTTTACTTTATACCCTTTGACCACAGAGGAATGCTTATGGGCCTTTGTGTTAAAGAAAGCATTTCTGCCTGAATTTGAAGCAAGTAAGAAAGCAGGATTTGGGGCATCCGGGTGGTAAGTCTTTATATTTATTTTTCTCCGCGTTACTCCGTTATCTCCGCGAACTCCGTGTCTTCTTTTGTTTTCGTTTTTCATCTTCTGATGTTTACCCCGAAGCGGTATGGAAATTTATTTGGTAAAAATTTTAGTTCAGAGAAAGCTTTGATTCACTGATAAAGAAGAGGGCACAGAGAGTTAGCATTACTACCTACTCCCGTATTCTAAAATACTTGACGTTTATTGGCTGGTTTAGACTATGTCGGCTTAAAATCATCAAAGAACTTGCCAATTATGCTGTAATACTTTCGAGAAACATTTGAAAATACCAAAAGCATATTCTCCAAAGAAAATTAAATTTTGTTGAGCATTTTTACTATTCAAAGCTAAATGGTATCCTTGTTCATTTATGCTTCCATAAAAGTATATTTTGTTAGTATTTTCTTACGGTCACTTGTCCAATCTTTAGTCTTGTTTCCTTTAATGATGAAATTATTATGAGTTATGGCATGTCTAACCTCCGAAGCAACTTCAAACCATTCTTCTAAATTTATACTACGATTGTTGTTGACTTGTAAATCATGCACTTCAGCAGTTACGGTCTTAATGTATTTCCAGTCCCACACTTTGGTAATCATCATCCAATAAATAATCTTTTATATCAACCAATAATGGAGATATATCGGAATTCACTTCATAAACATCATATATTTGTTCAATTTCGGTTCTAATCTCTTGGACTTTTCTTAATAATACTGGGTCTTCTATCTTACTGGCAAAGTACTTAAAGCTTTTTAACAAATGAACAAATTCATAGATAATAGCTGTTTGCATATCAGGATCATCACTTGGACCACACAATTTAAGTCTCTGAATGTCTTCTATAAAATTGAGTATGTTTATTCTATCTTTTTCTTGCATTTAGTTTTTCACCTACAACTTAGCTTAAACTGACCAACCAACGGTCTTGCGACTCCCTATTTCCGCGTCATCCGCGGCTGGTTTTTTGTTTTATATAATGGGAGTTTGCATAGCAAACTGTCCGACCCCCTCGGAGCCGAAGGCGTAGAGTAATGTTTTCACTGTCAACTGTCAACTGTCAACTGTCAACTGTCAACTGTCAACTGTCAACTGCTACTTTTTTGGTTCTCTTGCACTGATCAACTTGTCCAGTTTATCAGAAATTTGTTCTATCCTATTGTCTAATGCCTTTATCTTTTTGTAAATCCAAAAAGGTATTGCCAAAAACATAATCAACACAGCCAAATTAATTAGTTGAAAAAAGAACTTTCCGAACTCAAATCCCAACGTTTGAAGACCCAAAATTTAACCCCCTTAGACTTACACTGTTTTTTGTCTTACCATTAATCATTATATCAAACATACGTTCGCAAGGGAAGCGCTAATGTTTTTATCCAATCGAGAGTTTGCACCAGCAAACTCTTCCGCCCCCCCCTCGGAGCCCGAAGGGCATAGAGCACTCTCCACTCCCCACTAGCAACTAGGAACTAGCACCTAGCACCTATTTCTGCCGTGCCTGCACCCTCAGCTCAATAATCAAATCCCGCAGCTGGGCGGCTCTCTCGAATTCCAGGCGGCGGGCGGCTTCCCTCATATCATTCTCCAGGCTCGTAATAAGCTTAGTCAGGTCTCGTTTCGTCATCTTAGCAGCCTTAGGCGAAGCTGTTCCGTATATGGGTTCGGCCTCTGCCACCCGCGTAGCCTCAATCACATCCCGGACAGCCTTCTCAATAGTCCGGGGGATAATATTATGCGCCCTGTTGTGTTCTGTCTGGATTACCCGGCGGCGGTTGGTCTCATTTATAGCCCTGGTCATGGAATCAGTCATGTGGTCAGCATACATGATAACCTGTCCGGCGACATTCCTGGCCGCCCGGCCAATCGTCTGAATGAGGGAACGCTCGGACCTGAGAAAACCCTCCTTATCCGCATCCAGAATAGTCACCAGGGATACCTCGGGGAGGTCCAACCCCTCCCTGAGCAGGTTAATTCCGACCAGGACGTCAAACACGCCCAGCCGCAGGTCCCTGATTATCTCCATCCGCTCCAGAGTCTTGATATCTGAATGCAGGTACCTGACCTTGATGCCCATTTCCCGCAGGTAGTCTGTCAGGTCTTCCGCCATTTTCTTCGTCAGGGTTGTGACAAGGACTCTTTCCTTCTTGACGGTGCGGTCTTTGATTTCCTCAAGCATGTTGTCTATCTGGCCTTTTATCGGCCTGACGTGGATTTCCGGGTCTATCAGCCCGGTAGGCCTGATGATCTGTTCCACGACCCGCTCACTGTGCTCCTGCTCGTATGGCCCGGGTGTCGCTGAGGTGTAGACTATCTGTTTTATTCTGGCCTCAAACTCCGGAAACCTCAGGGGCCTGTTATCGAAGGCCGACGGCAGCCGGAAGCCGTGTTCGACCAGGGCCTGTTTCCGGGAGCGGTCACCCTCGTACATACCCCTGATCTGGGGCAGGGTAACATGGGACTCATCCGCGATAATCAGGAAATCATCCGGAAAATAATCAAGCAGGGAATAAGGCGGCTCCCCGGCCTGCCGGCCCGTAATATGCCGGGAGTAGTTCTCAATACCCGAGCAGTACCCCATCTCCCGCATCATCTCGATGTCAAAATTGGTCCTCTGCTCAAGGCGCTGGGCTTCCAGCAGTTTATTCTCCCGCCTCAGCTGGGCCAGCCTGGCCTCAGCTTCGGCCTCGATATCGGTGATGGCGCGGTTTAGGTTGTCCCTGGAGGTCGCGAAATGGCTGGCCGGGAAAATTGAGATATGGGTCCGTTCACCAAGTATTTCACCGGTTAGGGTATCAATCTCCAAAATCCTGTCCACATTATCTCCGAAAAAATCGACTCTGACAGCCCGCTCCGAATTCGCCGCCGGGAATATCTCTACTACGTCTCCCCTGACACGGAAGGCGCCCCTGACAAAGTTCATGTCATTTCTCGTATACTGGATTGCCACCAATTTTCGCAGGATATTGTCCCGGCCGGCTTCTGCCCCTTTACGGATTGACAGGACGAGGTTCCGGTATTCGTCCGGGTCGCCTAAGCCGTATATGCACGACACGCTGGCTACAATGATCACATCCCGGCGCTCAAAAAGGGCCGCGGTGGCCGAGTGTCTAAGCTTATCTATCTCCTCATTGATGGAGGAGTCTTTCTCGATATAAGTATCAGTCTGGGGAATATAAGCCTCAGGCTGGTAATAATCATAGTAACTCACAAAGTACTCCACGGCATTGTCCGGGAAAAACTCCTTGAATTCCCCGCACAGCTGAGCCGCCAAAGTCTTGTTATGGGCGATGACCAGAGTCGGCTTTTTTACCTCAGCAATGACATTCGCCATCGTAAAGGTCTTGCCTGACCCGGTAACCCCCAGTAAAGTCTGGTGCCTCAAGCCGTTAGTGATTCCGTTGATGAGCTGATCTATCGCTTTGGGCTGGTCCCCGGCGGGCCTGTATTCTGATTGCAGCTTAAAGTCCATAATTCGCGCCACCCCTATCAGCGGCCAGCGGCCAGCGGCTTTGCCGACTCGCTAAATCCTAATCATTATATTATAACATTAACTCAAGCGGTAAACAATGCGCTTGTGCTGGCAGAGTAAGATTACTAACTGTTTACTCTAGTCCTGCTGGTCTAAAATAGCCACCAAGCAAAGAGGGCGTCTCAGTTGAGACACCCTCTTACTTATTGTTGTATTTAATTAACGCCTTTTGAAAAAGAGTAATGTGGTATAATTCGTCTTTGATGATCCTCTCCAGCAGGTTTTGAATATTAGGGTCTGCTATCAGGGACTGGTGATACTGGTACTGCTGGATAGCCAGTTTCTCGGCGGCAATATCTGCCGTGATCCGGTCCACAATATCTGAGCCGTAATAGACGAGGTCTCCATTCCAGTACCGGCCGTCATATCCCCTGTAACGGGGGTCCCCTCCCAGGGCTTGAATTGCCCGGCTCAAAAGCTCCAGATGCTGCATCTCTGTTATTGATATCCCGTGCAGCAGTTCCCTCAAATCACTCTGCGCAAATACAAAGTTGTGGTAAGAATACTGGGCTATCGCAGTCAACTCGCTGACCTTGCCGGACGTATCCTCAAGCAGAATCCTGGCATAATACCGGTTGGGTGCCGTCACTTCAACAGGCGGGTAAGGCTCCGGTAAACTGTACCCATTCCCGTCGTTGGTTCCCCCCTGGTGGTTATCCCCTCGGCCTGATCTTCTCATTTGTTCTCCCTCTCTCCGAAGTATTTTCTACCCAAATCGTATTCGGAAGAGGGACAAAACATTCCATGCAAAATCTATAACAACCTTATTTTAATCTCCCCTTAAGGGTGTTAAAACAGTTTCCGTTTCACTAAACTTACTGTGACAAGTAAAGAGACCATTAGGGTGAGAAGAATGATAAACGTAAAGGAATGAACGTTCCCATGGAAAGGCAGCTCCACATTCATCCCGAAGAAAGCGGCTACCATCGTTGGGATGGAGAGAACAATCGTTACAGAGGTCAGGAATTTCATGACAATGTTGAGGTTGTTTGAAATTACCGAGGCAAACGCGTCCATCATCCCACTGAGGATATTGCTGTATATATGAGCCATCTCTATAGCCTGTTTATTTTCAATAATGGCCTCTTCCATAATGTCTTCATCTTCCGGATACATTTTGAGAAACTTGCCTCTGAGCATTTTCTCCATTACTATTTCATTGGATCTCAGGGAAGTTGTAAAATACACCAAACTCTTTTCCAGGTTTAGAAGGGCAAACAGTTCCTGGTTCTTCATTGATTTATGGAGCTGTTCCTCTATTTGGTCCGTTTTCCGGTTAATCTGTTTGAGGTATCTCAGGTAGTTAGTTGCGATTCTATACAGCAGCTGTAAAATAAACCTCGTTTTCTTAAAGGTAAAAAATCCTTTTACCCGGTTATTGGCAAAATCATTGATGATGGGGTTTTCTTTCAGACATACTGTGATAAAGTAACTGTCCTCAACCACCACCATACCTAAAGGTATAGTGTCAAAGGTCGTTGTTTCTTTATCAGTCAGAACAGGAATGTCAATAATGATCAGCAGAGTCCCGTTTTCTCTCTCAATCCTTGATTTTTCTTCCGGATCCAAGGGATCCTTAAGATAGTCTGGTTCTATACCCAGTTTTTCAGAGACAGACTTAATCTCTTCTTCAGTGGGGTTAATAAGATTTATCCAACAGCCTTTGGCAAGCTGCTCCAATTCTGTAAATTCCCCGACTTCGTTTGATTTATAAATATTTATCACCGGACTCACTCCCTTCCCCCGATAATAGTCTAAAATAAAATCCTCCCCTGACACCGGATTGGTCGTTAAAGGGAGGATTACAATAGGAAATAAATTATAAACGGGTATAGTAACCCCTTAGATAAAACTCAAACCTCCCCGGCCAGGTTTCTTAAATTTTCTTGGTTTATGACTAGGCCCTGCGTCCATAAAACCACCCCTTAAAACCTTCGCCGGTGAAATAAAAAACATCTTCCGCGAGGGAAGATGCAAAAAACAAAGTTGGATAAAATATATCCACCCCATCCCCCTCGTCTGAGCTTTGGCACATACATAGCTAGGGTTTCGTAAACCCAGCCACATTAGGTAAAACCTTAATCCGGCAGTACCTGTTAACCCATTGGCGTCTCTCGACATTTCCGGGTAGTGGCGTTTGGTCTATGCAGAAGCCTCACCTAACGAAGAATGTAATATACACTTTTCATGGAAATTATATTTTATAAAATCAGTATATTCTATAGTCCTAAAAATGTCAACGTAATTGTGCCTCTAAATGCTTTTTACAATCTCGTTGTATCGGTCCCTGACTTTTTTTATATCCTCCCAGACAGGTCTTTTTTTTGTCTCATCCCTTAAAAGGGCTGCCGGGTGATAGGTAGACATCCATTCAATGCCCTCTTTTTCTATCCATTGGCCTCTCATCTTAGTTATCCGGCCATTTGGGTCAACCATGTGCTGAAGGGCAACAGAACCAAGCAGTACAATAACAGCCGGGTTAATTAGTTCTATCTGCCTTATTAGCCAGGGTCTGCAGGCATCCGCTTCTTCTCTGCCAGGCGCCCGGTTCCCGGGTGGCCGGCACTTTACGATATTAGCAATATAGACATCCGACGGGCTGTACCCTGCGGCAGCAATAATCTTATCGAGGAGCTGACCTGCCGCTCCGACAAAAGGAAGCCCCTGCTTATCCTCCTCGGCTCCCGGGCCTTCTCCAATAAACATCAGCCCGGCCTGGGGATTACCCTTCCCGAATACCACACCCCGGCATCCTTTCCGCAGACCGCATCTCCGGCACCTCAGAGCCGAACCTGCCAATTCCTCCAGCGTATAACACTTTTTTATTTCATCGCCTGAAAACAGTTCTTTATCCCCAATCACTCCAATCACTTCAACCACCAAAGCCTTTCAACATCCCGGACAGGAACCAATGCACCTTGGGCAAACCTCAAAAAACTCCGGCTGCCAACACCGAGTACAGTATTTCAGACCACACTTTATACACTTGGTAGACGAATTTGACTGCCCCGGTTTGGCTGGTTCCAATTTCGCACCACATTTCGCACAGGTATTTGTCTCAAATTTTCGCAACTGGGACACCTCCAGTTTTTATTCTATTCGCTGTAACATTTATTTTCCCTCCTGCCCCACACTGGAAATTACCTGCCTGGCTTGTTGGCAAATGCCCCAAAGTCAGAGGGGATGGCTGTTTACCTACAAATTGTGAGCAAATTGTGGCAGAAAAGTTAAATTTCTGTATCCATCTGAGTCACCAGTCCTGTGTATGGTGAAATTAAGTTTAGGCCTTCCGGAACTTGCGGATAATCCTTGATATCAAGCTCTGCGTATTAATTTTGGTGTACATTGTTTCGTCCCCTTCCGGTACTGCGATAATACCAAGGGGCTGGTTCAGCCTCAGGTTTATAAAAGCCCTCTGCCATTTTTTCTGGGTATAGGAAATATACTCTATCTCAAGCAAACTTGGCCTTGCCCAAATAATTGTCTCAATATCTCGTTTACTGTTTACCCCTTCGCCGTTTATCGCATAAATCACATCACCCGACTTTATGCCCGCCTTCTGGGCCGCAGTGTTAGGCACTGCCTCCAGAACACGTACACCCTTTGCGGGGGGAATAAATATGGGTTTCCCCCGCAGCTCTGTATCCTGTCCTATATAGATGACCGCTTCGTGTCCCAGGGGGGCAAAAAGCGCAGCCAGGTATTTGAACAGCCCGTAGCGCGATGCCAGTAAAGCTAGCACGAGTAATATGAGGCTGTAAATGCTCAGGTTGCGGGCCGATATTTTACTTTTTTCAACCGGTGTATGGGCCAAAACCAGGTCACCGTAACCCAAGCCGGCCACAAATGGATAGAGTACCCCAACCGCACTCAGGGCAAATCCCTGGTCGAATTTAATCAATGGCCACCAGTCCGGCATAGCCGGCAGTAAAGCGAGGTCCGAAGGATTGCTCAAAAAGGCGATGGCCACAATCGGAATCGGCCAGAACTTTTGCAGGGTAAACCCCCCCACCAACTGCCCGGAAGCGTTTTTCGTAAACATCGGGGTGGCGCCAACATGACCGCTGAAATTAATTAAAAGGCTTTCAACCAAATGAAGGATGGCAACAAGACCCATCAATTGGGGTACATCAACACTTGGCGCCCCAAACAGCAGATTGCTGAGGGCTATTATCCCCCCAGCATAGGAAAAACAGAGGAACCTCGGATTAATCAGCATCAATAATAAGGCCAGCGGCCAGATGTAATTAATTCCCAGTCCGGTAAGGTTGATCCCGGTCAGGACGAGAAGGAAACTGCCGACTATACCGCCGGCTATTCCATATACAGTAGCTGATGCGATATCAATCAGGACAGAATTTCCCTTAATCCCAAAAAGGCTCTCCCGGGTCTTGGCAATCCGCCGGTATTGGACAGCCACCAGCGCCAGGACAACCCAAAAAAGGAAGCTCCCAAAAATAGCCTGCCACAACTGGCCCAGTATTAAGCTGATAAAGGATAATATCCCCATCATCCGGTCGCCCTCTCCCTGATTTTAAAAAGCCACGGAAACTGCAGTCCGTGGCTTTTTATAGCTACTTTATCTTATCCTTCATAATCTCAACGGCCTTTTCGAGCTGCATATCTTTTTCGGCATTCTCGGGCTGCTCTACTTTTATATCCGGTTCGATTCCCTTCTTATTGATGTCGTGTTTTAAAGGAGTAAGGTATTTTCCTGTTGTCAGTTTTAGACCGGCGTCATTCTGCAGTTCGTAAAGAGACTGCACAACACCCTTGCCAAAGGTTTTAGTTCCGAGAAGGGTTCCTGCTTTGGTATCCTTAATCGCCCCGGCCACAATTTCCGAAGCGCTGGCACTGTTGCCGTCAACCAAGACAAGCAGGGGCAGCTTAAGAAACTTATTGTCCGCTTTGTGTACTTCCTCCGTCTCAGACCTATACTCAATATAGACTATCGGGCCTTCCGGAACAAAGAAGTCTGCTACATTCACTGCAGCCTCCAGTTCTCCCCCGGGGTTACCCCTAACGTCTAAAATCACGCCCCTGACATCAGATTTTTCCGGGTCATTTAAAGAAATGCCCAGTTCCCTTAGAGTTTTTTCCAGCTCCGCAGGCGTGTTCCGGGTAAACTGCATGATCAAAATATAAGCGATTTTGGCGCCAGGCAGTACTTTTCCTTCCACAGTTGGTACCTTGATCTCTTCTCGGGTAATATTAAAATCATGCATCTTATTATCGGATTTGCGGTACATCGTCAGGGCAAGCTGCGACCCCACCGGACCGCGCATCAGGTTAACGGCTGTATCCATATCCATGCCCTTGGTGTCTTTGCCGTCTATCTTAAAAATAATGTCCCCGGCTTTTATCCCCTTTTTGTAAGCCGGTGTGTCTTTGATTGGTTTTACAACAGTTAGGTGCTCCTCTTTTTGGCCGACGATAATCCCGATTCCCCCAAAACTTCCCTGCACCTGTTCCCGCAGCTCCTTATTCATCTTTGGCGGCATATAAACAGAATATGGGTCCCCAAGTGATTCAACAAGCCCAGCAATGGCTCCATTGACCATGTCAGGAGTTTTGGCCTGCTCCAAATAGTTTCTGTCGACCAAACTAATAACCCGGGTCAAAGTGCCCAGGTTATTATAGTTTACTATCAGCATCCCGGATATAATTCCTCCGGTGATAACAGCCATAACCAGTAATACACCCACAACACCAATCAGTACCCTGCGTCTCTCGGACAACAATACCACCTACCCATGAAGGTTTTATACATTCCTAAATATATGTATTATACTACAATAATATTAGGGAAAATACAACTCCTCCGGTAAATTTGTACGGATGCCCCCATTACAGGTATCCCATTGGGTTAACCGGGTTCCCGTTCACCCTTACGGAGAAATCGAGATGAGGACCGGTGCTTAGGCCTGTACTGCCCACCTTGCCTATAGAACCACCTTTGGTAACTTCCTGCCCTTCAGAGACAAGTTGAGACGAAAGGTGGCTGTAGGTACTGGTAAGCCCGGCCCCATGGTCAATAACGACCACCTTGCCGTAGCCATTCATCCAGCCTACAAAGATAACCGTACCGCTGTCGGCCGCTACCACTTTGGCGCCGGCCGGCGCAGGAAAATCAACCCCATAGTGCATTCTTCTCTCTTTTAAAATCGGGTGCATCCTCCACCCAAAGGGCGAACTTACTGAAGAATGTCCGGGTACCGGCCATGTAAACTGCCCCGTACCTTTGGACTTGGAATTTGAAGTTTTTCTGCGGATTAACGCATCAAGGGCCTTCGTTTCCTCCTCCAGCTCAGCATATGCTGCCTCGTAAGCTTCCTGTTTGGACCTAATTTCTTCAAGCTTTTTTCCCCGATCTACTTTTAGAGTCTCCAGATTAGACTGCTGGTTTGTTTTTCTTCGCTCCAGGCCTGTTATTTCAGCGAGTTTCAGTTCCAGGTCCGCTTTCTTATTGGCGATATCCCGGCGTTCGACCTCAATTGAATTAACAAGGCTTGTATCCTGGTTGACAATCCGCCTTAAAAACTCAAATGTCGTAATAAATTCCGAGAAACTGCTGGATTTCAGAAGTACTTCCAGGTAACTGACCTGGCCGTTCATGTAAATATCCTTGACGCGGACATTCAGAATCGCAGTCCGCTCCCCCAGTCTGACTTCCGCATCCTGCAGCTCACAGCGGGAGGCGTAAACCTCCCCACTAACCCGCTCAACCTGCGACCTGATAGATGTCAAATCATTTTCCACACTGTCAATATTTTGATCCAGCAGAGACAATTCGCCCAGCACGTTGCTGGCTTGTTTTTTCTGGTTCTTAATAAGGTTACTGGTCCTCTTTAGTTCCTGTTGTGTGCGTTTCTTTTGGTTGATGAGATTGTCCAGTTCCCCCGCATATGAAGGCATCACTGCCCCAAACAAAAAACTGCAGACAACAAAAAGGGTAACTACTAACTTGATACTTTTTAACCTCTCTAGCACGAAGTGGCCCCCTCTCCCGCCTAATGTTGTACCTTTAGACTGCTGAAAAATAACAGTCTTTCTTATTTACTCTGATCTAAATATATATCGAAAAATCTGGGGAAACGCTTGAGCATCGTCGCTAAACACGCAGGAATTTACGCATCGAAATTCCACTGCCGATAGCACCGATAAACGTTCCCGTGCCCAGCAGGGCTACCCCCAGGCTAACCAGGAACCGCGGGTCTCTATTCAGCCCGATGATATTGAAGCTGAGTTCGGTCAAGATGTAATCAGTAAAAGCAGCATAAGACACATCAACAATCAGGACAGCGATTAAGGCCCCGATAAATCCCAGGATCATGCCTTCCATCAAAAACGGCCACCTTATAAACCAGTCAGTCGCGCCAAGAATTTTCATAATCTGAATCTCTTTGCGGCGCGCAAATACGGTCAGTCTGATAGTAGTAGCAATCAGGAAAATCGCAGCTAATCCTAACAGCACCATAACCGTAAGGCCAACCATACGAACCCATTTTGTGATCGCAAAGAGTTTTTCCACGACACCCTGCCCGTATTTAATCTGGTCTGTCTGTTGTAATGCCTGTAGTTTGTTGGCTACCTTAACGATATCCTGTGGTGAAATGGTGGTTACTTTGTAAAGGTGTGGTAAGGGGTTTTTCCCACCTAGAGCCTCAATCATATTCTGCTGTTCACCAAGGTCCTTGCGAAAATCCTCTAAAGCCTTATCCTTATTTATAAACTCTGCCTTTGCTACCCCGGGAATAGACTTAATCTGGTCCTGCAGGGCCCTGGCATTATCTTCATTAACATCGGTTTTTAAAAAGACGCGGATCTCTACATTTGACTCCAAATAAGTGGCGACATAATTTGCATACATCACGGTAATCAACGACATTCCTACGATAATTAGGGACACGGCCACCGTACCGACCGAAGCGAGGACCATCCAGCTGTTGCGGCGTAAGGATATCAGGGCCTCGCGGGAAAAATAGCCAAAGGTCTTAATCCTCATAACCATATCCACCTCTTTCCTCGTCCCTTACCACCCGGCCCTTTTCCAAAGCCACGACCCTCTTTTTCATCCCATCCACAATGTCCTTAGCATGGGTGGCCATGATAACAGTCGTCCCGCATTTGTTGATTTCCTGCAGTAAGTGCATGATTTCCCCCGAGGTGTCCGGGTCAAGGTTGCCTGTTGGTTCGTCAGCGATAACGAGCGGCGGGTTATTTACAATAGCCCTGGCCATCCCCACCCTCTGCTGCTCTCCCCCGGAAAGCTCGGAAGGCATCGCTCCGGCCTTTTTGGCCAGACCTACCCGCTCCAGTGCATCAGGCACCGCTTTTTCTATTTCACGCCTGGAAGCTTCGATAACCTCCAGGGCAAAAGCAACGTTTTCCGCCACAGTTTTATTAGGCAGGAGCTTAAAGTCCTGAAATATAACACCCACTGACCTTCTTAGATACGGTACCTCCCGTGGTTTCATCCTCGAAATGTTTTTACCGTTAAAGAGAATTTGACCCCGTGTTGGTTGTTCTTCCCGAAAAATCAACTTGGTCAGTGTTGATTTACCAGCGCCGCTGGGACCTACCAGAAAAACAAACTCTCCCTTTGCTATCCTCAGCGATACATCTATCAGAGCCTTGGTGCCATTTGGATATACCATGGAGACATTTATAAAATTTATCATTAAAAGCGAACACCCCTCAACAACCTTATTCCGACAAAGTAGTGTGATTGCTGGATATGGACTTCGATTAAAATTTCGACACAATACTTGTAAATTCCTCTTTTAAATTTGGCTGATCGATCACGTAAAAAAAGGAAATTGGGCCGGTTTAACGAAATACAATTTAAATTATGCGAAATTGTATCCGCAGCAAGGAGAGATATTATGTTTTTGAAGCCGGTTATTTTAGAAGTACACGATCTGCCCGAGCTGTGGTTTCGGGCACTGTGGGAGTTATGGAACCAGCATTCCGGTGACAGCAGGGAGTACATGGTCCAGCATGGGAGTTTCGAACAGATGCATAAACGGAAGGAATTTGATTTCTTCTTAGGCCATGTCCGGAATCCTGGCCAAAGACCTATCATCCCAATAGTCCCGGAGGGCTCCAACATCTCCCCTCCGACTGACATGGAAGCTGTTGGTGTTTATTTCGCAAACTACATAATGGGCGCCGAAGTAGCCGAAAATGAAACTTATACTTACGGCAACAGGATTAATGCGAGCTTGTCCCGCGTAATCGAGATTCTGAAAAATACACCTGATACTAATCAGGCCATTATCGAAATAGGCAGACCGGAAGACGTTTTTATCAGCGATCCCCCCTGTTTACGTTTGATTGACTGCCGGATTAAAGACGGTAAACTCCATTTCTTTATTTATTTCCGGTCCTGGGATTTGTGGGCCGGGCTGCCGCAGAACCTGGGCGGCCTGCAGCTCTTAAAGGAATATATAGCCGAGGAAATCGGGGTCCAGGACGGTGAAATGATTGTATCCAGCAAAGGCCTGCATGTGTATGATTATGTATGGAGCCAAGTCGAAGAGATGATAAAATATAAGCGGGTCTAACCGTATACCCCATAGGGGTATCACTGCAAACAGTTAGATTTGCTCTCATTTTGGGAAAAATATAGCAGCCCGCCGTTTATTCAGCGGGCTTCTAAAGATTAGGGCTGTCCCATAAGTAACAGGGACAGCCCTAATCTTTAGCCATGGGACACTCTCTTTAATTTATATTTCTATTTCTGCGCCTTCGGTAACGATTAGTTCAACCACACACACATGATTTAGTCCTTCTCTTTTCGCACACTCCATCAAGGCCTTGGCTTCCGGCAAATTTTTCTCGTTGAACACCGAAGCCTTCTCGATAGGAACACATTTGCATTTAATCAGGTCCATATTTCTGACATAACCGCCGTCACATTTAAGCACATACAGTTTCATAAATACTTCCTTCCTTTACCCCTCTCTATTAGCTAAACCATGTCTCGAGAATAAGGAAAACCGGACTATATCGCAACTTCCTCGAACTATGTTTCTTATTGATCCTGTTATCCTGTCCGATATCATTTTTTCTTCTTTAATAATAGATAAAGCAGACAGGATAACAGGATAATCCGGTCTAATAAAAAGAAATTCTGTTTGACCTGTAACATTTCATGGGTAACTGATTTCTCTCTGTACTACTACTTCGTGAAAGTTTGTCTAAAAAACTAAATTTTGAGAAGTTATAAATCCTACAGCTGCGCTAGATTCATAAATCAAAAACAATTTTTACCACAAAGTCTAACAGGCACTACTCAATGGTCTAAGAGCACTTAGATAAATTGGGGGTCTTAAGATCACAAAGAGTCAGAGGTACTGCAAACTAAAGGTTTTTTAGCGCAGTTTTGATGTTTCTATTTTATAAATAGTTATATGGTTTTATAAAGAAAGTATAAAGAAATTCTTGGGTAGAATGTTGATGTTGGCCTAACTTCATACTCTTTGTGGCCTTTCTTTTTATCCTTAGACCACATAGAATTGCTCGTTAGCCTTTGTGTTAAAAAAAAGAATCCAGGCCCAAATGTTTGATTGCAGCTTTGCTGCGTTAGGCCATACTGAGCAGCCTGTCGAATTTGGCCAAACCTCTCCCGGGTTCCGAATTCTGTACACTTACCCACTCCCTCAATTTGTTGACAGCATGCCCGGAACCGATTATTTCTTTGGCCTTATGATAACCTTCCTGAATACCGCTGCTTAGGTCCATGAGATACAAGACCAGACCCGCGTTGAGACAAACGATATCAGTACGCGCCCCTTCTTCCCGGCCGTTTAAAACAGCAAGCAGCCGCCGAGCTTCTGCTTCCCGGTTCTCTGAGGGCGCCAGGGACTGACCGGCGCCCCGCTTGATACCCAAGTCCTCAGGCGTAAAAGAATAGGACGTGATCTGCCCATTTTCACTCAGCTCAGCGGCAAATGTCGGTCCCAGAACAGAAGCCTCATCCATACCCCGGACCCCGTCTTCGGCCAGCCCATGTACCACAATGGCTTTTTTGTACCCTATTTCCCGCATCACTTTAGCGACCGGTTCCACCAATTCTTTGGCATACACCCCGCGCACTCCGCAGCAGGGTAAAGCTGGATTGGCCAGTGAAGCGGCTATGTTCAAAGTCGTGCCAAAGGAAATCTTCGACAGTATCCTTCCTAAAGCCTGTGGGTGAACCTTCGGACTCATCCCGTTAAAAATACCTATACCGGCTTTTTCAATGCTTGTTTTAACAATTTCCGGGTCACACTCCACGTCTACGCCCAGTTCTTCCAAAATATCGACTGTGCCGCAGGCAGAGGTAATAGCCCTAGCCCCGTGTTTGGCCATCGTTATGCCCGCTGCTGCGGCAATAATTGAAGCAGCGGTACTGATATTAAATGTTTTAAATGTATCCATCCCGGTCCCGCAGTTTTCCACCAGGGGAGTGCTGACATCAGGGACAACCTTAACGGTATCCAGCTCATAAATTGCTTCCCAGCTCCCGGCTATCTCCTCAGCCGTCTCCCCTTTAGCTGTCAGGGCTGCCAAAAAAGCGCCCTGCTGCATTTCCGGCTGTTCATTCAGCAGAACCTGGGAAAACAGTTCTTTGGCCTCCTGGCGGGAGATATTCTCTTTGTTGATCAATCTCGTGATTACAGTCCCAAAGGCCTTTTGGTTTACAATGCTCATGTTAAAAACCTCCTCTATACTACTACTACGTGAAAGTTTTGTGAACTTTGTAGCTTTACTGCGCTAGGTTATTTAACTCTCAGATAATTACTATTTTCGTTTCCTGCATCGCGGCAACCATCTTTAGACCGGATAAAACCTCGTCCAACGGGATACTCCGGGTAATCATATCTTTAACCTTAATGACACCGTTTCCCAACAATTCCATTGCGGTTCTGTTATGTTCCGCCGAACAGCCATAAGCTCCGTGAACACTGAGTTCCCGATAATGGATAAGGTTATAATCAACCCTGAATGGCTGAGAATCCATCAGCAGCCCACTGAAGAAGCCGAACCGGCCCCTTTTGCCCAGCACCGCCAACCCGTCATAGAAAGCCGCGGGACTCGGGCAGCAGGGGATGACCACATCAGCCCCGCTGCCGCCTGTAATCTCCAACACCTGTTTTACCGGGTTATCCCGTAAGCCGTTGACACAGCGGTCGAATTCCTTCTTGGCCGCCGCGTCCAGCCTGGCTTCATTAATCTCGATGAGAATTATTTCGCCTGCCCCCCGGGCTTTAGCCAGTTTAGCATTTAAAAGCCCTAACGGTCCTGCGCCAAAGATGACCACAATATCTCCAAGGCCGACCCGGACCGCATCCTGCATATTAACGCTGCAGGCCAGCGGCTCTGTTAAAGCGGCTTCCTGAAACGAAAGATGATCAGGAATCTTGTTTAAAACTCCGTGGTTAACCCCATTGGCCGGAACCAAAACATATTCGGCAAAACCTCCGTCATAATGAAAACCCATAATCTGAACAGAATCGCACATATGATGCCAACCTTTGAGACAAAACCGGCAGCAGCCACAAGGTAATCCCGGCGCTACCTGAATCCGGTCGCCCGTTTTGACCTGAGTAACACCCCTTCCCACTTCCAATACCGTTCCCGCTATTTCGTGTCCCAGTATTCTGGGCAGCTGCAAATCCCGCTGGCCGTGATAATATGCCTTCATGTCGGTCCTGCATATCCCGCAGGCCCCGACCTTTACCAAAACCTGCCCCGGAGCACACTCAGGAATAGGGACATCAGTTACCTTGATGTTCTTAATTCCTTCTAACAATACAGCCTTCAAAAACATCCCCCCTTCAAAATAAAAAAATCCACTCCAAAACTGGCGTGGATTTTCCTTTTCCTCACCTAGACCAACCCTTCACACGAGGCGGTATAGTCAATTTCAGGCAGGTCTCCTGACTCAGGTTCATCGCCTTTGCTGCCCCTTCCCCCTTACGGAGTGGTATGGCCCTGGCTAACCTTTACAGTGGCGGGTCCGTCCGGGATTTACACCCGGTTCCCTATTCTCCCTCTATGGGCACCTGAAACTAAGTGATATTCATTTACTATCTGAAATTATACCGGTGAATCAATGAGCTGTCAAGAACCTTCCCCCATCCCCCGGTAACTCTGTATTCGGTAATAAAAGAAAGCACAGAGATCACAGAGAAAAGGCAGAGGACACAGAGGGAAATTGACAACCCATACTAATTCCTGCTTCCGAAGTTTGAAGTTAATCAAAACCTAATAAAGCCGCGGATGACGCGGATAACGCGGATAACGCGGATAAAAAAATGAACCACAAAGGCTCACAGGTACTGCTCTGGGGTCGAAGGGCACAAAGAGACAGTGGTACTTCAAACTATTAAGAGAGAGAAAGCATTAGTTTGGAATAGCAGATTCCCTTTGTACTACTACTTCGTGAAAGTTTGCCAAAAAAACTAAATTTTATTTAACCACGGATATCACTGATTAACACGGATTATGGTGCGATGAACACGGATATCGAGGTCCTGTTTTTAGGGTGCGCTGAGCTCTTTGTGTTCTTTGTGCCCTTCGTGGTTCAAAGTCCACCTCAGTGTGCACGCCTCTGTCTCTCTGTGTCCTCCGTCTTTTCTCCGCGCCCTCTGTGCCTTCTTTTCCCTTTAAAAAGCAGCCCATTTTATCATCATTAAACTAATACAAAGCCAATTGCCACACTAACATTAAGCCCTACTATTCGTAGGGCCTTTGTCCAGAAAAGATTTTTCATACTTGACGTTTATTAGCAGCGAAATCCTCTATTTAACGGGGTTAAAATGAGGTTCATAATACCGTTCTCTTCGACTACCTTTGCCGATAAATTCAAGTTGCTCAATAGCTTTTTCAGGGCAATAATTTATACATCTCATGCATTGTTCACATTTTGAAGACCAGCTTGGTTTGCCATCATTCATGATTATACTTTTTGTAGGACAAATCTTACTGCAAAAACCACAGGATGAACACTTGGCACTTACTTTGAACAAACGCCATAAATGGTAAACACCGTAATGCTTGAAGGAATAATGTAGAAACAATGCAAGAAGCCCAATCTTAGGCCAGGTAAATTTCTTATTACTTTCAATGCCTGACATTACTTTCCGAGCAAATTCCTCAGCCTGTCTTTCTCCTTTCTCGAGCATAATTTTAGCTTCCTCTGTGGAAGGAGGATTAGTCTATCTCAAGGATTCTTTTTGAATTTCCCGTACCAGTAAAGTATTGAAGGCTTACTTTATTCACCATGCATTACTTCCTCACTTAACTCTCTTGGATATTAACATTAGCACTCGCTTTTTGGCATATTTAAAAAACTATTTCCCTAACATTTAAAATGTCAAAAACCAATACTTTTTTTAAAGTGCTTTCAATAACACGTGCTCCTTTTAACCGGGCAAATACTCCATATCTTTTAAATGCCATTTTGATGTGATTGCTATCTATTTCAGTCTCCTCTCGCAGTCTTGTGTATATTCGGTATCCATAAGATGCACCAAATTTACCTGTAAAGATGAACTTCAACCAGTTGGACAGGTTAGGATTAACGGCCATAAAAACCGCATTTGGGTTTTCCTTTAAATTTTTATAAGTTTGCTTTAATGGACCCCTTAACATAAATAGTGTTTGTTCATCTACAAATACTACCGAGCCTACAGGCGCAATGTTAGTTTCACCCTCTTTGTCACTAGTGGCAAGGCTAATAAAGCCACCTTTAGCATTAAAAATTTCATTTACTCTAGCCAAATCAAAACCCAAATTTGTTACCTCCATTCCAAATAATTCTCGCTATGTCCATCTAGTCTGTATAATGGATTAAAAGGACTAAAACCTTCCTTATCCAAAAGCTTTGCCAGCTTTTGTGCCAGGATAATTCAATAAAAAACCATCCAGGACTTCTTTTATTTTGTTACTGTAACGGCAAACACCCCAAATATTCTCCAACAATCGCCCCGTTTCCTGCCAGTACCAAGTTTTATTAACCCGCCAATATCCCCAGAACCCGCCTTTCCTGGAATAAATACCGGCTTCGCGGGTTGAAATACAGACTTCTTGGTTAAAAAAATGAGGGCTGCCTCAAGCAACAGGTGTCGGGTGCCAGTTCTTATCGAAAAAACTCAGCATAGACTGCTGAGTTCTCTTTTTTAAGCTGCGCTTTTGTAAAGTAGAAAAGTACACCTGTATGACCAGTTACTGTTTTTGTTCTATTTTAATTAATAATACCAGCCCCAATTCTCGGCATCCACATCCGCGTGATCCGCGCCATCCGCGGCTATATTTTGTTTTCGGTTTTTCCATACCCGGTTCGTAAGACACCTAGAATAGTACATATTCAGTTGGGAATAGCACTCTCTCTTTGTGTTCTTTGTGCCCTTTGTGGTTGAGAGAAAAAAGAAACGCCCAAACTAAGCATAGAACCACCTCAGTCTGCACGCCTCTAACTCTCTGTGCCCTCTTCTTTTCAATGAATCACGAGTCTCTGTGTCCTCTGTGCCTTCTTTTCCCACTAGTCACTGGCCACTGAAAGCTACTTCCGCGCTATCGCCTTTTTCACTGCAGCCACAATATCCTCTTTGGTCAGCCCGTATTTTTTCAGCAGGTCGGCCGGAGGGCCGGATTCCCCAAAGGTATCTTTAACCCCCACCATCTCTTGGACGACCGGTATAGTCTGGACGAGAACCTCTGCTACAGCGCTGCCCAGTCCACCGATGATACTGTGTTCTTCAGCTGTGACAATGGCTTTAGTTTCCCGGGCAGCTTTAATGATGGCATCCCGATCAATCGGCTTAATCGTAGGCATATTTATCACCCTGACCCTGATATTTTCCGCGGCCAGCTCGTCCGCCGCCTCAATAGCAGGCCCAACCATCAATCCACAGGCAATAACGGTAACATCACTGCCATCCCTGACAGTGGCAGATTTCCCTATCTCAAAATGGTATGTTTCATCAAACAGGACCGGTAAACTAAGCCTTCCCAATCTTATGTACACCGGCCCTTTGAAATTGACTGCCGCCCTGATGGCAAACTCCGTTTCTGTAGCATCAGCGGGAACGATAACAGTCATATTTGGGAGAGCCCGCATTATCGCAATATCTTCCACCGACTGGTGGGAAGCCCCGTCCTCACCCACACTTATCCCCGCGTGGGAAGCCGCGATCTTCACATTCAGCCCCGGATAAGCAATCGAATTCCGGATCTGCTCAAAAGCCCTGCCGGTGGCAAAAATGGCAAATGAACTGGCAAACGGGATCTTACCCGCAGCCGCGAGTCCGGCCGCAGTGCTTAACATGTTTTGTTCTGCTACTCCCATATCAAAAAACCGGTCCGGATATTCCTTGGCAAAATCTGATGTCTTTGTTGATTTGGAAAGGTCAGCATCCAGGACAACAATATCCTTGTTTTCCGCCCCCATTTTGACGAGGGCCTTACCGTAGGCGTCACGAGTTGCTATTTTGCTCACCTGCTGTCCCCTCCCAACTCATTCAGGGCCTGGGTTGTCTGTTCCGCACTGGGAGCATTGCCGTGCCACCCGACCTGATTTTCCATGAAAGATACACCCTTACCCTTAATGGTTTTGGCCACAATCATTGTGGGTTTACCTTTAACCTGTTTGGCTTTGGCCAAAGCCTGAATAATTTCGTTGAAATCGTGGCCGTCTATTTCTTCCACATGCCATCCGAAGGCACGCCATTTATCAGCCACAGGTTCAGGACTCATAATCTCTCTGACAGGACCATCGATCTGTAAGCCGTTATGGTCCAAAAATGCCACTACATTGTCAAGTTTATAATGGGCGCCGGCCATTGCGGCTTCCCAAACTTGTCCTTCCTGGATTTCACCGTCACCCAGTAATACATATACCCGGTAGCTGCGGCCATCCAGTTTCCCTGCCAGGGCCATTCCATTAGCTGCCGAAAGCCCCTGTCCAAGCGACCCGGTTGACATTTCTACCCCCGGTAGGTGTTTCATGCTCGGATGACCCTGCAGCCTGCTGTTAAGCTTCCTCAAGGTCATCAGTTCTTCAACCGGAAAGAAACCCTTCTCCGCCAGTGCCGCATACAGCACAGGAGCGGCGTGCCCTTTACTCAGGACAAACCGGTCCCGCTCGGGATTCTTAGGGTTTTGGGGGTCTACATTCATTTCATGAAAATATAGGGTAGTCACGATATCGGCGGCAGAAAGCGAACCTCCCGGATGACCGGATTTAGACTCACCCAACATCCTGATAATGTCCTGTCGTATCTTGCCCGCCTTTACCGCCAGGTCCTGCGCCACGGTGTCAGCCATTCCTTCAACTCCTCCCGTTTCTCAAGTTAAAGTCTTCTTTTAAAACCTTCTCCCAAGACCTCGTGTACATCAGTTAAAATAACAAATGCCGTGGGGTCTATGCCGGCGACCAATTCTTTGAGGGTGGAAATTTCCGAACGGGTGACGACAGAAAGGATAACATCCCGGTCAGCCCCCGTGTACATTCCCTTCCCCAGCAGGGCAGTCGCTCCCCTGTCAAGTTTCCTAAGGATTGCTTCAGCTACCTCTTCAGGTTTGTGTGATACAATAAGGGCGGCTTTGGCATAACCAAACCCTTCCTGGACAATATCGATAACCCGGGTCGTTAGAAACACCGTAAGCAGGGCATACAGGGCAAGTTCAGCACTTTTAAAAACTATACCTGCCGTAACAATTACCGAAGCATCGATAACAAAAAGGACAACTCCAACCCTAAGCTTCATGTAGTTGTTAATAACCGCCGCAGCCAGGTCAGTCCCACCGGTCGTGCCCCTATTGCGGAACACGATTCCAAGCCCGATTCCTACTATAATACCACCGTAAATGGAGGCTAACAGCGGGTCTCTCGTAGGCACAGGAACAACCGGGACCATTATATCAATTAACAGGGAAAGGACAATTGTCCCGAAGAGGGACCTGAGCCCAAACCCCATGCCCAGTCTCTTTACACTTATCATAAATAACGGGATATTAATAGCCAGCATCGTAGCGCCAACAGGGAAGTAGGCCGCATAATGGATTATAGTGGCAATCCCGCTTACCCCGCCCGCTGCGATCCTGTTGGGCACAAGAAACATATCCAGCCCGACAGCCGTTAATAGAACTCCCAATACAATAAAAAGATACTCCTGTAAAACCTTCCATTTCAAGCAAGCCATCTCCCGAATTTCATGCTATTCCTATGTTTCCTCGGGAGGACCATTTCTAACCACCTAACAGTTTAACGACGTTTCGCCTGCATCTGCAGATAACCGGAAATGAACGGGTCAAGATTGCCATCCATAACAGAATCAACATTGCCTATT
This sequence comes from Firmicutes bacterium HGW-Firmicutes-8, assembly GCA_002840165.1. Classification (GTDB taxonomy): domain Bacteria; phylum Bacillota; class Thermincolia; order Thermincolales; family UBA2595; genus GW-Firmicutes-8. The sequence continues at coordinate 37,621 of PGZN01000011.1, forward strand.
TCGGTTCCGGTCCGGTGATCTTTGACGAGGCAGTAAGGTTGAAAAATATATGACCTTATCTGGCTCCCCCAGGCTATGTCCTGCTGTTCTCCCCTGATAGCGATAAGCTCTTCTTCTCTCTGTTTCAATTGAAGGTCCAAGAGCTTCGCCAGTAGAAGTTTCATAGCCTTCAACCGGTTGGCATGCTGAGAGCGTTCATTTTGGCATTGGACGACAATCCCTGAGGGCAGGTGCGTAATTCTAACTGCTGAATCTGTCTTGTTAACATGCTGCCCACCGGCTCCGCTGGAACGGTAGGTGTCAATCTTCAAGTCCTCGGGGTCAATAACGGTTTGAGTATCATCTTCGACCTCCGGCAGAACGTCAACTGAAGCAAACGAGGTATGTCTTCGGCCTGACGCATCAAAGGGCGAAATCCGGATGAGGCGGTGGACTCCTTTTTCGGCTTTCACGTAACCATATACGTTCTCTCCGGTAATAAGTAAAGAAACGCTCTTGACCCCGGCCTCATCCCCAGGCAGCAAATCCAGCGTTTCCACGGCGTAACCTCTACGGTCAGCCCATCTTGAATACATCCGGAGAAGCATCTGGACCCAATCCTGAGCTTCTGTCCCACCTGCTCCGGCATGCAGGGAAATAACAGCATTGGCCTGATCATACGGGCCATTCAAAAGCAGCTCCAGTTCAAGCTCGGTAAGCCTCGCGTCAAGCTTGCCGATACCTTCGGATACTTCCTTGACGAGGGATTCGTCCCCCTCTTCCATCCCTAACTCCCATAACAGGTTCAAATCCTCAAATATTGAAAAAACTGAATCGTAATCATCCACCCGGTGCTTTAAACTGTTAATCTCCTGCATTACCTTCTGCGCCGCGGTCTGATCATCCCAGAAACCTTCTACAGCCGTTACAGCCTCAAGGTCGTTTACTTTCTTAAGCTTTTGGTCTAGGTCAAAGAGAAACCCTCAGTTCTTCAACGCGGTTTTTGAGACTTTCTAAATCCTTCCTTAATTCAGCAAGCACAAAAATACCTCCAAAATTAGTTTTGAAACATACTATAACGTATATCATTATACTTTTCCGCAGGATTTTTGTCAAAAATTATCTTTGCCTTTTCCCCGTGGTACATGAGTTTGAGCTGCATTAGCGTAACCCTTCCCTTCAAAGCCCGAAATTTAGCATACTTACAACCGTCACCGTTTGCCTTCGAAAAAAAAAGGATGCCTTGGCATCCTTTGTAATGATTGGGTTTACTGTTTAACCCCCGAAGCCTCATTCTCAGTTGGTTGGTCCTTGCCGATATTCCGTTTCTCAAGTTCATCCTGGCCAATCTTACCAGGTTCAGCTATATTAAAGAAACTCTTCAGGACAACTATGTCCACCCGGCGGTTCTTGGCTCTGTTGAATTCACTGGTATTAGGCACAATCGGCCGAAACTCGCCATACCCCGTTGCCGAAAGCCTCTCAGGCGACATGCCCACCTGGTTTATCAAAAATCTAACGACATGGTCAGCCCTTGCTGTGGACAGTTCCCAGTTGGATGGAAACTGCGGGGTGTTAATGGGAAGGTTGCAGGTATGACCTTCTATCCTGATACTGTTTGGCATTTTATTCAGAATCTGGCCAACCTTAAGGATAATGTCCCTGGCGCCGGGGGTTATTTCGGCCGCCCCGATATGAAACAGCAGGGCTTCTTTAAGGCTGATAACCAATCCCCGCTCTTCCTGTGATACCACGACTTTCCCCTTTAAACCCTGTTCTTTGATCACCTTGTCCAGCTGTTCCTTGGCGCTCTTCATATCGGCGGCTTCGGTTTTCCCCCCCGGGGGGGCGTTTTCATTTACCATCAGGGGACCGGGGGCCTCACCTAAGAAGTAGCCGCTGTTTTGACCAAGCAGAGCCTGGCTCATCGAAGTGGACAGCTGAGCAAACTTCTTGGAGTTGACATTACTGATGGTATACATGACCACAAAAAATATCATCAGCAGGGTAATCAGGTCAGCATATGTAAGCAGCCATCGTTCATTGTTAGGTTCCTTTTCTTGTTCTGCACCGCGTCTACCCATTTAGGCACCTCTATTCTTTGGAGGTAGCTGCTACCTGACGTATTGTTGCTGACAGGAAGGCTCTTAGTTTCTCTCTTACGATACCCGGGTTGTCCCCGGCTTGAATGGAGAGGACACCCTCTAAGGCAATCTCCCTCATAAAGCGTTCCTGTTTGCTTTTCAGTTTTAGTTTATGGCCGATAGGGAGCCAAGCTAGGTTCGCAAAAGCTACACCGTAAAGGGTCGCGATAAAAGCCACCGCGATTGAAGGGCCCAGTTCATCAGGGTTTGTCAGGTTACCCAAAACCATGACTAAACCCAAAACTGTACCGATAATACCCATCGTTGGCGAGTAACCACCCGCGGATTCAAATATGTCAGCCCCAATTTTATGCCGCTGGTCGGTAAACTCAATCTGGGTCTCCAGGATATCCCTGACCAGGGCTGGGTCAGTACCGTCTACAACAAGTTGAATGCCCTGGCGCAGGAACTCGTCATCGATATTGGCTGTTTCCCTTTCTAAGCTGAGCAGCCCCTCGCGTCTGGCCTTTTCAGCAAAACTACAAAGGATCGTGATAAGTTCATTGACCTCATATTTCTTTTCCTTGAATACTATTTGAAACAGCTTCCCAACCTGTTTTAAATCATTTAGGGTGAAACTGGTCATAACGGCTCCGATCGTACCGCCAAAGACTATCATCGCCGCAGTCGGCTGTACGAGAGCACTAAGTTGTCCCCCTTCTTCTACATAGGCAATCAATAACATGGCGAAGCCTAATACTAAACCTATAATAGATGATAAGTCCACAATTCGCCCACCTTTACTGAAAGTTTTTGAACTCTCTATCAATAGTAATTGGCTGTCTTTTCTCCTTTTCCTGCTATAAAAATTGACATTTTTTTCACTTGTTGTCGAAACAAAGTTACTTAACATTAATAGTATCGATAATACACTTCCTCAACTTTAGAGTTTCTAAGCAAAAAAAGACGGTACCCGGCGCTGGCGCCGGGTACCGGAAACAATCTTTAACTTATTACTGTCTTCTACTTTGTTACAATGAAAATACTGCCCTACTGCCCACAGCATTTTTTATATTTTTTTCCGCTGTTGCAGGGACAGGGGTCATTCCGGCCGATGCGCTTTTCAACCTTCCGGGGCTGTTTCACAACATCGTCAGCATACTTGTTTTCCACAATATTTTGGTGCTGATGGGCAGGTTCCTGGACTATATTTACACGGAAAATGTAACGTACAACATCTTCCTGAATGCTTGATATCATGTTCTGGAACATCTCATAACCTTCGAATTTATACTCAACCAAAGGGTCTTTTTGTCCATAGGCCCGAAGCCCGATACCCTGGCGAAGCTGGTCCATCGCATCAAGGTGGTCCATCCATTTCTCATCAACCCTGCTGAGCAAAATAACCTTTTCGATATGCCTGATTGTCTCCGCCCCGAGTTCCTCTTCCCTGGCATCATATATCCCGATGGATTTCTCCAGTAACAGGTCTTTCAGAGCCTGCCTCCCCATATCTGCAAGGTCGTCCGGGGTCAGGTTATGATGGGGCAGGAATAAATCACGGGAGTAGTCCAGCAGACCCTTGAGATCCCAGTCCTCGGGATGAATCCCCTGATTGCAGAACGTTTCGAGAGAGTTGTCAATCATTGTTTCAATCATCTGAGTAATAGTCTCTTTTAAATTCTCATCCAACAGAACACGGCGGCGCTGTTCATAGATGACCTCACGCTGTTTGTTCATGACGTCATCATATTCCAAAACCTGTTTCCTGATATCAAAGTTGCGGTTTTCAACCCTCTTTTGGGCAGTCTCGATGGACTTTGTGATAAAGGAGTGCTCGATTGGCATATCCTCCTCCATACCCAATTTGTCCATCAGGCTGCTAATATTATCTGAACCAAATAACCGCATCAGATCGTCTTCCAGAGATATATAAAACCTCGTGGAACCGGGGTCACCCTGCCGCCCTGTCCGACCGCGCAGCTGGTTGTCAATCCGGCGGCTCTCATGCCGTTCGGTGCCAATGATGTGGAGCCCCCCCAGGGATACTACCTTTTCATGCTCCATGTCGGTTTCAGCTTTTATTTTTTTATATAGGCTGTTAAATTCAGCCTCGTCAATTTTATCATCCTCACCCTTTTTAAAATTGGCATGGGCCAAGAACTCCGGGTTGCCGCCCAAAAGAATATCAGTCCCCCGGCCGGCCATGTTTGTAGCGATAGTGACTGCCCCCAGACGTCCGGCCTGGGATACGATTTCGGCTTCCTTTTCATGATATTTAGCATTAAGAACCTGATGCTGGACACCACGCTTCTTTAGCAGTGAGCTTAACTCTTCCGACTTTTCGATGGAAATCGTCCCAATCAGCAGCGGTTGACCAGCGTTGTGTCTCTCCACGATCTCCTCCACCACTGCCCGGAATTTCGCCTGCTCTGTTTTGTAAATCATGTCAGCCAGGTCTTTCCTTATCATCGGCTTGTTGGTTGGAATAACCACCACATCAAGCCCGTAAATCTTCCGGAATTCATCTTCCTCCGTCTCGGCTGTACCGGTCATCCCGGCCAGCTTTTCGTACATCCGGAAATAGTTCTGGAAGGTGATAGTGGCAAGGGTTTGGGATTCTCTTTCAATCTTGACCCCTTCCTTGGCTTCGATAGCCTGATGCAAACCTTCGCTGTACCGCCGACCGAACATCAAGCGGCCGGTGAATTCGTCTACGATAATAACTTCCCCGTCCTTGACGACGTAGTCCCTGTCCCTTTTCATCAGGCCGTGGGCTTTTAATGCCTGGTTCATATGATGCGTGAGCTCGATGTGCTCATCCTCATAAAGGTTCTGCACACCAAGCATCTGTTCTACCCTGGCTACCCCTTTTTCGGTCAGGACTACCGTATGTGCCTTTTCATCAACCGAATAATCATCTTCTTTGACCAGCCGGGGTACTACCTTGGCCACCGTGTAATACAAGTCATTGGCTTTATCAGCCTGCCCCGATATTATCAGTGGGGTTCTGGCCTCATCAATGAGGATGCTGTCCACCTCGTCCACAATCGCATAATACAGCTGACGCTGGACCATATGCTCCTTTTCGTGGACCATGTTATCCCTCAGGTAGTCAAAACCAAATTCATTGTTTGTCCCGTAAGCAATGTCTGTATTGTAGGCCGCTTTTCTTTCATCATATTCCAGCCCATGGACTATCAGGCCTACTGACAGCCCGAGGAAGCGGTAAATCCGGCCCATCCATTCACTGTCCCGGCGGGCCAGGTAGTCGTTTACGGTAATGATATGCACACCCCGCCCGGTCAAGGCATTCAGGTATGCCGGCAGAGTTGCCACCAGGGTTTTGCCCTCACCGGTTCTCATCTCTGATATCCTTCCCTGGTGCAGGACTACCCCACCGATAAGCTGGACATCAAAATGCCTCATCCCAAGTACCCGCTTGGAAGCCTCCCGCACCACAGCAAAAGCCTCTGGCAGGAGATCGTCAATCGTCGACCCGTCAGCAAGCTTAGCCTTGAACTCATCAGTCTTTCCACGCAGCTCGGAATCCGATAACCTCTCCATCTCCGGTTCTAAATCGTTTATCTCATTAACGACTCTCTGTAATTTTTTTACTATCTTCGCATTGTCATCAAACAGGTTCTTAACAAACCCCAACATCAAAAAACACCCTTTCTATAATACAAACAATATAAGCAAAAGAGACCTGTGCGGTCCCTTATTGTACAGGAATTCACTAGTTTCAATTGTAGCATTTTTGGGAAGAGAGTTCAAGGTGTGGTCCTAGTTGGCGCAAAATGCGTTTTCGTGGGTTGAAATGCAGGATATACTGTCGTTTTATCCAATATATAATTGGAATAAATTACAGAATGGAGAAAACTCATGTCATACCGCGATGTGCTATTGATTAACCCGCCCCTGGGCATCACCAGCGATATTTACGAACATATAGGGTTAGGCTATATCGCAGCATGCCTGAGAAAGAGAAACATAAATGTCGAAATTATTAACATCCCCGAACAAGGCTGGACAGTGTCCCGAGCTGTCAAAGAAGTGAAAAATATTCCCTGTAGGGTCATAGGTGTCAGTATCCCTTTTCAGGAAGGCGCTAAGCGGGCTTTTAATTTTATCACCGGCTTGAAAAAGGCCGGGGTAGATGCCCATATCTCTATCGGAGGTATTTTTCCGACTTACGCCTATGAAGAAATAATAAATATGTTTCCTGCCGTTGATTCTGTCGTCCTTGGCGAGGGGGAAGAGACTTTTGCGGAACTGGCTGAGAAGATAATCTCCGGACATGACTGGCATGACATCAAAGGTCTGGCCTATCTGGAAAATAACACAATCATCAGGAATGATTTCCGGCCGCTAATTGAGGACCTGGACAGCATCCCTTTTCCGGCCAGGGATACCCTGCCGGAATCATTAAGAAGAGTGAATGCGGCTACGATGACTACATCGCGCGGCTGTTACGGCAGATGCAGCTTTTGCAGTGTTACTCCCTTTTTCTCAAGCTTCGGGCCGAAATACAGGGTCCGCAGCAGCCAAAACGTGATGGATGAACTGGATATTCTTTACCATGAATACGACGTCAGGAATATTGCCTTTAATGACGCCATTTTCATCGGCGGTAAGGGTAGTGGTTACAACAGGGCAAGGGAGATCGCCGAAGAAATTTTAAAGAGAAATATGGATCTGCATTTCTACATTCACTGCCGACCCAATGACGTGGATGAGGAGTTGTTTGGATTATTGAGAGAGGCCGGTCTCAGAAAGGTATTTCTGGGTGTGGAATCCGGTTCCCAAACAATGCTGGACCGTTTTCAGAAGGATATTACGGTCGAAGAAAATCTGCGGGCTTTGGAGACCTTAAGTAAATTCGACATCTTTGTGGCCCTGGGGATGATAACATTTGATGACAGGATTACTTTCACCGAACTAAATGAAAACCTGATGTTTCTGCAACAGGCCAAAAAGATTATGCCCAAAAACAGGCTTAACTTTAACGTTTTGGGAAAGCTGCTTCCTCTCGCCGGGACAGAAGTAGAAAGGTATATGAAAGAAACGCGCAGATATAGAGGAAACTCGATAAAATACACCTATAGTATCGACGACCCGAAAATAAATCTGCTTTATAACACAGCTAATACTTTGGGTAATCTTTTCTGGAAGGTCAAACGGGCGTTAAACATGACGATAGACTATGACCGTGTGTGGATGAAAAGCTAGGTATTCTTGGGGCATAAACCCATATTTTAAAGGATATTGTGGTTTGTTGTAGAATGATTGCCTGACAAGGAAATATTATCTAAAAAATAGGCCGGACAAGTCCTGTGTACCTTATTAGATTAAGTAATACGGCTGGTTTTAATAACCGGCTGCAAAAGCGGTGTTTAATATGGCAGAAAGTAAAAAAGGCATATTTTCGTTTCCTTCCACAAAGATATATCCTTACATCAGCAATTCTAAATTCATCAATAAAGTTAAAGTTGTTTTTGCGGTGGTTTTTTTGGTGTTATTGTCTTCATGTATTGTCTCCATATTCTATTTAAATAAGATCAAGACTTTCAGTGAATATACAGCAGCCACATACCTCGAATGTATGGAATTATCGCACCAGCTTGAAGTTTCAGCCACAAATGAAGAGTCTCTCCTCTCTAAATATCTTTTATCTAACACCGATTCACCTGTATACATATTTGCTCTTCGGCAGAATCATAACGAGTTAAAACAGATAATCAATGATATTAACGAACACGCTTTTGACGACAATCTGAAAGAAAACATCACTTTACTCAAAAAACACGAGATAGAGCTGGATAAATTACTTAGTGAACTACTAGACTCCGACGTTAGTGACAAATCACGTTACCAGTCGGTTTTATCTCACTATTCATTTATTAGAAATGCTTCCGTGGAAATCTCTAACTATTCGTCAAATCGTTACGAAACAGCCCGTCTGAATACTATAAAGCTTGTCGACAGTTCACTTGTTATATCATCAATATTGTCATTCTTATTCTTAATGATTTTGGCCTTTTGTTTCGCATTTATATTGAAAATTTCCACCACTCTGGAACTTAAAACTATTCGCGACCCTTTAACCGGGATACTTAACAGAAGAGCCCTGGATGAAAAATTAAGAACATTGACTTTGTATAATGAACACAGTAAAATTCCTTTTTCTTTAATCATGATCGATATTGACCACTTTAAAAACACTAATGACACTTACGGCCACCAGACCGGAGACAAAGTATTGATAGATATGGCCGCACTGCTTGATTCATTTATTAGGCCCGGCGATTTTGTAGCCCGGTACGGGGGCGAGGAAATCGCTTTATTACTCGTAGACACCGGTTTGGATGAGGCCTTTATGATTGCCGAACGGCTGCGTAACTCGGTTGAAAACCACCAGTTCACAACCGCTGAAGATACCCCCTTAAACGTTACGGCTAGTTTCGGGGTAGCTGAATTTTCCAGACAAACCGACTTGATTAAGGAGGCCGATACAGCCCTGTATAAGGCCAAATCGAACGGTCGCAACCGGGTCTGCATTTCGGGATTATTCTAAATTAAAACTTCAGGAAGCTATAACGTACGCCATCAACAAGGAAAAACTCGATGATGTTTTTGCCAATTACTCAGCCAGTGTGGCTGATTCTATCACTCCCCCTTCTCTGTCAGGCAGGCACAATACTACACCACCCTCTTATAATACAGAAAAAGCAAAAACGCTTTTGGCCGAAGCCGGTTACCCGGGCGGAAAAGGGCTGCCGGAATTAAACTTTACTTATCATGATAGAACATTTCAAAAGAGGCTTGTTGAAAGCATCAGGGATGACTTAGCGGCAGTTAACATCAAAGTAAAGCTTGTTCATGCCGATGAAAAACTTGCCATACCTTATGTAGAAGGGGTTTCAGATTTTTATAGAACATCCTGGGTACCGGATTACCTGGATATTGATGCTTTTATCCAACCAATTCTGTACAGCATCACCAGCCCGCGGGTGAAGAACCTGCAGATATCGCTCAACGGTTATCCAATGTTTGAGAATGTAATGCTTGAGGACTCCTAGCTCTCTAAAAGGGGGGATTGGTCTATGAGAAGACAGTTTACACTCATCTGTTGCTTACTGCTAGTTTTTAGCCTGACAGGATGTCTTAAGACAGGGAACAATCCTGCGCTGGCCGGCAGCCCCGCTAAAGAAAAGACATTAGTGGTTGCTATTCCAAAAATGCCTTTTACTTTAAACCCTGTAATCTCGAATTTTTTTTCCGATTCCTTAATCTATTCAGCGGTGAGTGAACCTTTAATCAAATATGCTATAAAAACTATGGAACCTGCTGCCGGTATAGCTAAAAGCTGGGATGTAAAAGAAGGTAAAATATTTATCTTTCATTTGAATGGCAATGTCTATTTCAGTAACGGTAAACAATGTACGGCGCACGATTTCAAATACTCATACGAGAAATATTTAACACCCGAGAGTCGTGTCTCATATATGTTGGAAGCAATATCCGGTTCTAAGGAAAAACTTGATGGGAAAGCAGCGGACACAAAGGGGATAAAAGTTCTCGATGATTTTACCCTGGAAATTACTTTGGACAAGCCAAACAACAACTTTCTAGCTGCTCTTGGGAGTCCATGTTTAGTTGTGATAAACAAAGACGAGGTTGAGCAGTTGGGCACAAATTATGGAAATAACACGATTACCGGAGTTGGGCCTTTTAAAGTCCTTCATAAGGACCAAAACGAGATTGTACTTGCTCGAAATGACAGGTACTATGGTAAGAAAGCTTATGTGGACAGCATAAGGTTCGTCGAACGAAGTAATGAAAAAGCATGGAATGAATATAACAAAGGAATTATCGACCTCATGTTTGTTGTCCCAAATTTAAAGACAGCAATTAAGAATCCTAAATATAAAAATAATATTAAAATGTTCTCTGACTTAGGTGCCACCTTCCTAGCCTTTAATCTCAAAAAGGAACCAATGAAGTCAAATAAAAAGCTAAGAGAAGCTGTTAGTTACGCTATCAATAAAGAATACATTGTAAATGAAGTCCTTAATGATTCTTACGGTGTAGTTGCTGATTCCATTACCCCACCAATACTGTCAGGAAGAAATGTAAAAACTGTACCCTCTTACAGTAAGGAAATAGCCAAAGTGCTTCTCGCCGAAGCGGGATACCCTAACGGCAGGGGTTTACCGGAATTGAACCTGACATATCATGACAGAGTTTCTCAAAAGATGATCGTTGAAAGTGTTAAGAAGGACTTGGAATCAGTCAACATAAAGGTAAAATTAATTCACGCTGATGAGTCCCTCATTGTACCCTATGTTGAAAATGAATCAGATTTATTTAGAGTATCCTGGGGTCCCGATTACCTTGATATGGATTCCCTTATCCAACCGATTTTCCACAGTAAGGGTAGCTGTACGTGGGGAGGTTATCAAAATAAAGATGTAGATGCCCTGATAGATGAGGCCAGATTGACACCTAATTTTGCAGAACGAAAATACCTGCTTACTCAAGCCGAAGAAATGGCGCTTCAAGATTATCCGCTGGCACCACTTTATTGGGGGCAGTTTACCAGTCTATCAAGCTCGAGAGTAAAAAACCTGCAGATATCAGCTGTTGGTTATCCTGTTTTTGAAAATATCATGATTGAAGAATAGAGGTTTATATTCGACTGCCTAATCCTGGAGAAAGAAGTTATTACAATTATATAAAGAACTGGTAACATAATCATTGTAGGATAAAAATTTTGAGGGTTTGCCTAGGCAAACCCTCAAAATTGTATCACCCGATATCTCAGCCTTACTTGCCTTTTTTCATTCCCAAAATCACTAATATCACCAACCCAACATTGATGATGATATCCCCCATACTTATCAACTGCTTTTGATAAGGCAGAGAAATATAAAATATATCAGCCAAAAATCCAAGCTTGGTCGAGGCTGTCATCAGCGCATGCGTCCCTCCATGACCCGTGGCCAGAGCTGCTGCCATACTTTTGGGAATAACATCAGCCCGCACAGGCATATAGCCTCCATTTAAAGCAATGACTACAAAATTCATCACCGTCCCGCCGAGGATATAATTGATCCCGGGCAGGTGGCGGTTTTTTCTTAAGACAAGGAGCAGCAGCAGGTATGAACCTATATGAAGGTAGGGGTACCCCCCAAAGGCGTATCTGGGAGCCCAAAAACCAATGCCTACTTGGATTAAGTAGGCGGCGAAAACCAAATATATATACTTAAAATTTAGCCGGCCAAGATTAGTAAGTCTTCCTCCCCAAATTAAGCCCGCAATTATGGCAACTATGAGTACCTCAATAAACATCTATATCTCTCCCTTGTATTCCCCACGCCGTTTCAAAACAATCTTAATTTTCTCAACCACGTTGGGGTCAAATTGGATTCCCGCTAATCTGACCATTTCCTCAACCGCTTGTTCCGGTGTCCTGGCTGGTCTGAAAGGGCGGTCGGTAACCATGGCATTATAGGCATCTGCCACCCCCATGATGCGGGCCTCCAAGGGAATGTCTAAACCCTTTAAACCAGCGGGATAGCCGCTCCCATCAAATCTTTCGTGGTGGTAAAGGACTATATCAGACTTGGAACTTAAGAATTTGATTTTCTGAATAATATCGGCCCCTAGAGCCGAATGTTTTTTGACCTCCTCGTATTCTTCCGCCGACAGAGGTCCGGGTTTGTTTAGAATCTCATCCCGCACCCCGATTTTTCCGGCATCATGAAGAAGAGCTATATACTCAAGTTTTTGCAGCTCCCGCCTGGGTAGCCTAAATTCTTTGGCCATCGCTAGGGTTAGTTCAGCTACCTGCTCAGAATGGCCCTTCATATAAGGGTCTTTGGCCTCTATAGCTGCAGCTATAGTTTTCACAGTTTTAGAATAGCTCTGTTTAATGTTGACAGACAACCTGAGAGCATAATTAACCAGCATAACCGGGACAAAAAAAAGCAGAACCCCGAACAGTTTCCAGTCCGGAGAAGAGTTCCTTACAATGTAAGTTAAAAGATAGGCCAGGGAAGACAGAACAAAGAAGTTAAGATAGAGAGTTTGAATGATTGAAACCCATCCCTCACCAAACCGGTTTTGAAATACTAAAACTCCATCGAGGGCAATAAAAAAAGTGGCAACAATAAAATATACAACCGCGCCAATAGCAAAAGCCAATATTTGATGACCGGCTAATTGATAAAACGTTCCCGCTATACCGACGATTAGTACAACTTGTCCGGTAGTTATGGCAATATTCAACAGAGAGTTTTGGCTTCCCAATAATTTGGAAAACAACCCGGCGCCGAGTGTAACCACAAACCTAGTTGCAACAGCAACTCCAATCCCGTAAAGAGCGATTAAAACAAGGTCCAGAATAAAAGTCACTGAGAAATCAGCGCCCTGGGGTAAGCGGGTGGGCATCAGCTGGGAAAGAAAGGCCAATAGAGCAAACAAGGCCACCTCTGACCAAAGGTCTAAATCAGTAAGCTGAAAATTTATTAGAAATACTATCAATCCACAAATTACGGTAAAATAACTAACTATTTTTGAGTTTATAATTAAAGATTCTGGTTTTGGATCCAGTTCCATGCTCCTGCTCCTTATTTATCTGCTCCAGATACAACTTCGACCAAAGAATTTGGCCGAATCCAGGGAACCTTTTCCTGCCAACAGTTGATAAAAACTTCTGCCAGCAGGGGGTCAAAATGGGTCCCGGCACAGCGTTTAACTTCTTTAATAGCTTCCTCAAATGTCACCTCTTTCCGGTAAGAACGACCGGAGGTCATAGCATCAAAAGAATCAGCCAGGGTAATAATTCTGGCCCCTAATGGGATGTTTTCCCCATGTAGGTTATCTGGGTATCCAGAGCCATCATATTTTTCGTGATGGTGCCGCACATAATCGGTAACAGAACCTAAATCATGAATGTCCTTGATAATATTAGCTCCAATAACGGGATGCAGTTTAACTATATCATATTCCCTAACTGAAAGTTTGCCTGATCGACTAAGCAGTTCGGCATTTACCCCAATCTTGCCTATATCATGAAGGAGAGCAGTACTTTCAATTTTTTCAACCTGCTCCTCAGGTAGTTTAAGTTCCCTGGCAAGCTTTACAGCATATCTGGCTACGCGTTCCGAGTGACCCCTGGTATACTTGTCCTTAGCATCCAAAGCACTGGCCAAAGCTTCAAGTGTATTTAAATAAACCTCCCGGACATCCATATAAGACTTAAAAATAAATCTAGCTAAAAGCAGGGGAATGAAGAAAAGGGAAACACCCCAATAGCCGGCATGGCTATAAATCCCTGCCATTAAAATGCCTAGGAGTGACAGGGTAAACATATTGGGGAAAGTCCACCTCAGATTACTAATCCATATTTCCCACGGAGACATATTTTGAACAAGTGCTAAAATAATTGTAATAGCCATACTATTTACAAGAAAAAAACTTACAGCAGACATCATTAAAGGAACTATATTAAGAGTATCGACATTACCATTAATACCCCCACCATAAGAATAAGCAAATTGGGCTGCAGCTACACAAATTACGGATTGTCCGCAATTAAAAAGTAACTTATACCAAGGACTCTTATCTTTTATAATTATATTACTTAAAACCATCCCTATAACCTCAATATACGCTGTTAAAGGAGCTCCAAATAGCAATACACAAGCATATGTGACAGCAAATGTTACCGTAACATACCCACCTTTAGAAAGATAAACTTTTAATGAGTTAGTAACAGTAGCTAATAAACAAAAGAAAATTAATGCTGAAAGAGTTTGAAGACTTAAGTTAATTTTAGAATAAAAGTAAATTAACAAAATTAGGGCTAGCAGTGATACTAGGATGATATATAATTGAGCAAATTTTGGAAGGTTTTTCACCAGCCTACACCCCATTTCAAGGAGCCTAAAAAAATAAGGACCGACTTATTTTAGCAGGTTATGGTACATGCGTCTACCAATTGTATTTTCCACCACCTGCTAAAACTAAAGATACGATAGCCATAATGATCTTTGCTATCCTTGTCAAGTAAAGTTAACCCCCCGTCTGCCTTCTAACTCGACCTGTAACCGCTAAGTAAGGTCGGGTAACTCCGCTCGGGTAGGTTCCGCTCATTGGTTTGACCCTGTTCAATTTAGTCTACTTTACCGAAACATGAAGATCTGGCTTATCTAAAGTCGGTCCTTTTGAAAAACAAATTTTCTATTCACTCAGCAATAATGCCATTCGCCTGTTCACAGCTGCCAGGGTTGCTTTCACAGCAGCCTCCCTTTCATCGTGGTTTATAAAAGCGGCCCCAATTAACCGTTCTTCACCGATATTTGTCACTAACGACACAGATGCCGCTACAGCCTGTCTACCGGCAAGGTTGAGCACGGTAATATCCTCAGTCACTAAATTGCAGGTGCTTTTCAAATAATTTTCGAGGGCCAATACAGTAGCTTGAGAAATTACGCGAAGTTTGTTGTTGGCTGTGCTGGGACCCGAAGCCACCCCCTCATAAATGTTACCGCTTAATTCAAGCTGGACTCTGGCCTCAGTTATCCTCCTGCCGGAAAGCACCGTCACACTGCTTACTTTAGGCCTAGTTTCTGAACCGGCCCTGCCGCCCTCTTCATCCTGCATTTGAGCCACACTGATCTTTTTGTGGTCAACACTGATATTAAATTGCGCCATGAAGGCAGATTCGATATCCCTGACAATTTGTTTGGGACTCCTGCTGGAATCCGCCAGGACATGAATTTCGGAAATTTCGCCCATATCATCTGTAACAATCCGAGCTGAAATGACATCCTTAATCTGCCGGATGATATCCTCATAATCGGCAATTTTCGCGTCAGTATGTCTTTCAAAACTCATAATAACACCTGCATTCCTATCCTATGTTATCAAACACTGTTACTGGATTCTAAAAATTTCCGTAATTCTAATTTCTACTTTTACTTAGTTATTCCTTCTTTTCCCCAGTAAAAATAATATAAAATTTCCACAAAATAGTACAAATTCACGGAAAACTCATTTCTGCCCAATATATTACTGCTTATATTGTCCAGCCCTTCCATTTACTGGCGGCATGTTAAAGGCCCACCATGTCCCCAGGCGGGCCTTTACTAGTAAATCTTCTTAAATTGTAAATGGTCATTTTATCGGTGATATTTTTTCTAGAACTCAGGTTCAATTAAACCATAATTACCGTCTTTCCGTTTGTATAAGACGTTGACTTCCTCAGTATCGGCATTGGAGAAAACGAAAAAACTGTGGCCGAGCATGTTCATCCTCATAACCGCTTCATCAACCGGCATTGGTTTAATAGCAAAACGCTTGGTTTTCATAATCCTGGGTTCCTCATAAGTATCCTCGGCTGCAGACGGTGCAGACTTTCCTTCCACTCTGGCCTTCTTGTTGAAACGGGCCTTGTACTTATTAATCTGCTTTTCCATCTTCTCAACCACGAGGTCAATAGAGGCATACATATCCCCGGTCTCTTCCTCACCTCTAAGTATCAATCCATTAATCGGTATGGTTACTTCTACTTTATGTGTACCCTTCTCCACCACTAAAGTAACCTGTGCCTCGGATAAGTCAAGGTATTTCTCAAGTTTTAACAATTTCTTTTCTACATATTCTTTCAACGCATTTGTTACATCGATGTTCTTGCCCCTAACATTAATCACCATAATTGCCACTCCTTTCGGTCACTTTCTTTACTATTATTCCCTTGATGTTGGTCAAAATCCTTCTCTGATCTGTAAATATACTGTATATTACGTGAACGCTTCCCCAGCTAAGAGCAGGGGGCTTCCTGGTTAATCGACCGTTGCTTCTCTGTTACAAGAAGTCTTACACAATCTCCCCAGGCGTAACTTCGGGGCGTTCC